>NZ_JBIPPD010000016.1:0-26684 GCF_044368625.1 Flavobacterium sp. | reverse complement strand
CAATAATTTTTTTGTTAGAAACAATTCTGAGCATATTGTTATTGATTTTGAACCAAATCAACTGATTTTGATTGACGGGTTTGTTTATGATTTAATCTTAAAGAAAAAGTTATCGACTTTAGAGATTAAATTACTTGTTAAAAATTGTATGACTACTGAAACTGTTTTTCCAGAAAATATTACAGGGCAATATAATATTATATTACTCGAAGGAAACAAAGTTCACATTCTTTCTGATTTTATAGGAATGAAACCTTTATATTATCATTTTTCAGATCAGGTTTTTGTAACAAACAATATTTATGATTTAATTGATTTTGGTTTTGAAAAAGATCCAATCGCTCTTTTTCAATCAATGGTGCCTGTTCTAAATACTCCATTGAACACAAGAACTATATTAAAGGATGTCAAATTACTTAGAAACGGAGAGTATTTGAGTCACGATTATATCAATCAAAAAACCACTTTCTGGGTCGATGGTATGGATATCGAAAATCGAAAAATAAAAAAGGCTGATGTTTTACAGACTATCCATTTACTTCAGGAAAATGCAAATATTTATAAAGAACTATCAGAAAGAGTAATTTTGCCAATATCTGGAGGAGTAGATTCAAGAATTACTTTAAGTTCATTTAAAAGTATTGATGACAATTTTGATTTGTTATCTTACGGGGAAGAGGATTATATAGATAATAAAATTGCAAATAACATAGCCGCATTTATTGGAGCTCATCATTCCAATATATCTTTTAAAAATCATTTGTTTCCTACAGTGGAGGAGTTTGAAACATTAATAAAAAACGGCGGCGATTATTTTTTAAGTTCTTGGTTTACAGTAATAAATGAGCTTAGGGCGAAAAATTATTCTACAAATAGTATAATTCTTCTGGGGGATGTTCTAGATACTTTAAGGGCAAAAAATGTAAAGTCACTCAGAAATCGATCAAGCAGAATAAAATATCAATTAAAAAATTTTTCAGGTCATGAGCTAAAATTAAAAACTTTAAATATTGAAGAATTTGCTTTAAAGCAAAAACGTTTATATGAAGAAGCAATCTCAAAGCTCGAAATTACGTATCCTGGTTTTTTTGATAACCTTGAGTTTCATAAAACAGCATACATTAGAGAAACAAATTTAGATATTGATTTATTTTTAAAATTTATTGTTAAAAAATTTAAACCTAAATATCAAGAAAATTTAGAAGAAGCATTTTACATATCAACCTGGGGAGCTAAAACAATGTCCAAACAAGTTAATGTTTTTAAAGGTCATTATCAAAGCTATGTATTAATGGCTTCGCGTCATATAGTTAAAAATAATTTAAACTTCTCGCCTTTAGACAGGTTCGAAGACAAATTGACGCACAGTATGTTAAAGAAAAAAGGGTTCAATCTGTATTCACATTTTCCAACCTCTCAAATTCCATTTATTGCTTATGACAGCAATATTTATTTAAAATATTTGGTTTGGGCTTTCCGAAGCGGAATGGATCAAGTACTGATTAAATTGAATAAAAGTAGATTAGTGAAAAATATTGATTGGAAAGAATATTATAAAAATGAGAATAATAAAATTTTATTAGAAAGTCTTCTTGCAAATGTTGATAATGAACTAAAAATTTTGCCACTGGATCTATACAATAAAAGAGCTTCGGGAGAACTATGGCCTTTAAGTGAAACAGACATCAATACATTTACCTATTTATTAAAAGTAAACGCTCTTAAATGATACTATTTTTATTTTTACATCGAATTTTTGGAGATTATAACAAGTTAAAAAAAAAATATAATGCAACCAATAGTAAATTTTTGAAAAAATTTTACCGAATTATAGTAGCTTATTATAACCATAAACGATGCAGCGGTATGCCTTTATACATCAAAAATAATGGTAGTATAAATTTTGTTCATGGGTATTGCGGGATTTTTATTTCAGGAAAAGCCGAAATAAATAATAATGTTACTATTTATCAATATGTAACTATTGGTTCAGTTCAACAAATTGATTCTAAAAGTTTTGGAGCTCCCATTATTGGCGAAAATGTTATTTTAGGAGCGGGATGTAAGATAATTGGAAATGTTACGATTGGCAAAAATTGTCGTATCGCTCCCAATGCATTTGTTAATATTGATTTGCCAGAAAACACCATTTTTATCAACAGTAATACCATTTTAATCAAAGAGAGAAAACTAATCAACAAGGTATACCAGAAGATGGGCAAAAAATGGTATTATTTAGAGAATGGTAAAAAAGTGGAAGAAAATAATTTAAGCAATATTGATTTATTGAACCGCAAATATGACTGAGGAAAAGAACACATTACTATTTACCTCCGAATTTCCTCCACTCCCAGGTGGTATAGGCAATCACGCTCATCATTTATCAACCTATTTGCAAAATTCGGGATGTGATGTGGAGGTGGTTACCGACTTTCGATCTCAGGAACTGGATAGAACTTTTGACCAAAATCACGTTTGTAAAGTGCATCGGATCAAAAGAAATGCACTGACTCCAATAAACAGATTGATAAAAGCATTTACTGTCGTAAAACGCAATCAAGCCGTTATTTGTTCGGGTAAATTCCCGTTGTGGATGGGTGGATTGCTGCAGGTTTTTTTTCGAAATAAAAAGTACACCGCCATACTACACGGTTCCGAAATTCGAGCTGGCGGAACATTCAGCAAAGCATTAACGCAATGGAGTTTGAATCGTTTTGAGAAAATAATTGCAGTTTCTAATTTTACCAAAGAAAGGGCGCTGAAATTTCAACCAAATTTACAAATAGATGTGATCAATAACGGATTTGAAATGTTCAAATCCAATAGTTTAGATGAGAAAATACACATACAAGGCCAACCAAAAATCATTACCATTGGCAATGTAACCTATCGAAAAGGACAACACAATGTGATCAAAGCTTTGCCCTTTTTAAAAAAAACTTTTCCAGAAATTCACTACCATTGCATCGGTATTCCCACAGAGCGTAATGCCTTCCAGAAATTAGCTTTACAACTTGATGTGGAAAAAAACATAACTTTTCACGGTGCTTTGCCTGAAACCGATTTGGTTGCAATTTTAAAAGAGTCGGATGTTTTTTTGATGTTGAGCGATGTTTTGGAAAATGGCGATTTTGAAGGTTTTGGTATCGCTATCTTGGAAGCCAATGCACTCGGAAAACCGGCTATAGGATCCAATAACAGCGGCATCAAAGACGCCATTAAGTCTGGTTTTTCGGGAGAATTAGTCGATCCAAAAAGCAATAAGGAAATCTCGGATGCACTGATGAAAATTTTAAACAACTACGATTTTTATACTGCAAATGCAATCCAATGGTCAACAGAATTTACTTGGGAAAAAGTAGGTAGAAAATATAGGGAAATTTTGGAAAGATGAAACGTAAAACACTACTAATTATATCTCATACCGAACATTATCTCGATACAAACCAACAAATTGTAGGCTGGGGTTCCACCATTTCCGAAGTCAATTATTTAGCTGATTTTTGGGAACAAGTGATTCATATCGGGTGTTTGCACCCCACAAGTCCACCTGCCAATGCGTTGCCTTACACCAAAAAAAACATTAGGTTTGTGGCTCTACCACCTTACGGCGGAACAACATTTGCCAGCAAACTGGGAATACTGTTTAAGATTCCTAAAATTACCTCAACGGTTATCAAAAATTTGCATCAGGCATCAGAAGTTCAACTGCGACTTCCCACAAGTATGGGGCTTTTTCTTTTACCTCTTTTCAGTTTTTTTGTACCCCGAAAATATACTTTTTGGGTCAAATATGCCGGCGATTGGAATCAAATTCGTCCGCCTCTTTCGTATGGCATGCAACGCGGGTGGCTTAAAAGTAATTTTGCCAAATGTCCGGTGACAATCAACGGTTTTTGGCCCAACCAACCCAAACATTGTTTGTCTTTTGAAAATCCTTGTTTGACGCTCGACCAGTGGAATCAAGGCTTAAAAACCACACATTCGAAGAATTTTTCTGGAAATTTCAATTTAGTTTTCATCGGCCGACTCGACGCTTCCAAAGGAATGAACCTCATTTTGGAAGCATTAGAGAAAATTAGTTTAACTAAAGTGCATCAAATTCACTTTATTGGCGACAGCAATGAAAGGAGTTTTTTTGAAGAGAAAGCCTCTTTTTTAAAAGAGAAAGCCATTTTCCACGGTTTTTTAGCCACGGAAAAAGTGCATCAAATTTTAGAAGATGCACACTTCATTTTGCTACCGTCCCAATCAGAAGGATTTCCCAAAGTCATTGCAGAAGCAGCTTGTTACGGAGCTATTTCCATCGTTTCGAACGTGGGGAGTATTTCGCACTACATCAATGAAACCAATGGATTTGTTTGGCAAGTCAATGGCAATAGGGGGTACGAATCTGTTTTGAAAATGGCGCTCGAGTCCAATGTTGAGAAACTTTCACAACAATCTAAAAATGCAGTGCTTATTGCTAAATTGTTTACTTTTGAGAATTATAGAATTAAATTAGAAAAATATATTTTGTCGAATAACGAAAATCAAATTTAATACAGGTTTTCAATTACAATAAAAACGGTTCAATTACAACCAATGACTAAAAAAGAACAATTTTATATACTCGCTATTTTTGCTCATGTAGGCATGGGAGTGCTGTTTTTTTCATTGCCTTTTTTGGGTTATATGTATGGTTTACTGATTTTTGTAGTAGGAATTTTTTATGTGATAAATACCCGTAATAAAAATAATGAGGTCTTATTGATGGCTGCTTATTTTACAGGAATCGATGTGTATTTAAAAATGATTGATGCAATTATTTTAAATGAATACGGAAAATATACGGTAATGGTATTCATGGTTTTAGGTATTTTTTATAAAGGTTTTTCAAAAGGAGCTTTTTTGTACATTTTTTTTATGTGTTTGCTTGTTCCAAGCATTTTTATTGGTGCCGAGACTCTATCTTTTGATGCCAACATCCGCAAAGCCATTGCGTTCAATATTACGGGACCGGCCTGTTTAGGTATTTGTGCGGTTTATTGCTTTCAACGCAGCATTACTTTCGCACGTTTAAAGGACATATTGACCATGCTGATGTTGCCATTGATAGCCATGCTCGTAAACTTATTTTTGTATACACCCAGTATTAAGGAAGTTATAAGAAGCACAGAATCAAGCTTTGCTGCATCAGGTGGATTTGGGCCCAATCAAGTGTCAACCGTATTGGGTTTGGCAATGTTTATTGCCTTTGTACAATTTCTTTTCTCTTCGAAATCAAAATTAATGCTAATCGTCAATGCAGCACTTGTAACCCTTTTTGCGTTTCGATGTATTGTTACTTTTTCTCGAGGCGGAATGATTACGGGTTTAATAATGATGGCACTTTTACTTTTATTGATGTACCGAGTCATGTCTACTCCAGCCAAACTGAAAATTGTGCTGATTACAGGTGCAACGGTATTTGCAGCAGTCTTAATTTGGGGCTATACCTCTGTTCAAACCAGCGGACTTCTTGATAAACGCTATGCCAACCAAAACGCGAAAGGTGTCCAAAAAGAAAGTTTTTTAACCGGTAGAGAGTTACTTATTAAATCAGAGTTGAGCATGTTTCTAGACCATCCTTTTTTCGGGGTAGGTGTAGGAAAAAACAAAGAAATTCGATTGGAAGAGACTGGAGTTAAAGCAGCAAGTCACAACGAAGTAACCCGCTTGCTGGGCGAACACGGCAGCTTGGGTTTAATAGCCTTATTCATTTTATTTTTTACGCCAATTATTTTATATTTTAGCAATCAGTCCCAAATTTTTGCATTAATTTTTATGGTTTTTTGGCTTCTCACCATTAGCCATGCTGCAATGCGAATTGCCGCACCCGCTTTTGTGTACAGTTTAGCATTGCTTAGAGTAAAGTTTTTGGAAGAGTAGTATTAATACCGTTGCAATATAAACGCCAACGCAAATATTGATGATTTAATAACTTTCAAAAAAATAAATAGTATCATCTTTGAACCCACATGCCTAACAAAGGAAAAATACATTTCGAAGTCTCCGAACGAAAATTATTGTTGCGAATGTGCGACATCATTTTTGTATTGGTAGGACTGCATTTGTTGAGCAAGTTTTTCGAATTTGATTATTTTACCCTATCAACCATTCGTATAAGATGGGCAGTTGTTTTGAGTTCCTACATTCTTCTACTCGGTACGGTGTTTGAAATGTACAACCTGCAAGTAGCAAGTAACCAGTTTCAAATGTTAAAGAGCATCGTATTGACTTCTTTTACAACAGTACTGTTTTATTTATTAACACCCATTTTAACTCCTTTACTGCCACTCAACAGAACGCAAATCATTCTTTTTTTCGCGGGAGTCTTTCTTCCTTTGCTCTTCTGGCGCTTGTTCTATCAACGCTTTCTAGCATCGCAACGCTTTGAAAAAAGAGCCATTTTGCTTTGCAATCCCGATGACGCCGACTCGTTGGCAAACACACTTCAAGAAATCAATCTGCATTATAAAGTAGTAGCCGTTTTTCTTTTGGACGGTACTCGAAAAACAGATTATTCCAACCATTCCAAGCAAAACGACCAAGAACAAGAATCCTTAGTTCAATTTGCCTTAAACAATTCAATTTCCGAAATTGTGGTTGCAACGGTTCACACAGAGGGATTGACCCCTACTGTTTTCAAGCAAATTATGGTGCTTCTTGATAAAGGATTTACCATAATCGACTACACTCAAGTCTATGAAAACAACACCTTTCGCATTCCCATGCAGCATTTCAATACCGATTTCTACCGTTACTTTCCGTTTAGCCGAAGCAACAGCAATCAACTGTACCTCACCTTGGTCAGAATCGTAGAAATAATACTGTCATTGGTCGGATTGGCTGTAACAGCCGTACTCATGCCTTTTGTTTTTATTGGAAATGCTATCGGAAACAAAGGCAGTCTATTCTATTCACAAACTCGGGTGGGTAAAAATGGAGTTCCCTTTGAAATTTACAAATTCCGAACCATGCGGAGCGATGCCGAAAAGGATGGTGCTGTTTTTTCAACCAAAAACGATACACGGGTAACGACCTTTGGCAAGTTTTTACGCAAATCCCGCATCGATGAACTGCCGCAATTTTATAATATTTTAAAAGGCGATATGGCCTTTATTGGTCCACGACCCGAGCGACCCCATTTTGTAGCACAACTCGCAGTGGTCATGCCGTTTTACGAAACGCGGCATGCAGTAAAACCAGGATTGACAGGTTGGGCTCAAGTCAATTATTCCTATGGCGAATCGCTCGACGAAAGCTTAATAAAACTGCAATACGACTTGTATTACATCAAGCGTCGAAGCATATTCTTGGATTTAAACATCCTCATCAAAACCCTCAGTACGGTACTTTTTTACCGTGGTCAGTAATTTTTTTTGGATCAAATCTTCAGGCTTCTTTTAAATCATGTTCCTGCTGTACGCTCTATCTTTTCCCGCCTCTAAAAAACGAGTCGAGAAAAGGATGCCGCTTCCATCAGGGATATAAAACAATCTTTAGGCTTCTTCCGAATCTTTGGGCTTTTATTTTGGCTTTGAAATATCGAAGTCAATTTCAATTTAAAACTTAATCTTAAAGTTCCCATTTCAACTCCTAGCTCCCCTCCTTTGGAGGGGCTGGGTGAGGCTTCCTAACGCTCCATTTTCGGAGGTCCCGAAGCCTTCAAGAAGGGGAGGAGTAAAACACCGTTTGCGACAATAAAAGGCCACACAATTCCCAAATGAATTTTTGAAATCATGAATAATGTATAAAGCACTAGGCAAACTAAAGCAAAATAAGTACTCCACATTACAAGTTTTTTGTTTTTTTTCCAATCAAAATAAACAATAAGTAATAAAACAGGATTGAAAAGCAGTACGTTATAATTCCACGCAATTTCTTCATGAAACGAATAAAACCCAACTAAGGCGAAGAAAATACCTAAGATGCCAAGGACAATAAAATAGGTTCTTGTAACGATTTTATTTTTAAGAGCAACAATGAGTCCTAAAAAAAATACCAAGGTGTAAATGGAATCCCACCACGCTTTTTCGGGTACACGGTTGGCTTCAAAAAGTGTTTTATTGGCCAGAACCAATGGTTTGTTGTTCAATTGAGTTTGATCCAAATTGTTTTTTAAATCAAACGGCAAGAAGAGCTTTGTAGCCTGAAGATCGGTTTCGGCACCGAAAATAATGTTGATGCCCAACTTTTGAAAAAACTGATGTTCGGCATACGGATACAAAATTTCACGATACGTGGTTTCCGAAACATCGTGCTTGTAAATGGTTTCTTTGGGCAAAACACTATTGAACAGATCAACGGCTTTTGTCGTGCAGTTTCTTTGAATAAATTTGTAGGTATAATATTTTTCAGTTCCTGTAAGTGAGGATTCTAAAGCATTGATTAATGCAATTTTGTTTTCCGAAGATAAGTTCAATATTTGTTCGTAAATAGAACGGTTTTCGTAGCGGTAATTGTATTCAAAATCAGCATAGGGGTACGCTCCTGCAAAATATTGCATGTCGCCTTTTACAAATCGAACAATAAAATTGGGCGTGCCAAAATCAAACATCCCGTAATTGTACACACGGTCTATTCCTCTAGAATCGTCTTTAATCCGAATCGCGGTATGTCCGTACAACGAATGGGAAGCATCAGCCGTTCCAACGGTCAAAACACTTACAATGACTTTGTCTTGAGTGGGGTTTTGTGCAAAAAGAATTTGGATAAAAAAAAGCAGCGATAAAACGAGTAATCTCTTCATAATCTGTATGCCCATTGATGGATTTACCTGAAAATACTTAAATCAATTTTGACCGAAAATATATTGGAATACAAGGCTGCACTTTGGTCGCCCAAATCGGTTAGTGCATAATCAATTTGGATGCCTTTGTATTTAAATCCCAACCCAATATTCGGTTGAAATCCCACTTGTTGTGATCCATCTAGTTGCGTGATGTTTTGGAAATTTCCCACACCTGTTCTAAAAAAAACCAAGTCGGTATAACCCACTTCAAATCCCAAAGCAGGATCAATACTAACCGCTTTGGTCGAAATAATATCGTTGGTTTGGGCAAACCGCATGTTGAGGTTGGTTGCTGCAAGAAGAGTCATGTCGTTATGAAACTCCCATTTTTTGGCAACACCCAATTGGGCTTTTGGTAACGTAATTTCAGTGCTTTCTGGCAGTTCTTGATTTTCGCCCGGGATGGCGTTGGCTATACTTTGATACGCCTCTTCATCAATGTTCCAAATATTATAAGTGGTAGTAATATCGCGAACCATTACACCAAATTTCCAATCGTTGCGTTCAAATTGAAGTCCGACATCAAAACCAAAACCCCACGAATTGGCAAACTCACCAATGGTTCTCCGAATTACTTTAGCATTTACACCGTATTGCAAGCCCTGAACTTGCAGTTTTCGAGCATAGGAAAAGGTAAATGCATAATCCGCAACCGAAAATAACTTGATACGGTTGTAGTCAATATTGCCTTGTCCGTCAATTAATTCCGTTGTATTTAGGATGTCATCAACACCAAAACGGATAATTGAAATTCCATAGGCACTTCGGTCGTCAATGGGTTTTGCGTAAGCAATATAATCGTATTGTGCAATATTGGCAAAATAACTGGCGTGCATAAACGAGGCTTGATGATCTTCAAGATGGGTCAAACCTGCTGGATTCCAATACGCTGCATTCACGTCGTTCGAACTGGCAGTTACCGCATTCGACATTCCCAATGCAGCAGCATCAACGCCAATATTCATAAACTCATTGGAATATTTTCGTACCGCTTGCCCGTAAGAAGTAGTGAGAAGAAGTAAAGTAATTATTAGTGCTAGGTTTTTCAAAAGCCTTAAGGTATCTAAAATGAATTGCGACTGTAAAAATATAAATTTTTAACGAGGCTTCGGTATATCTTTATAAAATAAGACTACATAAATCGAACATTAAAAATCTCTTGTAAAAACGTGCTTGTCTTACAGTTATTGTGCTAAATTTGTTTTTCAAATTTTGAAATTTATGAACATCAAGAAACACATTCCCAATTTAATTACGTTACTCAATTTATTCTCCGGTTGTATTGCTTTAATTTTTGCAATCGATATGGATTTTGAAAGGGCATTTTTCTTCGTGAGTTTGGGTATTTTTTTGGATTTCTTCGATGGCTTTTTCGCCCGATTGTTTAAGGTTTCCAGTCCCTTGGGACTTCAGTTGGATTCGCTTGCCGATATGGTTACAAGTGGTTTAGTGCCTGGTTTTGTAATGTTTACGATGTTGTCGAACGGAAATCCTACGACTTCGAATTGGATTCCGTATTTGGGATTTATCATCACGTTAGGTTCTTGCTATCGGCTCGCTAATTTCAATATTGATACCCGTCAAACGGATTCGTTTATCGGACTTCCTACACCTGCAAATGCGCTTTTTATATTGAGTTTGCCGTTGGTTATGCAACATACAAATTTAGAATTTTTGTATGAAATTTTAAAAAACAAATGGGTGTTATTAAGTATTACCGCGTTAAGTGCCTACATCTTGAACGCCGAAATTCCGTTATTTTCATTAAAAATCAAGTCGTTCGATTTTTCTAAAAATAAATTACAACTTATTTTCTTGGCCAGTTCTGTAGTGCTTTTAATTGTATTTCAGTTTTTAGGGATTCCGCTGGTAATTTTGTTTTATGTGTTGCTTTCTGTGGTGAATAATAAGATGACGAAATAGGGGAAAAAAGTATGACAAAACGCACTGTCAGGAAATCCAATGTAAGAAATTCCAAAAAAAAGCAATCGATTCTACGAAAATCAATGCCCTGGTTGGTTAGTACTCTAATTTTTCTTGTTGTAATTGTAGCCGGTTATCATTACCGAAACGGTTTGGCTTATTACCTTGGTTTTAAATCAAATAAAATATCAAAGACATCGGCCGAAAAACAACGTCTTTCGGATGTAAGAAATTACACACTTCTTTCAAAATACGAAAATCTTCCCGTTGGAATTGATGTGTCGGAATACCAAGGAACAATTTTGTGGGATTCGGTTCGAATAATAGAAAATAATTTTCCCTTGCGCTTTGTTTTTGTTCGCGCAACGGTGGGAAAAGCGCGTGCGGACAAGAAGTTCAAGGAAAATTGGAAGGCTTTAAAAAACAAAAATTTCATTCGTGGTGCGTACCATTATTACCGACCTAATGAAAATTCTAAAGAGCAAGCCGACTTATTTATAAAAACCGTGGTACTCAAAAAAGGTGATTTTCCACCCGTTTTGGATATCGAACAAATGCCCAAAAATCAAACAATTGCTCAGTTGAAAGTGGGACTTAAAAATTGGTTGCAAATTATAGAAAAGCATTATGGTGTAAAACCACTCATCTATTCGGGCGAGCGATTTTATACCGATTTTCTAAAAGACGATTTTCCAGAGTACACCTTTTGGATTGCTAATTATAATTTTTTTGTCGAAAATTTGAAACCGGATTGGCAGTTTTGGCAATTTACCGAAAAAGGTTCTGTTGCAGGTATTTCAGGATTTGTGGATGTAAATATTTTTAACGGTACAGAAACAGAGCTTGAGGCACTGACAAAGTAACCAACAGCAAAGTAAGGATCGTCAAAATGTCCTCTCCCGAGAGCCTGTGCTTTTTTATTCGTGAGATGGCTCAAATCCGGTGTGTCTTTCTGATTGGTTAGAAACGGCATCTGCAATTTTACCAGCGTGGTTTTTACAGCTTTGAACTCCATTCGTTATCCTTAAAGTCCAAACTTCTTAAAATGCGGCTCTCTGATTTTTTTTCAAACGAAAAAAAAACTAGTCTGTTATCGAATACTGTTTCATTTCAGTAACGGGTTCGAGTGTTGTAAATTCTTTGTAAAATTTCGGGTCGTATTTGTTCAATTTGATGTACTGAAAATCATTTTCTTTTATGTTTTCAAATTCTGAGGATGAAAGCCCTTTGTGCTCGAGATTAAGGTATTCGGTTTTGTCTAAAATAGTTCCTTCTGCTTTTATATCTAGTGCCAAAACGTCACGGTCTTCTTTGGCCAACTCTATAAATTTAAGCGGACGGTTAAGATAAAAAAACTGTCCTTCTTCAATATTAGCATACTGCAGGTAGTACTTTTTAGTAGCGGTATTTTCCTTATAAATCAAGGTTCCTGAACTTACATTTTCAAAAACTTTTACACCCAATATCCATTTTAAGTTGATTCCTCCCAAGGTTTTGCCTTTTGCAAGTTTGTATGTAGTTTTTACCACCGCATAGTCACTTTCAGAAACATACAATGTGCCTTCGTATTTTGCCTTTCCTTTCTTAGGTTGAAACTTGATTACATAAACCAACTTATCATCATCTGTATAAACAGCACCATCAAGTGTGTATTTGTACCAATCCGATTGTCGGATAAAATCGGTTTTCATTCCGTACATCGCGCTCGCCTGAGACTGGATATGAATTATTGTTGATTTCGCTCCTGTTACATTTATTGGCTCTGGTTTGTTGTCTTTTTTGCCTTTTTTTCGATTTTTATTATATTCTTTGCTAAACGAAATGGTATCACGAGAACCAAACCATCCACTTTTGACACGGTAAAATTTAGTGGTATCTAAATGTTTTAAAAAAAGGTTAGAAGCTGTTTTCTCCACATCATCAATCGAAACCGAGCGGTTTTCGTCCTTGATTCGAGATGCTTTTAAGACTTTTAATTTGCTGGAATTAACTAATTTATCGTCTTTTTTGGAAAGTGAGGCGCTGTAAATGCCTAAAAAGTCTTTAAATTCTTTTGGCGGACTTTTGGTCATTTGCGATGCGAATCGTTTGATTTCTGAATTTACTTCTTTGAGTTTGCTTTTTGAAAACCCTGGCGATTCGTCGATTTCTAAATTAAACTGTTTGGCTTGAAATGTATTTTGTTCGCGCACAAAGATGGTGTTGGACCATGCCGATTCTGCGGGCAAATAATTTTCTTTTAAGTTGGCCTTTACTTTTGCCATAATAGAAGTTACATCTTCTTTTTTATTAGAAATATTTACGTCATTGAGCTCGTATATTGCAGGTTTGAGTTTGATGATGTAATCTTGACTTTCCAATTTCTTCAAGGTCAATTGCTGCGTTTCGTAGCCAATATAAGAAACCTCAATGATAGACGATTCGTTTTCTGAAGTAACAGAAATGTTGAATTTTCCTTCTCCATTAGAAACATTTTGGGAATTGACACCTATTTTAATGGTAGCATGCGGAATGGTTTCTCCCGAACCCGCATCGATAATTGTTGCAATTTTATTTTGTGAAAATGCTGCAAATTGGAGCGCCAAGAAAGCGAAGCATAATAACTGTTTCATCAGTAATTGTTTTTGGTAGGTAAATATAGAAATATTGGCCTGACAAAAATTACCGAGTTAACGGAAAATTGGCAAAACAGAATATAATTCAATTAAAAATTTGTAAAATTGAATGGGTAAAGAGTAAAAATAAAAGCGAATTAAAGCTCTAAAACAGCAATTTCTTTTTTCGCAATTCGAAATTTTGTCCTAAATATACACGACGTACCATCTCGTCTTGAACCAGTTCTTCAGGAACTCCCGCTTTAAGGATTCCGCCTTCAAACATTAAATACGTTTTGTCAGTAATAGCAAGAGTTTCCTGGACGTTATGATCGGTAATTAAGATACCGATATTTTTATTTTTAAGTTGTGCCACAATCCGCTGGATGTCTTCTACAGCAACAGGATCGACACCTGCAAAAGGTTCGTCAAGCAAAATAAACTTTGGATCTGTAGCCAGAGCTCTTGCAATTTCGGTTCGGCGACGCTCTCCTCCCGAGAGTAAATCCCCTCGATTGGTTCGAATGTGTTCCAAACTAAATTCTTCAATCAACGACTCCATTTTAGCTACCTGAGCTTCCTTTGATAGTTTGGTTAATTGCAAGACACTCAATATGTTGTCTTCAATGCTCAGTTTTCGAAATACCGACGCTTCTTGTGCCAAATAGCCAATTCCGTGTTGGGCTCTTTTGTACATCGGATAATCCGTAATATTCATATCATCCAAGAAAATATTGCCAGAATTGGGTTTGACCAATCCTACAATCATATAAAATGAAGTGGTTTTCCCAGCACCATTTGGTCCCAAAAGCCCAACAATTTCGCCTTGATTTACTTCTACAGAAATTCCTTTTACAACGCTTCTGCCTTTGTAGGTTTTGATTAAATTTTCGGCTCTTAACTTCATTTTTTCGGTTATTCGGTTATTCGGTTTTTTGGTTATTCGTCAAATTAACAAATAAACAAACCACCAAATGCACTATTTAACAATTATTTGATTCTTTAAACTCCACGCTTCCAACTGAGACTAAAAACTGCTACTGAGCACTTTCCTCCAATGCTTCCCAAAATTCATAAGCCCTACGAAGATGTGGTACTACAATTGTTCCTCCAACTAATGTGGCAATTCCTAATGCTTCCATAACTTCTGCTTTGGTAACGCCTTCTTTATGACTGGTTTCCAAATGATATTTCACACAATCGTCGCATCTAAGAACGGCCGAAGCCACTAATCCCAATAGTTCCTTGGTTTTTACATCCAGTACTCCTGCGGCATACGCATTGGTATCTAAATTAAAAATTCGTTTGATGATTTTATTATTGTCAGCCAATAATTTTTCATTCATTTTTTGACGGTAGTCGTTGAAATCTTTTACAATATCACTCATAATTAGGCTAATTTGGCGTCACGATTTTTAGTGACAATTTTTGAAATAAAAATACTAATCTCATACAAAATTATGAGAGGAATAGTTACAATCATCTGACTGATAACGTCCGGCGGAGTTACAATTGCGGCAATTATTAAAATGATGACGTAAGCATATTTTCGGTAATCACGCAGAAATTTTGGAGTGACTAATCCTATTCGAGACAAGAAATAAATAATTATAGGTAGTTCAAATACAAGACCTGTTGCCAAGGATGTCGACTTAACCAATCCAATATAGGAATCAATATCGATCTGATTTTGAACCATACTACTAATCGTTAAATTGGATAAGAAATTGATGGAAAGGGGAACCAAGACAAAATATCCAAAAGAAACACCAATAAAAAACAATAGTGAAGCAAGAAATATAAAATATTTGATGTTTTTTTTCTCCTTTTCATACAATGCAGGACCCACAAATTTCCACAATTCCCACAAAATAAAAGGAAACGCAATTATAAAACCAGCGGTGATTGAGGTCCAAATCAACATTGAAAACTGACCTTCCATTGTTCTGTTTTGAATGGTAAAAGGAAGTTCAGTAATACAGAAGCTTTGGTCTAAGTTGTATGTTGTTGCGAGTTCACAAAAAAATTGGTACGTAATAAAATCGGCACTTTTAGGGCCAAAAATAATGGTATCAAAAATAAAATCGCTGTAATTGTAAGCCACAACAGCACCCACAAGAATGGCAATTGTACTGCGAATTAGCACCCATCTCAATACTTCGAGATGGTCTAAAAACGACATTTCTCCTTGGTTTTTCTTTGCCATTATACGATGCCTTCTTTTAAAATATCGTGCAAGTGCAAAATACCTTTGTATTGATCATTGTCTAAAACCACCAATTGTGTAATTGAAAAATCTTCTAAAAAATTCAATGCATCTACTACCATATCAGTTGCTTTTACCGTTTTGGGATTTTTTGTCATAATATCGCGGGCCGTTAAGCCTGTAATGGAGTCTCTTTCATTAAGCATTCTTCGAATATCGCCGTCAGTAATAATTCCAATTACTTTGTCATTTTCTACAACTGCAGTTACGCCAAGACGCTTTTCAGAAATTTCAAAAATAGCTTGTTTCACAGAAGTTTCAGGACCAACCATTGGCTTCAATGAATGTTCCAACATGTCTTTGACTTGCAATAATAATTTTTTCCCTAAAGCACCTCCTGGATGGTATTTGGCAAAATCTTCACTTTTAAAATTACGCAATTCCATCAAGCAAACCGCAACAGCATCGCCCATGACCAATTGAGCAGTAGTGCTTGATGTTGGCGCTAAATTTAACGTACAAGCTTCTTCCTCAACTGTGGTGTCCAAAACATAATGTGCTCCTTTAGCTAAAAATGACGTTCGATTTCCTGTCATGGCAATCAGGATGTTTCCAAAACGCTGAATGATTGGAACCAGGACTTTAATTTCAGGACTGTTTCCACTTTTGGAAATACATATTAGTATGTCGTCTTGTTGCACCATTCCTAAATCACCATGAATGGCTTCCGAAGCATGTAAAAACATCGAAGGCGTTCCGGTAGAGTTCATAGTTGCTACAATTTTTTGAGCAATGATTGCACTTTTGCCAATTCCAGTAACGATTAAACGGCCCCTTGTATTATAAATGAGTTCTACGGTTTTAACAAAATCATCATTGATAAAATCAAGTAGCTTTGTAATGGCTTTACTTTCAGTAGTTATGGTCTTTTTGGCAATTGCCTCAATTGATTTGGATAAATTCAAAACAGAAATTGTATAAAATTTGTTCGTATTAAAGAAAGTTGTATCTTTATATTGTGCAAATTTATATAAAATACCCTTAATAAAGAATGAATTCAAGCGAAATTGATATCCACAAGGAGTTAAAGAAGTATTTTGGTTTCAACCAATTTAAAGGATTACAAGAACAAGTTATAAATAGTATTATTCATGGCAATAATACCTTTGTGATAATGCCTACCGGAGGTGGAAAATCGCTTTGCTATCAATTACCTGCATTAATTAAGGAGGGTACTGCAATTGTAGTTTCTCCTTTAATTGCTTTGATGAAAAATCAAGTAGATGCCATCCGAAGTCTTTCGTCGGATCCAGGCGTGGCACACGTTCTAAATTCATCTTTGACTAAAACAGAAATTGCACAAGTCAAGAGAGATATTACATCAGGTATCACCAAACTTCTTTATGTAGCCCCAGAATCATTGACTAAAGACGAGTATATACAGTTTCTTAAAACAGTTACTGTTTCTTTTGTCGCGATTGACGAAGCCCACTGTATTTCAGAATGGGGTCATGATTTCCGACCAGAATACCGCAATTTGCGTCATATTATAAAACAATTGGGTGATGTAGCAATTATTGGTTTAACCGCGACTGCAACTCCAAAAGTACAGGAAGATATTTTGAAAAATTTGGATATGCCCAATGCCAATACCTTTAAGGCGTCTTTCAATCGCCCTAATTTGTATTACGAAGTGCGTACAAAAACCAAAAATGTAGAGTCCGATATTATTCGATTTATTAAACAAAATAAAGGGAAGTCTGGAATCATTTACTGTTTAAGCCGCAAAAAAGTTGAGGCCATCGTTCAAGTTTTACAAGTCAACGGAATCAGTGCCGTTCCTTATCACGCGGGTTTGGATGCCAAAACAAGAGCCAGACACCAAGATATGTTTTTGATGGAAGACGTGGATGTAGTAGTAGCAACTATCGCTTTTGGAATGGGAATTGACAAACCTGATGTTCGCTTTGTAATTCACCATGACATACCCAAATCACTCGAAAGCTATTACCAAGAAACCGGTCGGGCAGGTCGCGATGGCGGCGAAGGCCATTGTTTGGCATACTATTCCTATAAAGATGTTGAAAAACTAGAAAAGTTTATGTCAGGGAAGCCTGTTGCCGAACAAGAAATTGGTTTTGCTTTATTGCAAGAAGTCGTGGGTTATGCCGAAACTTCGATGTCCAGAAGGAAATTTCTGTTGCATTATTTCGGAGAAGAGTTCAATTCGGAAACTGGAGAAGGTGCCGATATGGACGACAATGTTCGGAATCCAAAAACCAAAAAAGAAGCGAAGGACGAAGTGGTAAAACTGCTAAAAGTTGTCCGCGATACCAAACATTTATACAAATCCAAAGAAATTGTCTACACACTTGTGGGTAAAGTTAATGCTACTATAAAAGCACATCGTACCGATACACAAGCCTTTTTTGGCGTGGGTTCTGGGATGGAAGAGCGGCATTGGATGGCTTTGATTCGTCAAGTCTTGGTCGACAATTTACTGTCAAAAGATATTGAAACCTACGGTATTTTAAAAGTAACTGATAAAGGACTGGATTTTATCGAAAATCCCGTTTCGTTTATGATGTCGGAAGACCACGAATACAACGAAAAAGAAGATGCAACAATAGTTACGGCTTCCAAATCTTCCGGAATTGCAGATGAGGTATTGATGACAATGCTTAAAGATTTGCGTAAAAAGGTCTCCAAAAAATTAGGCGTTCCGCCTTTTGTGGTTTTCCAAGATCCGTCCCTAGAAGATATGGCGCTTAAATATCCCATTTCAATATCCGAATTGGGAACTATTCACGGTGTGGGTGAGGGAAAAGCTAAAAAATACGGAAAAGATTTTGCCGAACTCATAGCCCGATACGTGGAAGAAAATGATATTGTTCGTCCAGACGATTTGGTCGTAAAATCCACAGGGGTGAATTCGGCCAATAAATTATACATCATTCAAAACATTGATCGTAAACTGCCATTAAACGATATCGCTTCGGCAAAAGGGCTGGATATGGATGCTTTGCTCAAAGAAATGGAAATGATTGTATATTCTGGAACGAAATTAAACATCAAATATTGGATTGATGATCTCCTCGACGACGAACAGCAAGAAGAAATTTTTGATTACTACATGGAAGCCCAGTCAGACAGCATATCGAATGCGTTAAAAGAATTTGATGGCGATTACGATACCGAAGAATTGCGGTTGATGCGAATAAAGTTTATCAGTGAAGTGGCCAATTAAATGGAAATTCCAAATTCATAAAATTCCAAATTCCAATTTTTTAGCTGGAATTTGGAATTTCTCTTTTTTGGAATTTTCCTATTGGAATTTATAAAACGTACAACTCTCCCCGATGCGGTTTTAAAGTATCCCTAATTAAAATCAAATGCTCGTCCGTTACTACCATAAAGGCAATGGCGTACATCTCATTTATAATTTCAAATCCAGTAATATCAATTGGAAGTTTTTCAGTTGCGATGTATTCTTTCAAGTGTACAAGATGATGTTCGGCAGTTTTGGCAGAGGCTGCTCCTCTAAAATCCCAAATCAATTTAATTTGACGTTCCATCTTTTTTTTATACAAAAGTAACGCTGTTCAACGACTTATCAAACTTAAACTTTTTAATAAAGTTGATGCAAAATGATTATTTTTGATAAAAATAGAAGTTATGCATAAAATTCTCTTTCTCATTTTAGTAACCTCCTCATCTGTTTTCGGACAAAATTTGAATGTACAACAAGCCAACCATTTGGCAACGCTTCCAATTAAATGTTTACAGCAAGAATATCCCAATAAATTGAGCCAACTCTTGGCCGATTCCACCGAAATTGCATCACCAAAAGTGTTACATCCCGCATTTTACGGCTGTTTCGACTGGCATTCTTCGGTTCACGGACACTGGAGTTTGGTGTATTTGTTAAATCAATTTCCGGAGTTGAATAACCGAGCCGAAATTATAAAAAAGCTGCAAGTCAACCTTTCTAAAGAAAATATCCAGCAAGAAATTACCTATCTCTCTAAACCGCACGAAAAATCATTCGAACGTACCTACGGTTGGGCTTGGTTGCTCAAATTACAAATGGAATTGGACGTTTCTAAAGACAGTTATGCAATAGAATTAGCACAAAATTTACAACCCCTTTCGGATTTACTAGCAAGTCGTTACATTGAGTTTTTCCCAAAATTAAATTATCCCATTCGAGCGGGAACCCATTCCAACACCGCTTTCGGAATGAACTTGGCTTGGGATTATGCCGTGTTTTCTAAAAATGAGGCTTTACGCCAAAATATAGCTGAAAATGCCATTCGATTGTTTCAAAACGACCAAGATTGCCCATTTGATTGGGAACCCAGCGGCACCGATTTTCTCTCGCCGTGCTTGGAAGAACTCGGAATTATGCAACGCGTTTTGCCTGAAAAAGCATTTTTGCCGTGGCTCAAAAAGTTCGCTCCTAAATTATTTCATAAAAAATACGATTGGGCTGTAGCCCGCGTTTCCGATCGAACCGACGGACATTTGGTACACCTTGACGGACTCAATTTCAGTAGAGCTTGGAATTTTTATTACCTTATTCATCAATATCCAACCGAGTTTTCGCATCTTAAAAAATTAGCAGACACGCACCTGACATTCTCGCTACCTTCCGTGGTCGATGGCAATTACGAAGGCGAACATTGGTTGGCGTCTTTTGCTTTGCTGGCTTTTGAAATGAAAAGCAAATTGTAATTTTTTTTGGATCACAGCTTTCGGCTTCTTTTTAATCATGTTCCTGCCTTCCGTTTTATCTTTTCTCGCAAAAAAAATGCGAGAAAAGGATACCACTTCAGTCAGGGATAATCAGAAATCTTTAGGCTTCTTTTGTCATCATGAACTTGTTTCAGGATCTCGTAATTATTCTTACAATACTTTCCTCAAAATCAAAAGTGAGCAACGGTTTTTTCCCTCAAAAAATCCCTATTTTTGCAAAAAAAATCATCCATGTCCAAAGAACTCCTGCTTCAAGTTGCCCCTGAAATTGCAGCAAATGATAGTTTGCTAAAACAACACATCGCAAAATTGGAACGCATCAGTTCTTCAGAAATTCAGCACATTACGATTCTAAAACGTTCGATTGATGCACGGCAGAAGGCGATAAAAATCAATTTAAAAGTTGCTGTATTTTTTCAAGGGGAAGAAATTACCGAACGCTCCACCGAACTTCCAGACTACAAAGACGTATCAAAAGCACAAGAAGTCATTGTGGTTGGAGCAGGACCCGCGGGACTTTTTGCAGCTTTGCAACTCATCGAGTTGGGCTTGAAACCCGTTGTCCTCGAACGTGGAAAAAACGTGCAAGAACGCCGTAGGGATTTAAAAGCTATTAACCGCGACCATATTGTACACGAAGATTCCAATTACTGCTACGGCGAGGGTGGTGCGGGAACTTATTCCGACGGAAAACTATATACGCGTTCCAAAAAGCGTGGCGATGTCGACCGAATTCTGGAATTATTTGTCGCTTTTGGTGCTTCAGCTGATATTTTAATCGAAGCGCATCCGCATATTGGAACCAATAAGTTACCCAAAATTATTCAAGCCATTCGAGAAAAAATTATTGAATTCGGCGGACAGGTTTTGTTCAATACCAAAGTAATCGATTTCTTAGTAAAAAATAATACCATTGAAGGGGTTGTGACTCAAAATGGCGATAAAATTTTGTCGTCGAATTTGATTCTGGCAACCGGACATTCTGCCAGAGATATTTATGAATTACTGCACCATAAACAAATTTTCATTGAAGCAAAGCCTTTTGCTTTGGGCGTTCGAGCCGAACATCCTCAAGAATTAATCGATAAAATTCAGTATAGTTGCGATTATAGAGGCGAATTTCTTCCACCAGCTCCTTATTCAATCGTGAAGCAAGTCAACGGTCGAGGCATGTATTCGTTTTGCATGTGTCCAGGAGGCGTAATTGCTCCTTGTGCCACGAGTCCGGGGGAAGTGGTTACCAACGGTTGGTCGCCATCTAAGAGAGATCAAGCTACCGCCAATTCTGGAATTGTTGTGGAATTGAAATTGGAAGATTTTAAACCTTTTGCCAAATTCGGACCTCTTGCTGGAATGGAATTCCAAAAAAGCATCGAACAACAAGCTTGGCGATTGGCGGGCGAGACGCAAAAAGTCCCCGCCCAACGAATGGTCGATTTTACACAAAGTAAAATTTCATCGTCTATACCCAAAACTTCCTATGTTCCCGGAACAACTTCGGTAGAACTAGGCCAAGTATTCCCTGGGTTTCTAACCCAAACGTTGCGCCAAGGATTTTTAGAGTTTGGCAAATCAATGAAAGGTTATTTGACCAACGAAGCCATATTACACGCTCCAGAATCTCGAACTTCCTCACCAGTTCGCATCCCGAGAGATCCCATTTCTTTAGAACATTTGCATATTAAAGGTTTATATCCTTGTGCAGAAGGAGCAGGCTATGCTGGTGGAATTATTTCGGCAGCCATTGATGGCGAAAAATGCGCATTGAAAATTGCTGCTTCACTCCAAAATAATTAGTTGTATGCAAGTTTTGAAAAACAAAACTCTAAAAACAAAAACGATTTAAAGAATAGTGCGGACTAAAACTAACGCTAAAAAAAGTACCCATAATGTTCGTTCTTAATGGTCAAAATTGGCAAGGGGAAAAAATATGATTATGAAAAAAAGTTTATTATTAACATTGACATTGATTTTGGTAACAACTCTTATTGGTTGTAGTAAAGATGATGACAATAATTCAAGTCCAACATTAGTTGGAAAATGGAGAACTGTAAAATTTGAATATTATACCAATGGTGTGTTAGACGAAACTGAAACTATTGTGGAAGAAAATTCGACTTGTCCAGACTATATAGAATTCAAAACGAATGGAACTTATGTAGTTATCAATAACAACGCAAATTGTAACTCAACAGCAGATGAAAGTGGTTCATACGTTTATAACGGCACTACAATAGCAACTACTTCGGCTGGTTCAACGGATACTTCGATAGTAATTTCATTAACAAATACAGATTTGAAAATTGATTTTACTGAAACATCATCAGATGGAACGGTATTTAAAAATGTAGGTTATTTTAAAAAGATAAATTAAATAGGCTTCAAGTGCCGTTTACAATACGGGCGGTTTAGGACTTAATTTAAAGTTGGTTTTGTATTTGCAAATTCAGTTTTTAAATAAAAGTTTGCGTTTTCTAAATCCGTCACTCTTAAATCCGCCACACGATTTTCAACACAAGTTAAACTTTTCATAATCACATTAAACCCTCATTAGTACCTAAGTTTTTTGTATTTTTGGAAATTATACGATTTTTATAGAATGGAAGAACAAGTTATTTTGGTTAACGAACAAGATGAACCAATTGGTTTAATGGCAAAATTGGAAGCCCACGAAAAAGCCGTTCTGCATCGTGCATTTTCAGTTTTTATTTTAAATGAGAGAAAGGAAATTATGTTGCAACAAAGAGCAACACACAAATACCACTCTCCGTTATTATGGACCAACACATGTTGCAGTCACCAACGCAATGGCGAAACCAACGTTCAAGCAGGAACGAGACGTCTTCAGGAGGAAATGGGTTTTACCACGGAACTGAAAGAGCTGTTTCATTTTATATACAAAGCCCCTTTTGACAACGGCTTGACCGAACATGAATTGGATCATGTTATGATTGGCTACTATACCGGTGAACCACATATTAATTCAGAAGAAGTTGAGAATTGGAAGTGGATGACTATTGAAGCCGTTCGGCAAGACATGCAAGATAATCCAGGTATTTATACAGTATGGTTTAAAATTATTTTCGACGAATTCTATCACTACATCGAAGAACACACGCTTTAAAAAAATTTATTATGAAAGTTACCATTTCGCGCAAAGCTCACTTTAATGCTGCTCATCGATTGTACCGTCCCGATTGGTCGATGGAAAAAAACGACAGCATTTTCGGCAAATGCAATAATCCCAATTTTCACGGACATAATTACGATCTGACGGTTAGCGTTACAGGAACTATTGATCCTGAAACAGGATACGTTATGGATGTTAAAATACTTTCTGACTTGATTAAAGAGGAGGTCGAAAATGCATTTGACCATAAAAATTTAAATTTGGATGTACCAGAATTTGCAACGCTCAATCCAACAGCCGAAAATATTGTGGTGGTAATTTGGAATAAACTGCGTGTAAAAATAAATCCCGACCACGACCTCGAAGTCATCTTGTATGAAACACCACGAAACTTTGTGTCATACAAAGGTTCTTGAAACATTAACGTATTATCGCTTTTATAAGAATTTACAACCTGATTGCTAGTAAATTGGCGGTAAAACGAAATAAGTCAAAGAAAATATTTACTATTAAAAAGAATTATATGAATCCGAAGCTGTATCCTTTTCAATTTACGCCTATTTTAAAAGATAAAATTTGGGGAGGAAAAAAATTAAAAACACTTTTTAATAAAGCAATCACCTCTGATACAACGGGTGAGAGTTGGGAATTATCTGGTGTTCCAGGCGATATTAGCATTGTAGCGAATGGCGACTTACAGGGAAGTTCGTTAACCGAACTAATTGAATTGCATCCTGACGAAATTTTAGGAACTTCGGTCTATAAAAGATTTGGAACGCAATTCCCGCTTTTATTTAAGTTTTTAGATGCAAGAGAAGTTTTATCTATTCAAGTACATCCCAATGATGAGCTCGCTAAAAAACGCCACAATTCCTTTGGAAAAACAGAGATGTGGTACATAATGCAGGCCGACAAAAATGCACAAATTATTGTAGGTTTTAAGGAAAACAGCAACCAGGAGGAATATCTTGAAAAACTCGAAAGCAACAGTTTGGTTTCAATTATGAATGAAATTGAAGTTCAAGAGGGTGACGTCTTTTTTCTGGAAACAGGAACGGTGCATGCCATTGGGGCAGGTACTGTAATTGCAGAAATTCAACAAACCTCAGATATCACTTATCGTTTGTACGATTTTGACCGAAAAGATTCGGAAGGAAACAAGCGAGAATTGCACATCGATTTGGCTTTAGATGCTATCAATTATCAAAAACAGGAAACGCAAAAAATTTATTTTAAAGAAGAAAATCAGTCCAACGTAATTGTAGATTGTCCTTATTTTACTACGAATTTTATTCCTGTAAGCGGCAAGTTTGAAGTGAACAAAACAGGCGAATCTTTTACGGTTTATATGTGTGTGGAAGGTTCATTTGAAATCAATTGTAACGGAATCGAATACAATTACAAAAAAGGGGACACGGTATTAGTTCCTGCCCAATTGCAAAACTATTTTTTAAGCGGAAATGCTTCGATTTTAGAAATTTATATTTCATAGTCGGTTATAACAAGATTATGTGTACTTTTGCAATCGGAAATTAAAATAAAAATAAAATGGCCAACATTAAGAATTTAAAGAAAGACATCAACTACGTTTTAGGGGATATTATTGAAGCGGTTTACTTGTATGAAATGACTACAACTGGAAAACCAAGTGCCGAAACTAACGCTTTGATTGACGAAGCTATCGTTGCATTTGACTCTTTGATTGCAAAAGTTAACGCTAAAAAAGTGGAAAATAAAAAAGCACATTTCTCGCAAATCAATAAAGATTTGGAAGAAACTGCAAATCAATTAGTTGCTAAAATCAACGCGTTGTAAGAAAAAAAAGTGCAAAAAACTTGAATTTTTATTTGCAAATTTAAAATTCAGTCTTATATTTGCACTCGTAATGAGACGCCAGCGTAGCTCAGTTGGCTAGAGCAGCTGATTTGTAATCAGCAGGTCGTGGGTTCGAGTCCCTCCGCCGGCTCAGTACAAAAACCATAACATTTATTTGTTATGGTTTTTTTTTTGGAACAAAAAAAAGCCATTTTTGAAATTTGGGAGCAAGTGGGATCAAGTCCAAAGGGATCAATTCCAAAACCTGTGGAGCGATAAAAATTAAGCATATATATCTGTTAGTGAAAAAGTACCTAATTTGTACATCCAGCTTGTTCTTACTGGTTTTAAGTTATTTAATTTAGTGATCTATCCCACATTAGTAGATTATCATTCGGAATCTCTAATGTTATATTTATATCAAAACACTAAATATTTTTTATTAAAATGTTATGTGATAAATTT
This sequence comes from Flavobacterium sp., assembly GCF_044368625.1. GTDB lineage: Bacteria > Bacteroidota > Bacteroidia > Flavobacteriales > Flavobacteriaceae > Flavobacterium. The sequence goes on along the minus strand of NZ_JBIPPD010000016.1, from coordinate 981 downwards.
ATTTTATTATTTTTGATAACCAATTAACACTATTTTTATGAAAAAACATTTCAAATTACCTGCTCTCTCTCTCTCTACGAAATGTACTTAAAATTACTGTAATATTATTTTTTGGTAGTTTTGCGTTAGCTCAAAATAATAATCCAGTAAACATAACTCCTGGTGGATTATTAGATAAAACCTTTGACAGATTTGGAACTTCATACAATTTAATAGATTTACACATAAATAATAGCAATAATAGTTATAGTCTACAAACCTCAAAATTCAGGTTATATTTTGAGAATGGTTGTGGAATGGACATCCCGGATGATACAGTTCACGTAGCAAGACGAAATACGTTAATAAGTGCTTTGCAAGAAATAGAAACTTTTCTTATTCTACCAGATCAAAATCAGAGGGTAAATCTATGGGTGCGAAAAATTGGCACAATGACCTCTAACGTAAATTTTCATTTAGCAAGAAGTTCAAGTATCTATATGGTGCCTCAAAATGAGAGTGGAGCTGTGCTAGATGGTGAGGTTTGGAAAACCTTAAACTCTGGTGTTAGTTCTTATAAAAATGTTTTAAATAATCCCACCGAATTTTACCATGGAATTTTATCTTTCAATTTTGATAAGTATTTAAATGAATCCATTACTTGGCATACCGAATTGAACAAGTTTCCAAAAGAAAATTGCAAAGACCTGTATACCATTGTTTTAAAAGAAATGATGCATGTACTTGGGGTTACTAGCTTGATGAATGCAGCTGGTAAATGCGTTTTCGGAGATGAGTACAAATACTTTAGTAGATTTGATACTAAATTGGTCAATAATAATCAGGACACTAATTTAATTTACAACACGTCAACCGATAATATTCATAATTGGGCATTTAGCTCGCAATTAGTTTCCTCCATTTTACGCCCAAACTGTTCTCTTAACAATGCGACCAATCCAAACACCATTGACCATACCAATTGTGGTGATGAAATTTATT
>NZ_JBIPPD010000015.1:0-26706 GCF_044368625.1 Flavobacterium sp. | reverse complement strand
CGGTTAATTGTTTATATTTTTTCATGAAAGACAAATTTAGGCTTTTGACCTTAAACACTTGGAGGAAAACTCCAAGTGTTTTTAATTTATCTGTTGCACTTATAACTTGAACTTACACTATTTTTAGCATCGATAAATCAATGAAAACCATTATGAAAAATAAGTATGTAGATTTTATTTCAGATGAACATTTTTTAGACTGCGTAGCAAATCTTCATAAGGCTTATCTAAAAGCCAAAAACAACATCACAAAAAAGAATTTTTATACGAATAAGGTGGACACCATCAAGCTAACTTTAGATGCAAAATTCAACGACATTGATGAAGAAAGTTTAATTCAATCAGAAATTTTACGCCAAATTGATAAATCTATAAACAATTCCATTGGCGCATTTCACGAACAAATTTTGGGAGGAATGGCAGGTTTTGAAGTTGGAAATCTGAGTGGATTTGATATTAAAGCTAAGGATGATACTTTGTTTGCTGACATTAAAAACAAACACAACACAATGAACAGCAGTTCTGCTGAGGCCCTTTTTCAAAAATTATCAAGATATGCTGACACTTACAAAAAATCAAAATGTTATTGGGTTCAAATTTTAGCAAAAGGTAGTTTTTGTGAACTTTGGAAAGGCGAAATTAACGGAAAGGAATATAGTCACAGCCGAGTTTACAAAATTTCAGGCGACCAATTTTATGCATTACTTTCTGGAAAAGATGATGCGCTTTTTCAGCTATATAAAAAACTCCCAGTTGCAGTAAAAGATTATCTCAATTCAGTTAAAAAAAGTGAATTTATAAAGGAAAATTCTGCAATTGATGAAATCAAAATTCAGACTGAAACTTCCAAGAGAACAATTTTAGATCAAATCACTTTTGAAAATTACAGTTACTATTTAGGCTTTGACAAATTATAATCTTTTAAAAAGAATGATTTTAATTTATTTTCAAGAAGCAATCTCTCGTTAAATAGATTTTTTGATTCTTCTATACAGAAATCGGATTTAATAATTACCGGATATAATTGACCTTTTCCTTTTTTAATAAAGTTTATGTTTGAATCCCAATCAAATCGAAAATCAGAATTCGAAAATTTTTTAGCAATATATTTGTTTAGTGTCGCTTGAATTCTTTTTAATTTACCAATTTCAATTACTCCTTCCATTTTTTATTTAGATTTTAATAAATTGTAGTAGCTATTTAAAAACTTAATAATTGAATAACCTACTTCTTTTCCTAGATTAACAGGAACGGCATTCCCAATTTGCTTATATTGTTGTGCAACAGAGCCTTCAAAATGCCAGTCATCTGGAAAAGTTTGAATTCTTGCGTATTCTCTAACTGTAAAAGGTCGCGTTTCTTCTGGATGACATCTTTCAGTTTGCTTTTGTGCTGGACTGCACGTTAATGTTAAACAAGGCTCGTCCCAACCTATTCGTCTTGCAATTCCCGTTTTTCCTCCACCAAGATGGAAGCTTCCGCCCATAAATTCTTTTTGAATTTCTAAAGGTAAATCGCGCCAATACCCTTTTTGGGGAACCAAATCCAGAACGTCAATTTTGCTTTTTGGATATTTTGAACCTTCGGATTTTGGCACATCACAATCAAATAAGTCGCCTTTTTTGAGTGCGTCTTTTAAATTGTAAATTTTCTTGTAAGGTTTTGGATATTCATATTTCAAATCGATGTCTTTTCTAATTCCAACCAAAATTAATCGCTCTCTTTTTTGTGGAACATTATAATTAATTGCTTTCAAAACTTGAACAGGAACGACATTATATCCAATTTCATCTAAAATAGAGATCATTCCTTCAAGCGTTTTACCGTTTTCATGACTTAATAAACCACGAACATTTTCACCGATACAAATAGGAGGATTTACTTCTTTTACAACTCTAGCAAACTCGTAAAACAAAGTTCCTCTAGCATCTGATAATCCCAGTTTTTTTCCAGCATAACTAAAAGCTTGACAAGGAAATCCACCCGTTACAATATCAACTTTGTTTTCATATTCAGAAAAATCAAATAATTTTATATCACCTTCCAAAACATTCCAATTGGGTCTGTTTTTTCTTAATGTGTTACAGGCCCATTTGTCAATCTCATTTAAAGCCACACATTTTAAACCGGCTTTTTCCATTCCAATAGCTAAACCGCCTGCTCCAGCAAAAAGTTCTAAAACTGTATATTCATTGTGAGGCTCGACATGATTTGAAATGGTTTCTTGAACATTGTCGTCAAAAAAATCTGCAAACAAATTATCTACATCAGATTTTCTATAAACTCTGTAATTACTAATTGGTTCTCGAACAGCAAGTAATTTTCCTTCATTATCCCAACGACGAAGTGTTTCTTTACTTTTGCCTAAATATTCAGAAGTTTGAGCAAGTGTCATATATTCATTCATAACCAAACTATTTAACCTTATACATTGGTTACAAAATTATATGAATTATTCTTATAATCAAAACTAATAAACAGCAATTTTTGAACAAATAAAACCGCAAGAAAATGAATTTTTGCGGTTTCAAGTTGAATTTGGGTACTCTATTTCTGTTCGACTACAATCGGTAAATTGTAGGCTGTTCGTACTGGCTCTCCATTTAAAATACCCGGCGACCATTTGGTTTTTAAACTTTTCAGTACTCGAATGGCTTCTTTGTCTAGGCCAAAACCGGGGTTTCTAGGGACTCGAATATCGGTCATACTGCCGTCTTTTTCAATAACAAAGGATACGTACACTTTTATAGTATTTGCAATTTCGGTGTCGGGAGTATTGAAGTTTTTTGCCACATAGCTATAAAATTTGTTTAGACCGCCTGGAAATTCCGGTTGTTTGTCTAAAACTGCGGTAATTACAGGGCCGGAATCCGTGCCGTTTGATGGATTAGCATTGTTGTTAACGTCGGTTCCATTTCCACCTAAAACGCCAGTGTTTTGTGTTCCAGTTAACGCACCATCAATTGGTTCCACATAGGTTTCTTGGGCTTGTTTGTTGGTTGCAATTTCAGTTTTTGCGTTGTGGGCTTCGGTAATGGTGGGATTCACTAAATTGGAGCGATCCACCTCTGGCTTGGGTAGGTCGTTTTTCTTTTGTGTTAAAGGCGCTGCGGTTTGCTGTTCTGGTTTTTTTTCGGGTGGAAAAACTACAGACGTCATTTCGATTGGTGTAACAAAGGGCAGTTCACAAACTATTTCGGAGGTTGGTGTTCCAAATTTTTGCATAAATACCGGAATTGAGACCAAAGAAATCAATAAAAGCATTCCGATTCCGAGTGCTTTAAGGGTGGTTTTTGGATTTTCTTGACGCAGTTGATACGCACCATATTCTTTGTTGCGGTTTTCAAAAACGAGATCAATCCAACGTTCGCTGTAAATACTTTGATTTGCCATAATGTAAAAAATTAGGGTTAAAGTAGATGTGTTTCATGACAAATGGATTGTTTAGAGTTTTAACGTTAATCTTGTCTGTTTTATTGTAAAAATTCTTAAAAAAAAATACAAATGCTGAAATAGCCGCGACAGGAGGGAGCGTCCTCCTGATTTTTCATCAGGAGATGCGGAAGGATGGCGGGAAAATGGATTAATTCTGGAACCAAACCACCCGCTCCAAATAATTTTTAACGTCGGTTTTTGATGATTTCTGCCAGTAATTTTTTGGCACGGAGTAATTTAATTTTGACATTACTCAAGGGTTCTTGAATTTTATCAGAAATTTCTTGATAACTCATTTCTTGAAAGTAACGGAGCTGTATTACTTCTTGATAAGGTGGTTTTAACTCTTTGATGAACCGCAGTAATTGCGACAAATTTTGTTCGGTAATTAATTCGTCTTCGGCCGATGGAGAGGAATCGGGTACATTGTATGCTTGGTAATCTTCCTCGTCGGTAATTTCAACCAAAAGTGAGGATTTTTTTTTGCGTAGTAAGTCGATGTGAACATTTTTTGCAATAGCAATTAGCCAAGTATTGAATTGAAATTCAGGATTATATGTATTGATTTTATCGAATGCTTTGGCAAAAGTTTCGATGCTGATGTCCTCGGCGTCGGTTTCATTTTCAGTACGTTTGAGCATGAAACCGTAAACCTCATTCCAATATTGGTCCAACAAGAAGGTAAAGGCAATTTGGTCGCCGTTTTTTGCTTGCTCTATTCTGGTTTTTATTTCCAACGTACGGGTTTCGAAAAAAGATTGGTTATGAAGATATTTAGTTGTGTGAAGATAAGGACAATTTCGAGAACGGGAAACCAAATCAGCACGTCTTTTTCATTTAATTTTGCAGCACCAAATCCCAGTGAAATCCAGGCTACTACATATCGAAAAGCTACTAAACTCGCTACCGCAATCCATTGAAATTGAAAACTTAGCAATACAATTGGAAGAAGTATACTGAGTATTTGCGTCAGAAAAAACAATCCCAACTGCATTTTATCGAATGGTTTGTAATAACTTGAGGTAGAAACGTGTCGTCTTTTTTGGGTGAACCAATCTGTAAAGGTCTTTTTGGGTTCAGAATATGTGAAGCTTTCGGGCGTGTAACAAACCGTAGTGTTTTTGCGATTTGCTGCTTGATTGATGAACAAATCATCGTCGCCAGAGCGGATTTTCATATGGTCGATAAAACCGTTTACATTAAAAAATTCTTCTTTTTTGTAGGCCATATTTCGGCCAATTCCCATATAAGGTTGTCCGATTCGGGCCCATGAAAAATATTGAACCGCTGTTAAAAGTGTTTCAAAACGGATGATTTTGTTGAGAAATGAATTGGGTATTTTTTCGTAAGCTCCGTAACCCAAAACGATGGTTTTTTGTAAGGTAAAATGCGAACTCATTTCCGCAATCCAATTGGTCGAAGTGGGGTAGCAGTCGGCGTCGGTAAAGAGTAAATATTCTTTTGTAGCAGCTTTAATTCCTAGAGTTAAGGCAAATTTTTTGTTGCCCCAAAAGGCTTCGTTATTGGCTACTTTAACGAGTCGCACATTGGAATATTCTTTTTCAAAAGCTTCGAAAATGTCTAAGGTCGCATCGCTGGAAGCATCGTCAATCAAGATGATTTCAAAATCAGGATAGTTTTGCTGTGCCAACAAGGGAACGTATTTCGTTACGTTTTCTGCTTCGTTTTTGGCACAAACAATAACCGAAATCGGAATTTTTTTAAGGTTGTTTTTCTTTGCCTTTACAAATGAAAATTTACCAAAAATCACGATGTAATACGCAAATTGAAGGGCAACAATGGCTACAAAAATCCAAAAAAGTACGGCAAGTATCATGTAGGTTTCGCTTGTTAAAATCGGGTGCAAAATTAGGTAAAAGTTTTAAGTAAATGAGTGGTTTGTGGAGACATTATTTTATTAATTTTTGATAAGCTATTGTTTGTAAATTGAAAATTAATTTTTAACTTCGAATTGTTATAAGAAATTATAATAAAGACGTGTGAATTTTTAAATTATATGCCAAATAGACGAATCGTTTGAAGATACAATTGATTTTATTCAGAGAAATGCGAAAATTAGCAATAATTAGATTTTTGGAACGCAAGGCGGATTAAATTTTAACATCTTAAACCCTAGACTGCCTACATTAAGTGAATTTATCACATTAAAGGTTTAAGATAACCAATAACAATATGAAAAAATATTTTTTAGTTTTCGTTTCGATTATTGCCTTGTTTTCCTCCTGCGATAATCAAGTATCTGGACAGGATAACAATAAAGTTACAAATGATGTAGATAGGCTTAGAGCAATCTATGATCCAATGGTGTATGGGACAGGACAATTTGCTAAAGGTGGACCTGCTTCAAATTTTGTATGGTCAACACAAAGCGATTATATTTCATCAAGTAATGGCTGTCATACTGTTCAAGTGAGAGTATATTTAACTTGGCAGGGGCAAACTTCTTTAGTTGCGTCTGATACTGTTATGATAGGGGAAAATTGTCCTAAAAGAAGATTAGGTGGAGAAAGTGATGGTTGTTCAGGCTTATTACCAGACGGTAATTTTGTAGAAAAAGACAATGCAGACGAAATATACTGCTTATATGAATTGCTTACAGTTAATAGCGACATATATGAAAGTTACAGATCAACTATCGAGAAACTTTAATTTTTAATTTACATTAAAAGACGGCTAGTGAATTCTTCATATGCCGTTTTTTTTATTTAGATTTTCGCTAAATCACATTCACTTCTGCTTCAATCCAAATTCCAAATTTTTCAAAAACCGTTTGTTGAATGTCTTTAGAAACGGTTAAAATTTCTTGACCAGTGGCGTTGCCGTAATTGACTAAAACGAGCGCTTGATTTTTATGAATTCCAGCATCGCCAAAGCGTTTTCCTTTAAAACCGGCTTGCTCAATGAGCCAACCTGCAGGAACTTTAACCTCAGTTTCTGAAACCTCGTAAAATTTCATCTCAGGAAATTTGGCGTGAATGGGTTCAAAATCGGATTTCAATACAATAGGATTTTTAAAAAAACTACCGCTATTGCCCAATTCTTTCGGATCGGGAAGTTTACTTCTTCGGATGGCAATTACGGCGTTACTTACGTCTTTTAAAGTGGGTTCAGAAATGTTTTGCTTTGCCAATTCTGTCAAAATATCACCGTAGGAGGTGTTTATGGCGTGATTTTTTTTCGTCAATTTAAAAATAACCGACGTAATAATGTATTGGTCTTTGGCTTCTTGCTTGAAAATGCTTTCGCGGTACCCAAAATTACAGTCGGAGTAGCTGAAAGTTCGCATTTTTTGTGTGGCAATTTCCATCGCTTCGCACGACTCAAAAGTGTCTTTGATTTCGGTTCCATAAGCGCCAATATTTTGAACGGGAGTGGTTCCCACATTTCCTGGTATGAGCGACATATTTTCCAACCCGCCAAAATCCTGATGAATAGTCCACAACACAAACTCGTGCCAGTTTTCACCGGCTTGACTTTCGACCCAAACGTGATTTTCATCTTCTTTGACGATTTTTTTTCCTTTTAAATCCACGTGAATTACCAATGCATTGATGTCTTGTGTCAATAACATATTACTCCCTCCGCCTAAAATAAACTTATTTTTAGTTGGATTTTCCTGTAAAATTTGACGCAATTCGTCCACTGAGTGAACGGCTACAAATGCAGCTGCTTTTGCTTCAATGCCAAACGTATTGTATTTTTTTAAAGAAAAATTTTCAAGAATATCCATAACAATTAAAGAGCTAATTTTGGCTCAAATTTAAAATAATAAAACTGCTTATAATCGAAAAGCCTAATTATTTTTTCTGCTCAAACTCGGTAATTAGTTCGTGGTACCGATTGGCAATAACTTTCATATTGATGCTGTAATTGGCTTTTTCTTCTACAAATTTTCGGTTTTGTATTACAGCTTTTGTTCTGTGATTCGGGTTGTCGAAAGCCCAAAGCACTTCTTTTGCCAAAAAATCGGCATCGTCCACAGGAATCAATTGTCCGTTTTTTCGGTGTTGGATCCAACTTTGATTTCCTTCAATATCGGTTACAATCGGATAACAACCACACGCCATTGCTTCAAATAGCGAAGCCGAAACGCCTTCAGTTGTGGGCATACTGATGTAAAAAGCGGATTTTTGTAAAATGGAAGGTAAGGCGGTATTATCAATTCTACCCAAGAACGTGACTTTATTGGAAATGTCTAAAGTCGAGGCTAAAGTTTCCAAACGGGATTTTTGAGTACCGTTGCCGACAATCAGTAACGAAAAGTCAATGTTTTTCTGTTTGATTTTGGCAAAAGCCTGTAAAATAACTTCGTGGCGGTATTCGGGTAAAAGCGATCGCGTTACAACAGCTGTGATTTTTTGATTATTTTGAGAAAGAGATTTAAACTGAAATTTCTCTAAGTCAATTCCTTTGGGTAAAACCAATACTTTTTTCATATCCACGTTGACGCGTTGCATGTGCGAAGCCATAATCGGACCCCAAGCGTGAATCAAGTCGGCGTGTTGAAACGCATAATTTTGTAGGAATTTTTTTAGCGGAAGCGAAATCGAATTTTCCGGCCACAAATCAGTTTTGCCTTGTTGGGCAATGGCAACGGGATGTATGTTCGAAATTGCGGCTAAAAAACCATAACTAGTCGTTCGTTCTGCGATAACCATATCGGGTTTTTCGCGTTTGATTAGTTTGCGAATTTTGAACAGTGCGGTGTAAAATTCGATAAATCTAAAAACACGTTGCATTTTAGTATTACTGGACGATTGCAGCTCCCAAGTGGTGATTTCAAAACCGCCAAACTCCTTTAGACCATTCATCCAAGTTAGGGCATCAGCACGATAGGTTTCGCCTAAAAAAAGGATTTTTCGCTTTTGCATGGTTTAGTTTTCCGTGTTCAAAGCGCGATTCAAGAAATCGTTCAAAGGTTTCAGAACAATCAATTTGGCTGCCGTTTTTTGAACAAAATCGGTATTTGTGGCTTCGTTGAAGTCAAATTTATCAGTAGCAGTAAAGCTTTTTAATTTTAAAAAATCAATTGCAGGGTGGTCTTTTTCATAGTTTTTTGGTGCATTTTTTAAAGCGTTATTTTGGTCCAAATTTTTAAAGATTTTTTGAAAAGATTTTTCGGCGACTATTTCTTCTAAATCTTCGTAGAAAAACGCAATCTCTTTCCGGATTTTTTTTAAATCCTCAGCCTCTGGAACATAACAACCTGCTGCAATAAAACTTTCGTTTTTGCCAATATGAATGTAGTAACCTGCTCGATTGGTACCTTTTACTCCTGTTGACATCCAAATGCCCAAATGATTTTTATACGGTGTTTTGTCTTTTGAAAATCGAATATCACGGTTGATTCGGAACATGCAATTTTTTACTTCTAAAATTTCTAACGATGGATCTAATGGTTTCATAGCCGACAGAAATTCAGCAACTAGATTTTGATAATCAGTCTTGAATTTTTCATACCTTTTTTTGTTGTCCAAAAACCATTCTCGGTTATTGTTTGCCGTCAAATCTTCGATAAATTGCAACGCTTCTTTTGTTAGCATCTTATAATTTTTTAGTCAATTCTTCTTCACTTATAAATCCTTCGTTTTTCCAAAGAAGTTTATTGTTTTCATAAAGTAATAAAGTGGGCAAACCGGAAATTTTCAATTCTTCCAATAAAGTTTTGTTTTTATCGGCATCGATTTTTATAATCGTTACTTTGTCGGCTAGTTCGGTTGACATTTTTGCTAAGTAAGGCGCCATTTTTTTGCATGGAGCACACCACTCAGCATAAAAATCAATCAATACTTTCTTGTCGGAAATCAATAATTTATTGTAATCGTTTAGAGTCATTCCAACGGTTTTTGTACTTGCTTTTGCCATTCCCGCTGCGTTCCATTTCATAATTCCACCATCCAATTCATACACGTTTTGATACCCCATTTCGGAAAGTTTAATAGATGCTTGACGGCTTCTTCCACCACTCAAACAATACACATACATCGGCTTTGTTTTGTCAAATTGCGCTACTTTTTGTTCAAAACCGGAACCGTTCCAATTGATATTTGTAGCACCGTCAATATGCTGCTCGTTAAATTCTTCAGGCGTTCGGACATCTAGAAGTTGGATGGCTTCACCGCTTTTGATTTTTTCGCTAAAAGCTTTGGCATCTAATTTTTCTGGTTTTCCCGCGGTTTGTCCATGACAGGAAAACAAACTGAAACTGAAAAGGGCAATTATAAATTTGAAATATCGCATAATTTTAAAATTTGAAGTAGTAAAAATAATGTTTTCTGTTTAGTTATAAGTTAAAAATTCGATAACTCTGTTGGGTCGATTTAATGATGTTTTCAGTACGTTCGGGGTGGGTGTCGGATATAAATAATTGTCCAAACTGCTCATTGTCAATCATTTTTATGATTTTTTCAACGCGACTTTCGTCTAACTTATCAAAAATATCGTCAAAAAGCAAAATGGGATTTTCGCCACTTTCTTTTTTTACAAATTCAAATTGGGCCAATTTCAATGCAATCAAAAATGATTTTTGTTGGCCTTGTGAACCGAACCTTTTTATGGGATATGCGTCAATTTCAAACAACAAGTCATCTTTGTGGACGCCAACACTGGTGTATTGCAATGCCCGGTCTTTACTAATATTGTCTTGTAAAAGTTGCAATAAATCGGATGTATGCAAACTACTCTCGTATACCAACCGCACTTGTTCTGCAGCACCTGTTATGGCTTGATGGTGTTTATTGAAAATCGGTAGGAACGCTTCGATAAACGATTTTCTTTTTTCAAAAATGATTTGTCCTAAATGATGCAGTTGTTCGTTATAAATACTTAACGTGTCGGATTCGAAAACATGATTTAAGGCAAAGTACTTCAGCAATGCATTTCGCTGGCTGATGATTTTTTGGTACTGAATTAATTGTTGCAAATAGGCAGCATCAAGTTGGGAAATGACAGAGTCAATAAATTTGCGGCGGGTTTCGCTGCCTTCGATAATCAAATCTTGGTCGGCTGGCGAAATAATTACAAGTGGTATAAATCCAATGTGGTCTGAAAATTTTTCATACACTTTTCCGTTGCGTTTCAAAATTTTTTTTTGTCCTTTTTTGAGGCTACATACTATTTGTTCGGTTCGATCTTGTTTGGAAAATTCGGCATCGACGACAAAAAATTCCTCTCCGTGTCGGATATTTTGTACAGCAAGCGGATTAAAATAACTTTTTCCATAGGCAATATGGTAAATGGCGTCGAGTACATTGGTTTTTCCAATCCCATTTTTACCTACAAAACAGTTGATTTTTGCGTCAAAATCGAAATCAATTTCCGAAAAATTCTTATAATTAAAGAGCGATAATTTTTTTAGATGCATTGTGAAAAGCCAGCTTTTTTGGAAGAAATTTGGCGTAAAGTAACAAAAAAACACTGGTATTTTTTACCTGCTTCGAAAATATTAAAAAATATCAATGCAAACTCCTTTCAAATATCAATAAAAATTTTATTTTTGCACCTCACTAAATTAAAGATGAATGGCAACGTATAATAAAAGAGGATACAAAGCTCCTAAACCAAAGGACGATAAAATTGACAATGAATTTATTGACGATGTACCGGTAGATACAACAGACAGTACAACTGCTGAAGTATTCAACACTTTGGATGAGTCGGCTTCCCGTGCTGAAGATTTTGTTGCTAAAAATCAAAAAATAATTTTGGGTATTGTAGGCGTTTTGGCTTTTGCAGCAATTTCTTACATGCTTTATGCAAAATTTGTAGTAGAACCAAATGAGATTGATGCAACCAAAGAAATGTATGTCGCACAAAAGAATTTTGAAGCAGCAACTAACGCTCCAGAAGCAGATTCTTTATACAATTTGGCGTTAAACGGTGCCGAAGGTAAATTGGGTTTTGTGAAAATTGCTGAAGATTTTTCGGGTACTGATGCTGGAAATTTGGCAAACTTATATGCGGGATTGGCATACTTGAATACTGGTAAATATGATCAAGCAATTTCTTATTTAGAGAAATTTAGCTCTGATGAAGTAATGTTTAAAGCTATGGCTCTTGGAGGTATTGGGGATGCTTATTCTCAAAAGAACCAAATGAAAGAAGCGTTGGATTTTTACCAAAAAGCACTTGCAGTTGATGCCAACAACTTTAATACTCCACGTTTTACGCTTAAAGCTGGTAAAACAGCGTTAGCATTAGGAAATAAAGAAGAAGCATTAAAGCATTTTACTGCAATAAAAGAAAAATATGAATCTTCGGTTGAAGGTCAAGGCATTGACGCTTTGATTGGATTAGCACAATAATTTTTTTTTAAATTTCAGATTTTCTAAGTACTTTTAGACTGAAATTTAAAACGATTAAAATGGCTACAGCTAATAAAGATTTATCAAATTACGACAAGAATAAAATCCCAAGCGCGAAAGATTTTCGGTTTGGGATTCTTGTTTCTGAGTGGAACCACCACATTACCGAAGGACTTTTTTCGGGTGCCATAACTGCGCTTTTAGATTGTGGTGCTTTGCAAGAAAAAATCATCCGCTGGAATGTTCCCGGCAGTTTTGAATTGGTGTACGGGGCAAAAAAAATGATTGAAACACAAAAACCCGATGTGGTTATTGTAATTGGAAGCGTAATTAAAGGCGAAACGCAACATTTTGATTTTGTTTGTGAAGGCGTTACGCAGGGAATTAAGGATTTAAATGTACTTTCAGATGTTCCTGTGATTTTTTGTGTGCTGACCGATAATAACGAACAACAATCCATTGACAGAAGTGGTGGCATTCACGGAAATAAAGGAACCGAAGCAGCTATTGCAGCTATAAAAATGGCTTTTTTACGTTATCAATCCAGCTTTAGTTATCAATTTCACAATAGTAAAATGATTGAAGAGCATCAGTTTTTATTGGAAGAAAGTGTCAAGGAAATCGAGAAATTATAAATGTTTTTTTTATTTGAATAACCTAAGCCTGTAACTGCATTGTTGCAGGTTTTTTTAATTTATTTATGATTTCAGAAAGTGAACAAACCGATATAAAATCGTTAAATTTGTAGCGCTTTGCGCAAAAATTCTAACCCAAAGATTCCTTATTTATGTCCAGTGTTATCCAATTACTTCCCGATCACGTTGCTAACCAGATTGCCGCTGGAGAAGTGGTACAAAGGCCGGCTTCAGTGGTAAAAGAATTGTTGGAAAACGCCGTCGATGCAAAGGCTACCGACATTAAGCTAATCATCAAAGATGCCGGAAAATCGCTGGTGCAAGTCATTGATAACGGCGTTGGAATGAGCGTTACCGATGCACGATTGTGTTTCGAGCGGCATGCAACTTCCAAGATTCGTCAGGCGGAAGATTTATTTTCATTGCATACCAAAGGTTTTCGAGGTGAAGCTTTGGCATCCATAGCTGCAATTGCCCACGTGGAAATGAAAACCAAGCAGAACCAAGAAGAATTGGGGCATCACATTATTATTGAAGGCAGCAAACTCATTTCGCAAGAACTTTCGGTATTGCCAAAAGGAACTTCATTTGCCATCAAAAATTTATTTTTTAATATTCCCGCTCGTCGTAATTTTTTAAAATCCGATATCGTCGAACACCGCCATATCGTCGATGAGTTTCAACGCGTGGCATTGGCACACCCCAATATTTATTTTACTTTTTACCACAACGGGAGCGAGTTGTTTAATTTGCCACCAAGTAATAGTAGGCAAAGAATCGTCAATATTTTTTCGGGTAAAACCAATGAGAAGTTGGTTCCTGTGCAAGAAAGCACCGAAATTGTGTCGATTCAGGGTTTTGTAAGCAAACCTGAATTTGCCAAGAAAAGTCGTGGCGAACAGTTTTTCTTTGTCAATAACCGCTACATTAAAAGTGGTTATTTGCATCACGCTTTAATCGCCGCTTACGATGGATTGCTCAAAGACGGCAGCCAGCCGAGTTATTTTTTGTACCTCGACGTGCCACCACATTCCATCGATATCAATATTCATCCGACAAAAACGGAAATTAAATTTGACGACGAGCACGCTTTGTATGCCATTTTGCGATCGGCAATCAAACACAGTTTAGGACAATTTAATGTGGCTCCAGTTTTGGATTTTGACAGGGATTCCAATTTGGACACGCCTTACGAATATAAGGACAAGGAAAGTTCTTTTCCTACCATTCAAGTAGATGGAAATTACAATCCCTTTTCGAATCCACCGAAAGAGACTACCACTTTTTCAAATTATAGAACGCCAACCAAATCGGTTGCAAGTTGGGAAAGTTTGTACGTTGGTTTGGAAACTGCCGTGGATGATTTTGGCGAAAGCCCAGAAATGGAAATGGAAAGTGAAACGGTTAGCTCGTCATTATTCGAAGACATGGACGTCCAAAAAGTGGTGAATAAAACCTACCAAATTCATAAAAAATACATTGTCAATCCCATTAAATCTGGAATGGTAATTGTCGATCAACAACGGGCACATCAACGGGTTTTGTATGAACAATTTTTGAGAAACATGACCATTCATCAAGCGTCGAGTCAGCAGTTGCTTTTTCCGTTACGTTTGTTTTTTTCGTCTAGCGAAATGCATTTGATAGATGAACTCAAGGAAGCTTTGGTTAATACTGGTTTTGTATTTGAAGAAGCCAACGATTCGTTTTTACAAATATCAGGGATTCCTGTAAATGTATCCGAAAGTGAAGTTTCAATTTTGTTAGAGCAGTTGTTGAGTGATTTACAAGATGGTATTTCCGAAAATAGTTTCAGCCAAAACGACCGCATTGCCAAATCAATGGCCAAAAGTTTAGCCGTGAAAACCGGCAGTTATTTAACCGAAAAAGAACAAGAAAATTTGGTCAACGGGCTTTTTGCCTGTAAAGATCCGAATGTTTCTCCATTTCAAAAACCAACTTTTATAACGATTAAAGTAGAAGATTTGGACAAAAAATTTGCCTTATGATGAACATCACTCCAATGGTCAAGCAATTGCTGATCATCAATGTTATATTTTATATTGGTTCCCAAGTTTTGGGCGATCAAGTGTACGATTTATTTTCACTTTATTTTTTCGAAAACAATAAATTTCAGATTTGGCAACCGTTGACCCATATGTTTATGCATGCTCAAATGCCCAATCTCACCCATCTTTTGTTCAATATGTTTGCGTTGTATTCTTTCGGAAGCGCGTTGGAAACGTTTTGGGGACCCAATAAATTTTTGTTTTTTTATATTTCATGTGGGTTAGGTGCGGCTTTGTTGCATTTAGGTGTGAATTATTATGAGTTTCATTCAGGTCTGGACATTTTGTTGCAAGCTGGATTTGAAAAAGCAGATATTTTAGCTACTTTGAACGAAGGAAAAATCAATTCAGGATGGCAAGAAGTTCTAGGAAATTCGAAAGCAATTAAAACGGCAACTGCATATATCATTCCCGCCGTTGGAGCTTCTGGAGCCATTTACGGATTGTTAGTGGCTTTTGCCTATATGTTTCCCAATGCACAATTGGGTTTGATGTTTATACCCATTCCCATTAAAGCCAAGTATTTTGTTCCTGGAATTTTGTTGATCGATTTGGTTTTAGGATTCAAAGGAGATGCGATTTTTAGCGGAGGATCGGGAATTGCCCATTTTGCCCATTTAGGTGGTGCATTAACGGGATTTCTGATGATGTATTATTGGAAAAAAACGCAGTTTAACAAAAACCGTTGGAATTAAATAATACCACGTTATGAGTATAATTGACGATTTAAAATTACAATACCGCACCGGAGGAATTGCCCAACAACTTATTTTTTGGAATGTCGGGCTTTTTGTCGTACCCGAAGTAGTTTTTGCTATATTGGGTTTGTTTATCGAAGGCATAAATTATCTACCTTATGTAAGCTTGGATTCGATGCCGACTGCGTTGGCTTGGAAACCTTGGTCTATTGTTACGTATGCGGTTTTTCATTCGGGTATTTTTCATTTGTTGTTTAACATGGTTGTTTTGCATTTTTCTACGCGGTTATTTACGACCTATTTTAATCAAAAACAATTGTTAGGGCTTTACATCTTGGGAGGTATTTTCGCGGGAATCATTTATATTGTAAGCTATTTGGTTTTTCCTGCTTTAGAAAATTCGAGTGCGACTTTGGTGGGTGCTTCAGGTTCAATTATGGCTATTTTATTTGCAACGGTTGCTTACAATCCGTATATGGAAATTAGATTAATGTTTTTAGGAATAATAAAGTTGTGGCACATTGCCGCTGTTTTTATTGTGTTGGATTTAATTCAATTGCCAACATCCAATACAGGAGGACATTTAGCACATTTAGGTGGGGCATTATTTGGCTATCTTTTCATAGTTTTACTGAAAAAAGGGACGGATTTGACGGATGGAGTTTCAAAAATAATTGGTTTTTTTGTAAACAAATCGCGTTCAAAACAAAACAAAACTCCATTTAAAAAAGTGTATCGTAATTATAATCCTGCATCTCCTTCCTCGTCATCAAGTAGGATTGTAAAAAAGGACAAAACGCAACAGCAAATAGATGAAATCTTAGATAAAATAGGAGTTTCTGGTTACGACAGTTTGAGTAAGGAAGAGAAAGATTTTTTGCTTCGCGCGGGAAAATAATATACAAAGTAAGATGATGCGAAATCTTTCGTGGTTTAATAAGTTGATGTTTTTCTTCAATATAGTACTTACCGTATTGACGATTATGGGCTACGCTTTGCCTTTTTTGGCACCAAAAACATTTCCTTTACTTTCCGTACTGACGCTTTTTTTACCTATGATGCTCATCATCAACATGCTTTATTTTATTTTTTGGGGCATACAGTTCAAACGTCATATTCTACTTTCTGGAATTGTACTTTTACTCGGGATTCCCTTTATCAATAAGTTTTATAAATTTTCCAGTCCGCAATATAAAGAGGCGGTGGACGACATCAAGGTGATGAGTTACAATGTACGGTTGTTCAATAAATTTGAATGGTCGGAAAAAAAAACGGTGCCGATTGAAATATCGGATTTTGTAAAACTCAAGCAACCCGACATACTTTGTATTCAAGAATTTTCCAATGCAGCCGAATTTGATTATTCGCATTTTAAACATCAATTTGTATTATTTAAGGGAAATAAAATCAAAACAGGTCAAGCTATTTTCTCGAATTTCAAAATCATCAATTCAGGAGAAATTGTGTTTCCGAACTCGAATAACAATGTTATTTTTGCCGATTTAAAGCGAGAAAAAGATACGGTAAGAGTCTATAATATGCATTTACAATCCATAAGTATTACTCCGGAAGTGAATAAACTGAACGACAACATTGAAGGAATTGACAAAAAAAGATCTGAACGTATGTTTAAAAGATTGAGTACAGCGTTTAAACTACAGCAGCAACAAGCTGAAATTTTAATGAAACACCGCAACAAATGCAACTATCCTATTATCATTTGTGGAGATATGAACAACAGTGCTTTTTCATATGTGTACCGCATTATTCGAGGTAATTTGCAAGACAGTTTTGAGGAAGCGGGACGTGGATTTGGAAAAAGTTACGACTTTAAGTATTATCCTGCCCGAATTGACTATATATTTGTAGACAAAAAGTTTAAAGTGGAGCATTTCAATAACTTTCCTGAAATTGTAGATTCCGATCACTTTCCGATACTTACCGTTTTGAGTCCAGCAGGAAAGGAGTAATTACAACTGCTGTTGCTTTAAATAAGACAAAGCATGTCGGCCTTCGTTGAATAATAGATCTAAAATACTCAAGTTGTTCAGGTAGCCAAATTTTTCTTCAAAAACTTGTGGATAAGATTCAAACTCATACGAATCTTTTTTGCCATCTACCAAAGTTCGAAAATCAGTCAGAACGGGGTTTCGAAAATATTCGGTAGAAAAGGTCGGTTCCAATTTCAACCTCAAACATTTGGATACAATTTCGATGGTTTGCAAATTCAAATCCATTAAAAAAGTATGTTTTTTTTCGAAAACAGGCATAATGTCGTCTTCAAAAAACTCGAAGAAAGGCGAATTTCGATAGGCGGCTTCTAATGATTTAAAATGCTGTTTTTGCCAATCAAAAGCTGTTTCCAACCGAATGTCTTTAGTCATTTGGCGGTTTTCTTTGGAGTGTTTAATGGGTATATTGAGCAGTTGGATGCCATTGGGACTGTAAATATACATCCGATTTCGATTGGTTTGTTTTTGGAAATTATCTTCCATTTCAAAAACAATTTTATCCGACTGAGCCATCACTACAAAATGACTAATCGAAGGAAAATAGGAGGGATGTAAAATTGCTTCCATAAGGCTAGAAAAGAAAACACAAAACAAATGTATATTTGTTTTGTGTTGGTCATTTATTTTAAAAAGTTATGCCGTTTTTTGTTTCTTTTTCTTCATATAAAACGAAATTCCGAAATAAGCTGCCAAGGCTATCAAGAAAAATTTAAAGTACGAATACGGTTGTCCATCACCACCAACGGTTGTAAACAAGCGTTCCCAACGTATTTTATCAATAGCTTTACTCCAAGGCACACTTTGATCCAAACTCATCCAAATAAGTACGGGTTTACCTACGATGTGATCGGCAGGCACAAAACCCCAATAACGGGAATCTTCAGATCGATGACGGTTGTCTCCCATCATCCAGTAATAGTTTTGTTTGAACGTATACGAAGTTGTAGGTGTTCCGTTAATTAGAATTTGATTTCCGTTGATTTTCAATTCGTTGTTTTCGTATTCTTCAATAACTCTTTTATACAAAGGTAGGTTTTCAGCAGTTAAAGATACCGATTTGCCTTGTTCAGGAATGGTAATAGGGCCAAAATTATCAATAGACCAAGCACTGTTTTGTGGAAACACACTTTTGTCTTTCGGGTGAACAACTTTCGTAACTGATAAAACTCTTGGATCAGCTGCAATTTTGTTTTTGACTTTTTCTGTCATATTGATTTCACCTGCTGTTTGCGAATAATTCATCCCCAGCTTGGTGTAATCGTCTTGATTAATAATTCCTTGAACAACCACCATCGTGCTGTCGCGGGTTACTTCTGATAATTGTGCGGTATTTTTTCCATTTGTCAAATAAGCGCGTACTTCTGGTTTGTCCCAAATAGAAGCGGAAATAGTGTAATAAGGCAAATATTCATTAAATTTGTTTTCTTCTAAAATAGCTCCATAAGCGGGCTCTTTCAAAACAACGGTATAATGAAATTGTGTTTTTGCTCGTTCTGGCAAAATTAATAATTCGTTGTTAATGTAGATGGCTCCGTCTTTGATGGACAAATTATCACCAGGTATACCAACACATCTTTTAACATAATTTGATTTTTTGTCTATGGGTTTGTCAACGGCTTTTCGGCCGGAACGGTCAAAAAATTTGTAAACTGTATCTACAGGCCAGTTGAACACTACAATGTCGTTTCTTTCAATCGACTGCAATCCTGGAATTCTAAAATAAGGGAGTTGAGGCCATTTGCTATACGATTTTACATTTACAAGCGGTAAAGTATCGTGTACCATAGGAGCGGCAACAGTTGTCATGGGTGTTCGGGCTCCGTAGTGAAATTTACTCACAAACAAAAAATCGCCAACTAATAATGATTTTTCTAAAGAAGAAGTGGGTATTGTAAACGGTTGCATTACATAAGTATGTACGATTGTAGCAACTACAATTGCAAAAAGCAATGAACTCACCGTATCGCCTGCTTGAGTTGTAGAATGCAGACTTCGGTTGGGAATATAGGCTACGTCTTGGGTATAATTGATGTAAAAGATATAAAAACCCAAAGTAACCAAAACCAAAATGGTATCGGTAGTCGTGTTTTTTCCAAAACTGCGAATGGTTTCTACCCAAACAACGGGAATCATAATTAAATTAATGACTGGAACAAATAATAAAATAGTCCACCAAGTTGGTCGATTGATTATTTTCATCAGAATAATCGCATTATAAACAGGAACTGCAGCTTCCCAAGATTTTCGTCCTGCTTTTTGATATAATTTCCAAGTTGCCAAATAGTGAATTACTTGTACAGCTAAGAAAAAGATGAACCATTGAATGAGTGTCATAATAGTTGTTTTTGAATCAATAGGTAGGTTATTGTTGCTTTTTGTTACAAACCTTCCGTTGATTGGGTTGCTAAATTATTTGAAATTCAAAACGTCTTTCATACTAAAGATTCCTTTTTTGCCGATAATCCATTCGGCAGCTACAACAGCTCCCAAGGCAAAACCTTCACGGTTGTGGGCTTCGTGCTTAATTTCGATAGTGTCAATATCTGATTTATAGGCAACTGTATGCGTTCCGGGAACGTCCGGAATTCGTTTGGCAGTAATTATTAATTCATCCAAAGCCTGAGTTTTATCCAAAGCCCAACTGGAATACTCAGAATTATGAATTATAGCATCAGCCAGTGTAATTGCTGTGCCACTTGGAGCATCTAACTTTTGTGTGTGGTGAATTTCTTCAATCGTAATTGAATATTGGGTAAACTGCGACATGATTTTAGCCAAATAAGCATTTATTTCGAAAAAAATATTTACACCCAAACTAAAATTGGAGCTGTATATAAAAGCACCGTTTTTTTGTTCGCAAAGTTGTGTCATGCTCGAATAATGCTCTAACCAACCCGTTGTTCCAGAAATTACAGGAATTCCTTGTTCAATACAAGCAGAGATGTTGCCAACAGCAGCTTCTGGAATGCTAAAATCAATGGCTACATCTGCGTTTTCGAGGCCTTCGAAAGAGTTGTTTCTTGATTTTTTTAAAACAATTTGATGTCCGCGTTCCCTTGCAATACGTTCGATCACTTGTCCCATTCTTCCGTAACCCAAAAGTGCTATTTTCATTGTAAAATTTTAAAAACGATAAGTCATGGTCAAACCTACATTTTGTTGTTGATTGATGGAATTCGGAATAATTTCAGGGCGAAACGTCAAATCATCGCTTACATTAAATTGTTTGAGATGTGCATCAACATTAGCGTCAACGATATTCAATACGTACAATCCCACCGTAACAATCAGCGATAAGTCTCGGTTTCGTTGAAACGTTCGTTGTGCTGTAATCAAAGTGGCATCGTTATATTGTCCTTTAAATTCATCGTCCAAACCTTTCAAACGCTGTTTATAAGCATTCCGAAAACGATGGTATTCTTGGTTATTATTTGTATAAAAGTAAACTCCCGTTCCTATTGCGCCATAAACAATGGGAATTTTCCAGTATCTTTTATTGTAAGCTTGACCCAATCCCGGTACGATGGCAGAATAAAAAGCCGCTCGGGCGGGTGCCAATGGATTAATTGGTTTTTTTATAATGGTATCTGCTGCAAGTTGCAAGTCATTCGTTTGAGTCTGCGAATAAACCACCGAAAATTCAGCAGAGAGAAAAGAGAGAAATATAAATAGTAACGCTTTCACTAATTTTGAATTAATTTAAGAATGCGTTTAAAATCTTCTTCGGAATGAAACGGTATGGTGATTTTTCCTTTTCCGTTGCCTGCGACTTTTACATCAACTTTAGCTCCGAAATAAGTGGTAATCGCTTTTTTCTCCGTATCGTCAATTTCGAAACTTGTCGTTTTGGCTTTGGAAACGGGTTTTGGCTTTAAACTTTCTTGGTGATTTTTAACCAATGTTTCAGTTTCACGAACAGATAAATTATCGCTTAGAATTTTCTGATAAATATCGGTTTGAACATCTAAATCTTCAATGCTGATAATCGCCCGACCGTGTCCCATAGAAATAAAACCGTCGCGAATGCCCGTTTGAATAATAGGATCTAGTTTTAGCAATCGAAGATAATTGGTTATGGTAGAACGTTTTTTACCCACACGATCACTCATTTGCTCTTGCGTCAGTTGGATTTCGTCAATCAATCTTTGGTAGGAAAGGGCAATTTCTATCGGATCTAAATCGTGGCGTTGGATATTTTCAACCAATGCCATAACCAATGATTCGTTGTCGTTTGCTATACGAATATAAGCAGGAATAACTTGTAAACCTGCTAGTTTTGAAGCTCTTAAACGGCGTTCTCCCGAGATCAACTGGAATTTGTTGAACTCCATTTTTCGAACGGTAATTGGTTGAATAACACCTAGTTCTTTGATAGAAGTGGCTAATTCTCTAAGTGACTCTTCATTGAAATTGCTTCTCGGCTGAAAAGGATTGATTTCTATAGCATCAAGCTCGAGTTCAATAATATTTCCAACTACCTTATCGGCATTTTTATCTTCGACAGATTTGATATCGTTTTCAGGATCTTTCAATAACGCAGACAATCCTCGTCCTAATGCTTGTTTTTTTATCGCTTTTGTCATAAAATGAACTAAGAGTTTTTCTTGATAATTTCGTTTGCCAAACTCAAGTAGTTGGCTGCACCTTTGCTTGTGGCATCAAAGTTTATAATGCTTTCGCCAAAACTTGGTGCTTCACTCAGTTTTACATTTCGCTGGATTATAGTATCAAAAACCATATCGTTAAAGTGTTTTTGAACTTCTTCTACGACTTGGTTTGAAAGTCGTAAACGCGAGTCAAACATTGTTAATAGTAATCCTTCGATGTCTAAATCAGGATTATGAATTTTCTGTACGCTTTTGATTGTATTCAATAATTTTCCTAAACCTTCCAATGCAAAATACTCGCATTGGATCGGAATTACTACTGAATCTGCGGCGGTTAACGCATTCAGAGTCAATAACCCCAACGAAGGAGCACAGTCGATAATGATGAAGTCGTATTCGTCTTTGATGGACGCCAATGCTTCTTTAAGCATGTATTCCCTGTTTTCTTTGTCTACCAATTCGATTTCGATGGCAACTAGGTCAATATGGGCAGGAATGATGTCTACATTAGGTGCCGAACATTTAATTACAGCTTCATTTGGTGTATGACTGTGTTCGATAATTTGATACGTTCCAATAGCAATGGTTTCTATATCGATTCCCAATCCGGAACTCGCATTTGCTTGAGGATCAGCATCAATTAGTAGTACCTTTTTTTCTAAAACACCCAAAGACGCTGCTAAATTGACTGATGTTGTTGTTTTTCCAACACCGCCTTTTTGATTGGCAATCGCTATTATTTTACCCATTTATTCTATAGAATTTTGAAGCGTAAAAATACAATTATTTATGGGTTTTGAAAATCTATTTATCAACAAAAATCCGATAACATTGGCGTATCTTTAGCGAAAGTTTTGATTTCAATTGTATAAAATGTAAACCATCAAACACTTATTTGTTTGTTATGGTTTTAAGCATCGCTTTCAGTCGTCAATTTAATACTAAGGTAAAATTGGGAAAAATTTTACCGAAATTCTTGTTTTTAAGTGAATTATAACAAGTTTAATCTCTATGATTGATACATTAAAAAATAGGTATGGTTTAAGTATTTATAAAATAATTGAATACTTTTGAAAGAAAAACAAAAATGTTAATTACTTAAATTATTGTTTTATTTTTATAAACTAACCTACAGTTTTTTCAAGCCCCATATTATGCACAATTTTCCTTCACTTTTTTTAAAAATGGTACTTTTTTTTGCACTACTTTTTGGTGTAAAATCTCCTTTGCTGGCGCAAAATAATAATATTGACAGTTTGACTGTCGCCCTACAAAAGGAGAAAATTGAAAAGAAGAAGATTCCTATTTTACGCCAACTTTCTAAAGCATACACCTCGGTCGATCCGGACAGGAAATATTTTTATGCCAATCAAATGCGGCAAATTGCCGAGAAACACCACATCGATTCGATTATTCCTATTGCCTATATGGACATGGCGATGACCCATGGAATTAAAACCCAGTACGACAGTTCGATGTATTATTTTACCAAAGGATTGGTACTGGCTAAAAAATACAAAACTCCTAAGCAAGAAGCCCGGGCTTATGTGGGTATTGGATACACTTTTGACCGACTGGACAATCCCAAGGCAGCTATTGAAAATTATGAACGGGCGTTGAAAATTTTTCAAAGGGTAAAGTCTCAAGACGGACTTAACCAAACCAATATCAACCTTGGCTCTCTGTATTTTGACATGGATGAATTTAAAATAGCCGAATTTTATTTTCGCCAAGTACTGGAAAGTTTTCAAAAAATGAACGATCAGTCGGGTATTGCCTACGGATATTTCATAATGGGAAATGCATCGAGGGCTTTAAATAAAGACACGGAAGCCTACGATTATTATAGGAAAAGTTTGGAAATTCGTGAAAGAGCCGGTGATCTCAATGGCATTGCGCTTGCAAATTACGGTTTGGGTCAATTGTATTTGAAACAAAAAAAATACAATGAAGCCGAAAAAGCGCTCCATATTGCCATTGAAAAAAACCGATTTTTAAATAATAAATACCAAGAATTGGCAGCTCTTATTACTCTATCTAAAGTATTTGTGGCATTGAAACAGTATAATAAAGCCGAAGATACTGCAAAATTGGCATATCAAATGGGTAAACAAATTAAATCAAAAGGTTTGGCATTGAATGCGTTAGATATTTTGGTTGCTATTCAAGAAGAAACGGCCGATTTTAAGCAAGCATTTGAATACCAGTCGCAAGCCATTATTTTGAACGATAGTCTGGATCTTCAAAAGATTAAAAACGAATTTATTTTTGCTGACTTCAATAGAATTCAAAAAGAAAATTCAGTATTAGAAAAAAGTAACGAGATCATTGCGATGCGAAACTTAACCTACAAAAGAGCATTGTACATCATTTCGTCGTTATTTGTTATGGTCTTGTTACTACTGATTTTATATTTGATGAAAATCAGACAAAAGAATAAAATAAATGCAATGTTGGAATTGCAATCGGAGGAAATTAGTACCATCAACAAAACCTTAGAAAATGTCAACGAAGAGTTACGGGTACAAAATAACCTAACAATTCGACAGAATGCAGAATTGGAGCGTATTAATTCAGTAAAAAATAAGTTTTTTTCCATCGTGTCACACGATTTGCGGAGTCCGATTGCTACTTTAAAAATGCTGTTCAGTACCTATTTTGATGGGCATTTGACCCGTGAGGAAATGAATGTGTTGTTAAAAAAATTGGAAGAAAACATATTTAACACTGCGGATTTATTAGACAATTTACTCGAATGGTCTAAAAGTCAGTTGGAAGGGATGATTGTAAAACCCGAAATAGTTCAGTTGGATCGAATTGTATCTCGTAATTTAAAAATTTTAAACGCCCAAATTCTTGAGAAAAAGCTTCAAATTGAAAATAATATAAGTGAAAAAGATACCGCTTTTGCCGATAGAAATATGATTAATGTTGTAATACGCAACATCATTTCCAACAGCATCAAGTTTTGTAATGAAGGTGATGCGATTAAAATAGGTAGCGAAATCGAAGGCTATTCGATTTTAATTTCGGTACAAGATAAAGGAATTGGCATTGAAGAAGAAGATCACGAAAAGATTTTTCAACTGGAACACAGTATTACAAAAGGAACTTCTGGTGAAAAAGGCCACCACATTGGTCTGGTTTTGTGCAAAGATATGGTTGAACAAAACAAAGGCAGAATTTGGTTTGAAAGTAGAGTAGGAGTGGGAACGACTTTTTTTATTGAGCTTCCGTTTCATCTAAGTAAATAGAAGGATTTGAAAATGCTATTTGTAAATAATGTTGGTATTCTTGTATCTTTGTTGATTAACTAAAAAATTGAAAAAAAATGAAAAAAATTTTATTTGCTCTTTGTTCGGTATTATCGATGCACATCGCAATTGCTCAAGAAACACCCGTAGATACTGTAGCAGTTGTAACCAAGAATGCTGAAATGATTCAGAAAGCAGAAAATAAGGCAATTAAAGAAAGAGAAAAAGAGCAAAAAGCCCAAGAAAAGTCAATTAAAAATGCTGAAAAAGCCCAAAAAAAGGCAGAAAAAGCTCAAAAAAAGGCTGAAAAAGAATTAAAAAAGTCTCAAAGAGCAATTGAAAAGCGAAATAATGCACAGGATGATATTGCTAAAGTAAAAAGAAAAATTGAAAAGCAAGACAAGGATTTGAAACGCGACCAAGAAAAATATGAAAAAAGAAAACAGAGAGGATCACTTACCGAAAAAGAAGAGTTGAAATGGAGTGAAAAAATGCTGAAGCACCAAAAAAAGTCGCTTAAGCTTAGTAATGATCTTGAAAAAGCAGAGAAAAAATTAAGAAAATTGGATTAGTGCTATGATGTAATAATTAATCTTGTACTGCGGTTATGATTAGTAATTATTAAAAGAACAGAGTACAAAAGTTACCTGAGAATTGAACCAAAAATGATTTATAGTATATGAAAAAATTGTTATTCACGCTTGTATTAATTACAGTTGTTCAGACGTCTAATGCACAAGCATACCAAGGCAAAGGTGACACGAAGTTTCAAGTGGGTATGAACTTACAAGATGGCGGAACGGGAATTACCTCTACAGTTGATTTTGGAATAGGAGAGAATATGTCCTTCGGATTTCTAGCCACTTACTTGCTTGAAGCAAAAGATATTAGCCGAATTAGTGCCCGTTTTGAGGACAGAGCGGACGTGAAAGTTCGATTTAATGCCAACATAGGGGATGTAATAGGATTGAGTCCAAAAATGGATGTTTACCCAGGATTGCATTTAGGAACGCGAAATTTTGGAGGTCATTTAGGAGTTCGGTATTTTTTTACTAATGGATTCGGTGTGTACACGGAAGCTTCAGCACCTTTGGCGCGATACGATTCGGATGTGAACGGTTTTGAGCATTACAACAACCAATTTACAATACATTTTGGAGCTTCTTTTAATCTGTAAATTAATGACACATTCTAAAAATGCAAAAACCACCGATTGGTGGTTTTTTTATGCTTTGTCGGGATGACTGGATTCGAACCAGCGACCCCTAACACCCCATGCTAGTACGCTACCTGGCTGCGCTACATCCCGAAAATTTCGATGCAAATATAAGTTAAAATTTTAAATTCCAAATTCTAATTTGTAAATCTCAGTTCCGAAATTTCAAAGCTTAATTCCAATCCCGAAAATTCCGGACAAAATTCGAAACAGCAGTTAAGAGTATTTACACTCTCCTCCTTTGGAGGTCTCGAAACTTCGGGAGGGCGAGGCGCTACTCCTTAAACCCATCAATCAACACATCTAATATTTGAATCGCCGCTTCGCTGATTTTGGTTCCAGGTCCAAAAACGGCAACCGCACCTGCATCAAACAAAAACTGGTAATCTTGTGCAGGAATCACACCACCCACAATAACCATAATATCTTCACGGCCATAATTTTTAAGTTCTTCAA
>NZ_JBIPPD010000144.1:0-8445 GCF_044368625.1 Flavobacterium sp. | reverse complement strand
AATACAATTGGCTTCACTACTAAATTCGACTCCAAAACTAAAAATATTCATACCCAATAATTTATCTATCAAACAAATATACAAAAATATGAGCAATTACGGATATGCATTATATTTAAAGAACTATCTTGAAAAGTTAAACTATTTGCATAATTAATGTGAGATTGTGATATTATCAAATCCCTAGATTCAGATAGAATTGACTGAAAAGAAGGAATAAGAAAATTATACATGAAATCATGTTGACTTTGGGGCGAACCATCTACATCAATATGACAATTAAAATTATCATAAAACTTTTGAATTAATTCGCCCAAGTCCAAATTATTAATGTAAGGTAGACTTGCACCTTGATTACAATTTTTGTATTTAATATTTAGATAAGCATGCATTAGTTCATGTATAATTATTTTTGCAATTTTTATGTTTGACGCATTACCCGTGCCGTTAGATTCATCCAACATTTCTCTTTTTAGTTTTATTAAGTTGTTAAATTGTTGTGGTATTCCATTATTTGAGATTGTAGTAAGTTGACAATTCCCCAGAGTATTTGAATTGGGAAAACTTTCAACAATTTCAAATTTAACATTTAGTTTTGATTGTGTGCCCCCAAATGTATTGTCAAATAAATTCTTAAAGCTTGGTGATTGCATTAGTTTATTGTAGATACAATTAAACTTTTTACCAACTGTTGTTGTAGTGTCAATTGCAGAAACATCAATATTTGCCGGAGATTTTGATGATTTTTTAAAATTTAAATTTAATCCACTGTTAATCGCGTTATTGATAAACTCTGTCACAAACTGTTCTGCTTCTGGTTTAATAATTACATTATTTGGATTGCCTCCTAGTAATGGATTATAATTTGGATTAGGTTCTACTATTAAATTATTAACTAAATATTCTTCAAATGATGGGTTTGAATTATAAACAAGTAATTGTTCCGGCGTTAAAGTACTCAAAAAAGGATTAAGAAACATTGACGCTGAATATGTCCCACCACCATTATTACTATTGTCACCCGAATCTTCTAATATTTGTACTAATTGGCCACCTCTGCCGGTACAAACTGTAGTGATACTTATAATCCAATAGCTATTAATTGTACCATTATCACAAGCCACACCAGGAGGATGATTGCCTTTATCACCGCAATTTACAGCTATTATATTAACTTTATCATAACAATTCATCCTTGAACTTGCAGTTGAATCAGTTGATATTGGTATTCCATTTTCAAAAGTTGTTAACGCTGTAACTTCATTTTCAAAATCTAAAATTTGTACAACGCCACTAAAAGTTCTTAAATTTAAAGTATTAGTTGGACTAGTTGGAATGTATTTTAAAAAGCCCATCTTTTCTGTTTCATTATTATTTTTAGTTATAATAAGTTTTAGAAAATAAGGTTTTAATTGAGAATAAGAATTTAGATGTAAAATATAAGAAGTTAATTCATCCTCTTTTTCATTTTTCAAAAAATATACTTCTGGATTATTTGAACGATTTAAGGAATTATTTGCAGAAGAATCAAAGTTTCTGTATTGTAATTTTTCTTTAATATCTGTTGAATTAATTTCATTTAGCACTTGTTTGATTGAAACTCTACTTGTTTTTAAATGAAAAGCGTGATTTTGGCTTTCGATTAAAATTTCGTCTTCATCACAAGAGCAAAATGAACTTAATAAAGCAAAAAATGCAAAAAGTCTAATAATTTTCAGTTTTGGGGTCATAATAGCTTGTTTAAAGTTACTATTTTTTAAAGTTTAGCTGAGCACATATAGCGCACAATTTTTTTCTATCTCTGCCAAAATCTTATTTATCGTGCACAATTGGAACTAAGTCATCACAAAAGTTAGCAAGTATTTCATCTCAAATGTATAATTTTTAATTCAACAATAATTAAAAATATCATAATTTACTAAAAGGTTTTAAACGTTAACGGCTAAAGTAATAGGTGTATTTCAGATGCAAGTTGTTTCGCTTTTTTTGTAAATTCAAATTCATTTCACATCAAATCTATTTTTTTAAAACATTATACAAGTTGTATTCCAAATTCAGGTAAAACCCATTTGGAGCGGTTCGATACATGGAACTCATTATTTCATGTCGGTAGGCCAAATCAATTCTGGCTTGGCTGTTGATGATAAATTGCACCGCGGGAATCACATCTAGTGAGGAACGCCCATTCTCGTTGATGGTTTGACCCAAAAATTCCAACATTAGATTGATATTCGTCTGCTTAAAACTCGTATACGTTTTAGGATACATCAGTTTTCCAATAGAAAGAGTATAGTTGGTAGCTGTATTTCCTAAATGGTCGGGAAAGGGATTCTTCGACGTATTGTCAAACGCTCTTTCAAAACTCAATGAGGAACTGATGGCTACTTTATGAATTAACTTAGTCGCTACCAAGCCGACTTCAAAACCCGAGTTGTGTCCCATGGTTTCAATTTGTTCCTGATGAATATCTGAATTGTTAAAACTGTAACGCCCAAAAGCCGCCAATCGGAAGTGACTGTTGATGTCGTCTTCCGAATAAAAACGGTACTTGGAGAAAAAACTTCCACCTTCGGTTACCAAACTATTGCCTCTGTTGCTGATAAATGCCGTTCCGCGAAACATCAGGTTTTTATTCAAACCATAGGAAACTTCGGGCATCAAATGATAATTGTAACCGCTTTCAAATTTTTCCTTAAAGAGTAAATTTCCCATTCGTGCCGACAATGAGTTGGCTGGAATATTACTGGCCGGATCGGTTACTACAAACAATTCCTGACCAATTACGAGTTGCGTGAACAATAAAACCACGTATAAATAAACCACTTTCATTAGTTAACGATTCTAAAGTGAAAATTATTTTCGTTTCCTGCTGTATTCGTAGGCACGTCTTTGTGTTTCTTGGCCAATTTCTTGAACTCTTTATCTGTCACAAAACCTTTGTCCAAAATCTGTACTTGCACTTGTTTCGTATTGGGTACTTGCTTTTTCTCCACATGGATATATTTTTCCAACGTTTTTGGATTTACGGAAACGACTAGCGAACCGATAAAAAATCCAGCTTTTTCAACATTCTCTTTAAAAATTTTAGGCGAAACGTTGGTGTTTGGTTTCATAGTTACGGTAAACGTATTGGTGTTTAAATCGGTGTCAACCGAGGCGACTTCAGGCAAGCTTGATAATTGTTTGTAAATGGATTTCGAACACATCGAACAGGTTAATCCTGTTGCAATGATGTCGGCTTTTACTATTTGTGCGTTACTTTCTATCGCAAAAAATAGTGCGATAAAAGTGATTAGTATATTTTTCATATGAAGATATTTATTGAATTTTGATTGCACTTAATACTTCTATTGACATGAATAACATGCTTAAGAATAAATGCTTAAAGAATGATTTATTTCGAAAAGCATAGTTTTCGAAAAGATTAAAATGGTAAACGAATTTTTTGAATTTATGAGCTTACAAAGCGTCAATAAAAAAAGTTAAGATTCCGACAAAATCCACTTGTGGCTGTCGCGAATGGTTTTAGCCTATTTTAGGAATAAGCCAAATGGAAGAAAATCCATCGGATAGAGATGGCGTATTGTGATTTGTTTTCACCAAAAGATCGAATGAAAAATCAACTAAAGTAAACGGAGTAAAAAGGTAAGAAACTTTCGTTGAGGAAAACGAACTACATCCCGAAGCACATGTGCAACCGCTGTGTCCGCACTTACCATCGCAAGCTTTTTTGTCTCCTGATTTTTCACTGCAACATCCTTTTTTTGTGGTTGGAGTAGTAGTTTCTGTCTTTTGGTGATTCATTTTTGCATGTTTCTCACAAGCATACGAATTTACCGACACCATAAAGAAGCCTAAAAGTAAATAAAGTATGAAAGTCGATTTATGCATGAATCAATTATGAATGACAATAGTAAGCTAATCCCTTGGATCGTAGTCTTAAAAAAGTAATAAATAAAAATTTACGACAGAAAATTGCAATTTATGACCTAAAAAAAACAGCCGCTTTTCAGCAGCTGTTTGTTCAATTAACTATAATCAATCTATAACTTTTCAATTTAAGACCCACACATTTCGCAGTCGTCTGGACTGGCGTTTTTGGCGAGTTCAATCATTGCTTTGTATTCAACTGCCGACATTTCTACAGGCTCTGAAACCATAACTGTCGGTTTTACTTGCACTTCTGGAATTGAAATAGGTTGCGCTTTCTTGTCGTTATTCAACGTAAATTGGATGGCATCTACGGCTGCTTTTGTTCTTAAATAATACATACCAGTTTTCAATCCCGATTTCCAAGCATAAAAATGCATTGATGTCAGTTTCGAATAATTCGCGTCTTGCATAAACAAGTTCAACGATTGCGATTGGTCGATAAAATAACCCCGCTGTCTCGACATGTCGATAATGTCCTTCATCGAAAGTTCCCAAACTGTTTTGTATAATTCTTTTAAATACTGCGGAATAGCATCAATATTTTGAACCGATCCGTTGTGACGCATGATTTCTTGCTTCAAATTGTCGTTCCACAAACCTAGAGCTACTAAATCGTGCAACAAGTGTTTGTTCACCACAATAAATTCGCCCGAAAGTACTCTTCTGGTGTAAATATTGGAAGTATAAGGTTCAAATGCTTCGTTGTTTCCTAAAATTTGCGAAGTCGAAGCCGTTGGCATTGGAGCTACCAAAAGTGAATTTCGCACACCGTGTTCCATCACTTCTTTTCGTAACGAAGCCCAATTCCATCTTCCAGATAGTTCTTCGTCTTTCAATCCCCAAAGGTTGTATTGAAATTCTCCTTGCGAAATAGGTGATCCCGCAAATGTTGAATACGGCCCTTCTTCTTTGGCCATTTCCATCGAAGCAGTTACAGCTGCAAAATACAGGGTTTCAAAAATTTCTTGGTTCAATTTCTTAGCTTCATCACTGGTAAAAGGCAAACGAAGTAAAATGAAAGCATCGGCCAATCCCTGCACGCCTAATCCAACGGGACGGTGACGCATATTGGAATTTTCGGCTTCTTTTACAGGATAGTAATTTCGGTCGATAACCTTGTTCAAGTTTCGGGTCACCCTTTTGGTAACGTTAAACAACAAATCGTGATCAAACTTACCATTCTCAACAAACATCGGTAACGAAATCGAAGCTAAATTACACACAGCAATTTCATCTTTCGACGTAAATTCCATAATTTCCGTACACAAGTTCGACGATCGAATCGTACCTAAATTTTTCTGGTTCGATTTGCGGTTGGCTGCATCTTTGTACAGCATATAAGGTGTTCCTGTCTCAATTTGTGATTCTAGGATTTTTTCCCAAAGTTCACGCGCTTTGATGGTTTTTCTGCCTTTTTTCTGCTCTTCGTAAGACACGTACATTTTCTCAAATTCTTCGCCATAAACGTCGTACAAACCAGGACATTCATTCGGACACATCAAGGTCCAATAACTGTCTTCTTCTACCCGTTTCATGAATAAATCCGAAGTCCACATCGCGAAAAACAAATCACGAGCACGCATTTCTTCTTTACCCGTATTTTTCTTCAAATCCAAGAATTCAAAGATATCCGCATGCCAAGTTTCGATGTAAATTGCAAAACTACCTTTGCGTTTTCCGCCGCCTTGATCCACATAACGGGCGGTATCGTTAAAAACACGCAACATCGGAACAATTCCGTTCGAAGTACCGTTGGTTCCCCGAATGTACGAGCCTGTTGCACGAACGTTGTGAATGGACAATCCAATTCCTCCCGCCGACTGCGAAATCTTAGCCGTTTGTTTCAACGTATCATAAATGCCGTCGATGCTGTCGTCTTGCATGGCCAATAAAAAGCACGAAGACATTTGTGGTTTTGGCGTTCCTGCATTGAACAAGGTTGGCGTTGCATGCGTAAAAAACTTTTTCGACATTAAATCGTACGTTTCCAATACCGAATCCAAATCATTCAAGTGAATTCCTACCGCAACACGCATCAACATGTGTTGGGGACGCTCTACAATTTTGCCGTTTATCTTTAATAAATACGACCGTTCCAAGGTTTTGAATCCAAAATAATCGTAGTTAAAATCTCTGTTGTAAATAATATGCGAATCCAAAAATTCGGCATTTTCCATGATCACTTTATGCACTTCCTCAGAAAGTAATGGCGCATATTGGTTGTTTCTTGGATTGACATAATGAAACATTTCATTCATCGTTTCCGAGAATGATTTTGTAGTGTTTTTGTGCAAATTAGAAATGGCAATTCGCGCGGCCAACTGAGCATAATCCGGATGAGCGATGGTCATCGAAGCAGCAGTTTCTGCCGCCAAATTATCCAATTCTGATGTAGTAACCCCATCATACAGACCTTCAATAACACGCATCGCCACTTTAACGGCATCTACTAAATCATTCAAACCGTAACACAGTTTTTTAATTCGATCCGTGATTTTGTCAAACATTACAGGCTCTTTGTGGCCGTCTCTTTTTACTACGTACATAATTTTTTTTTGTTTTTGTGAAATAGAAAATCCCTTCTCTATTTCGGGTTATTTGTCATGCTGAATTTATTTCAGTATCTCATTTCTGATTTTTAAAAGTTCAGATTCTTCATTTGGAGCTATTCCAGCTTTTCGCTATATCTTTTTTAATTACCTCGGGAAAAAACCCGAGGTAATTAAAAAAGGATGCCGCTGCAATCTGGGCTAAACCAATGGAATGGCTTGGGTTTTAAAGAAATCTTCGACGCTAAACTTTTCTTTGTTTCTAAAACTCCTCCCTACTTCCGTCGGAAGGTTGGTGGAGGCTTTAAAAATCAGCGTCGAAAGTAATTTTTTGTGCTTCGCTGTCGGTGTTCATGACACCTGCTTTTTGGTATTCGGCCACTTTTTTCTCAAAGAAATTGGTTTTCCCTTGAAGCGAAATCATGTCCATAAAATCGAACGGATTAGGCGTGTTGTATTCTCTTTCACAACCCAATTCTACTAGAAGTCGGTCGGTTACAAACTCTAAGTACTGCGTCATTAAATTAGAATTCATTCCAATCAAACTTACCGGAAGCGACTCTGTAATAAATTCTCGTTCGATATCTAATGCATCAATAATGATGGTTCTGATACGGTCTTTTGGCACTTTGTTAATCAGGTGATGTTGGTGCAAATGCACGGCAAAATCGCAGTGAACCCCTTCGTCGCGCGAAATAAGCTCGTTTGAAAAAGTCAAACCTGGCATTAAACCTCGTTTTTTTAACCAAAAAATGGCACAAAATGCACCTGAGAAGAAAATACCTTCCACGGCTGCAAAGGCAATCAACCTTTCGGCAAACGAATCGGACGAAATCCATCTAATTGCCCAATCGGCTTTCTTTTTAATGGCCGGAAAAACTTCTAATGCGTTAAATAAATCGGCTTTCTCTGCTTCGTCTTTTACGTAAGTATCAATCAAAAGCGAATAGGTTTCGCTGTGGATGTTTTCCATCATGATTTGGAATCCGTAAAAGAATTTAGCTTCCGCATATTGCACTTCGTTCACAAAATTCTCAGCAAGATTTTCGTTCACAATTCCGTCTGAAGCTGCAAAAAATGCAAGAATATGTTTGATAAAATATTTTTCGTCGTGGTTCAATTTATTGTTCCAATCGTTTAAATCCTGCGACAAATCAATTTCTTCCGCTGTCCAAAAACTGGCCTCCATTTTTTTATACCATTCCCAAATATCGTGGTGTTTAATCGGGAAAATAACGAAACGGTTTTTATTTTCTTGCAAAATTGGTTCTAATACTGACATATTCGACTGACTTTTATAGGTTTAAAAAATGGCACTTCTCGAGTACAGTGCGATACAAAGATTGCGAAATATTAGGGGAATAAAAAGCCAAACTTATCCACAATTAATGATAGTTTTTAACAACACAGCAAACACAAGGCTTAGCAAAGATTTCAATTACAAACAATTGATTGACAATATGTTGAAAATAAAACAAAATACCAAATCGAGCTATAACATAAGACTTTTATCGGTAGAAAAAAGTTAAAATTTGGTTTATTTTTTAAAATTAATTTTCAGAAGCCTTGGGTTAATAACTCATTTTAAGCATACCCGAAATTGTATAATATTTGGCGTCAGAACGGAATTAAATTAATAATTGACTTTTATGCTCAAAACATTTTAATTTATACGGTCAATTTCACTACTAGTGGGTTCCGCTACATTTTTATTTCTATAAATTTTTCCTACAAAATTATATCGCAAATTCAATCCAATAGCTCGAACATCATTGTACGACAAATTTTTATATAAATAATTGGGCAATGTAGTTTCTAAACCAGAAATACTAGTTTTAAATTATGTATATCCGTAATTGCTCATATTTTTGTATATTTGTTTGATAGATAAATTATTGGGTATGAATATTTTTAGTTTTGGAGTCGAATTTAGTAGTGAAGCCAATTGTATTGCGCATTTTAA
>NZ_JBIPPD010000143.1:0-8462 GCF_044368625.1 Flavobacterium sp. | reverse complement strand
AAAACTTACAACTGTATCTGAACGAGTTTGTTTATAAGCTAAATCGCAGATATTTTGGTGAGAAAATCTTCGATAGACTAGTGATAGCAAGTATTACAGGAGTATGATTAAAAAAGGATATGCATTTAAAATTAATTGCAATCTAAGCTAATTTATGATATTGAAACCTAATTTTGAATGCGTTTTTAAAAATAATTATTTACAACATACCCACGTAAATTGTTGATAAAATAATTTTAAAACCTCAATTAAAAGTAGTTCAAATTTAAAAAACTGTACAGCAAAATTAGGGTCAAATCTAATTATTGCCTGAATATCTATTCAAAACTTTGTGCTAAAAATGATAAATCCAATTCAGACATCTGTGATAAAAATCTACTTAAGGTCTTTCAAATTCAACTGCAGTGTTGTTTTACCGTCCCATTCATTTTCGCTCAATGTATAGGCAATTTCGATAGATTTTCGATTAGAAGCTAAATCATATTTTTTTCCTAATCCAAAACCAATCGCTGCAAATCCCTCAGAATTATGCTGCTTAACAAATAATTTCAGATGTTCATTGTCTAAACCGATGGTTTTGCCATAACCGGTATCAAACACCTTTTGGGTAGCGAAAACAGGCGTCATATTTTGCGGGCCAAAAGGTTCAAATTGTTTAAGAATCCGCATCATTTTTTGATCTATTGCAGCAAAATCCAATTCTAAATCTACGGAAATATGCGGCTCACGTTGGTCTTCGGAAATGCTGTTTCTAACTTCGTTTTCAAAGGCTGCTTTAAATTTGGAGTAGTTTTCTTCGGCCAATGTCATTCCGGCAGCATACATATGACCGCCAAATTGCTCCAAATGTTCCGAACAAGCTTCCAAGGCATTGTACACATCAAAACCATAAACCGACCTTGCCGATGCTGCTAACTTATCGCCACTTTTTGTAAAAACCAATGTGGGTCGATAATACGTTTCAATCAATCTCGAAGCCACAATCCCAATCACGCCTTTGTGCCAATCTTCTTGGTAAACCACCGTAGAAAAATGATTTTTTTCTTGATTTTCAGCTATTTGATTCAAAGCCTCAACCGTTATTTGTTTGTCTAATTCCTTTCGCTCTAAATTGTACTGTTCGATTTCTTTGGCAAATGCGATGGCTTGATCAAAATCGAATTCTGAAAGTAAAGCAACGGCGTGATTCCCATGTTTGATTCTTCCGGCTGCATTGATTCGTGGTGCGATGATAAAAACCACATCCGTAATAGTCAGCTCTTTTTTCTTAACTTGATGAATCAAGGCCTGAATTCCCGGCCGCGGATTGGTATTGATAACTTCCAAACCAAACTTTGCCAAAATCCGATTTTCTCCCGTCATTGGTACAATATCTGCGGCAATGGCGGTGGCTACTAAATCCAGATAGGGCAACAAATCTTCAGTAATTTGACCCCTGTTTTTACCCAACGCTTGAATTAATTTGAAACCAATCCCACAACCACACAATTCATCATAAGGGTAATTACAATCGGTTCGTTTGGGATCTAAAACGGCAACTGCTTGAGGCAATTCATCGCCCGGACGATGGTGGTCACAAATAATAAAGTCGATGCTTCGCTCTTTGGCATAAGCCACGTGATCAATTGATTTTATACCACAATCTAGAGCAATAATTAGCGAAATTCCGTTGTCGTCGGCATAATCAATTCCTTTAAACGAAACGCCGTAGCCTTCCAAATACCGGTCGGGAATATAGGTGGCAATGTTGGGATAAATACTTTTTAAATACGAAGCAACCAGCGAAACGGCCGTTGTGCCATCCACATCGTAATCGCCAAAAACCATAATATTTTCTCCTGCAAGTATAGCTTTTTCAATTCGCGCAACAGCTTTGTCCATATCTTTCATCAAATAGGGATCGTGTAAATCGGATAAACTGGGTCGGAAAAAAAGTCGGGCTTGTTCGAAAGTTTCGATGCCACGAGAAATCAAAAGTTTCGCAATAATTTCGCTTACTTGAAGTTGATTTTGAAGCTGTTGTACAAGTTGTTTGTCTGGTTTCGATTTTAAATTCCATCTCATATTTAAAGTCTGAATTAAAATTAATGGCTTGGTTTATATTGATTTACAAATGTATAAAGTTTTT
Source organism: Flavobacterium sp. (assembly GCF_044368625.1). Lineage (GTDB taxonomy): Bacteria > Bacteroidota > Bacteroidia > Flavobacteriales > Flavobacteriaceae > Flavobacterium. The sequence continues at coordinate 6,334 of NZ_JBIPPD010000143.1, read as the reverse complement.
TGTAACAAGCTATTAAAATTTATTTTGCACATAAAACCGAAAAGCCAAACGGAAATTGCGTTTCTAAGACCAACTTCTTTGTTGTATTTTACCACAAAGGCGTTTCAAGATTTGCAATTGGTTTATTAGACTTGCTCTTGAATTCAAACAGATTAAACAATCATTATGTTAATTACAAACAACAAAAAATAATGTTTTTTGTTAACCACACTTAACCATTTTGAAAAAAATCAGGAAATAGTTGAATAGAAATAATTTTAAATTTGGGTTAATACTTCATTCTCAAAATGAATTCCGTCCCAACCAAATTTCATAAAATTTCGAATGTTCTGATGGTCTGTTCCTGCGGGATTCTTCAAAACATCTTCAAAATAATACCTTCCAAAACAAGCCAAAGTCTGCAACTCGGTCAACTGATGTACTTTTGCGAAAGCGAAAATCTTACAAGAACCGTTGTTCTCACCAGCTTTGTTACGTTGATTTCCATTGGAAAAAGCCGTTGGTGTAAATTGATAATTGGCATCGATTACAGCAATTGTTTCTGCGAAGCAAACATTAGTAGGATTAAATTGGAGCATTTCTAAAAAAGCTGAAAGTGTCATAATTTTAGGAAGCTACGTAATTAATTTCAATTTCAATTTTGGCAAATTGACGGTACATGATCATCACGCCACAATATTTTTGAGTCGATAGGTTGACAATTTTTTTTAGTTTTTCTCGGTCGAGATTGTTTCCAAAAAAAGTATAATTTATTCGAAACGTGTGGTAGGTTTGCACTTCTTCATCCGTCAAATCGCCTTCCACATCAATGGTAAAAGTATCGATTTCCGCACGCATTTTTGTTACTAAATTGGCAATATCCATTGCCGAACAACCTGCCAATGAATTTAACATCAATGCTTTTGGACGCAAACCCTCACCTGAACCTCCTTGCTCAATTGCGGCATCGATAATTAAATTTCCGCCCGGATTTGAGCTTTCAAAAGCCAAATTACCTAACCATTTTGTATGCGATTTTGTTGTTTTCATAAAAATTTTATTTTGTTGTTTTTCCACCAATCACAACTACAATTTCTCCTTTCGGAGCTTTGGCTTCAAAATGACTCAACACTTCCCGCACCGTTCCTCGAACATTTTCTTCGTGCAGTTTGGACAATTCTCGGGAAACACAAATTTGGCGGTCTTCGCCAAAATAGGTGATGAATTCTGTTAAAGTTTTTAATAATTTATGAGGCGAAACATACAAAATCATCGTTCGGGTTTCTTCGGCTAGAGCCAAATATCGAGTTTGTCGGCCTTTTTTTTCAGGCAAAAATCCTTCAAAAATAAATCGGTCGTTGGGCAAACCGCTGTTGACCAAAGCTGGAACAAAAGCCGTCGCACCAGGCAAACATTCTACTTCAACACCATTTTCCACACAAGCTCGGGTCAATAAAAATCCTGGATCAGAAATCGCTGGAGTTCCTGCATCAGAAATTAAAGCAATCGTTTCACCACCTTGCAAACGTGCAATTAAATTGTCTACCGTTTTATGTTCATTATGCATGTGGTGACTGTACATGTGAGTATTTATCTCATAATGTTTAAGTAATTTTCCACTGGTTCGTGTATCTTCGGCCAAAATCAAATCGGCTTCTTTAAGCACCCGAATGGCTCGAAATGTCATGTCTTCGAGATTACCAATAGGTGTTGGAACGATGAATAATTTACCCATTTACGAAAACTTTTTTTCTACTATTTCCATAAAACGCGTTTCATAGTCCTCTTTTCCTGCCCAATTGTTGTAATCCGGCTTTACCATATCTTCTATAAATTCTTTGGCTTCGCCAAAATTAGCATACGTGCTTAGTTGCGAAAGTACTCGATTAAGGTCTTCTCCACTTCCACCAAAAAGGTGTTTTTCAAAACCAATTCGGTCGTTCAAACCAATGTTGATGGATTTCGACAAGCTATCATTTAACGACACCGTTTTGGGTTCGTGGTAGTCCACGATAAATTGGGTTTTCTTGGTCTCTACAACCTCAACTTTAGTGACCGTTTCTATTTCATTAGCAGCATTTTTTTGAGTAGTAGTCGTTTCGTTTGAATATACTTGTTCCGCTCTCACGAAAATGGGTTCGACATGACCTTCGGTTAAAAAATCTTCTAAAGTGATTTGTTTGGGCACAACTACTTCTGGTTTTTCGTCTTCGGCAATCTCAAAAAGTGGTGCAAATTCAATTTCCGGTTCTTCTTTTATTATTGCTTCTTCTTCAATAATTTCTTCTTCGACTTCGACTTTTTCATCAGCGGTTTCTTCCACAAGTTCTTTTTCGTCCGTGACTTCATCCTCGGCTTCTTCGGTCAATTCCGTTTCAACTTCAGAAACGATTTCTTCTTCATTTTCGGCCTCAAGCACTTCTTCGGCTTCATGATCAGCACCCACTTGAATTGAGGTTTCATGGGCAGCTTCTGCTTCAACTTGAATTTCTTCTGGTTCGTTTTCAGAAATAGTTTCCGTTGCTTCCTTTGCCTCAAAAATAGCATCAAGTTGTTTTTCGGCACTGGCAAAGCCAATAGTTGGTTTTACTTGACTAAAATTTTCTTCTACAAAACGTAAAACCGAAATTTTTTCATACAATTTCAATGTTTCTTGTTGGAGTTGTGCCAATTCTGATTTGTTTTTCAATTTCAAAATTCGGTGTGCGATGCTGATGAGTTCTGCCTCTAACTTTTTCTTCATGTCTTCAAAATTATAATGACTGTTTTGGTTTTATGTGGAATTTGCTTTTTGCAAAAGTTTATTTCCCAAATCAAGCTTCTAAAACTCGGATTTGCGAAAATTTTTCTACTTTTGACAACGACGATGTAAAAGTAAAAAATATATATCGGTTTGACTTCCCTGCGAAGCAAAAAAAACGAATCCTTTTTAAGGTAGAAAAAAACACTATGTTTCTCGAAAATACAGTAAATCATAAAGAACAATTTGGCTGGATTGAAGTAATTTGTGGGTCGATGTTTTCGGGCAAAACCGAAGAACTCATCCGCCGACTCAAGCGTGCCCAATTTGCCAAACAAAAGGTTGAAATTTTCAAACCTGCTATCGATACCCGATACCACGACGAGATGATTGTTTCGCACGACACCAATGAAATTCGCTCTACTCCTGTTCCTGCTGCGGCAAATATTCGGATTTTGGCACAAGGTTGTGATGTGGTTGGTATTGACGAAGCTCAATTTTTTGACGACGAAATTATCGCCATTTGCAACGACCTCGCTAATTCTGGAATTCGTGTAATTGTAGCGGGACTAGATATGGATTTTAAAGGAAATCCTTTTGGTCCAATGCCGGCTTTGATGGCCACTGCAGAGTATGTAACTAAAGTGCATGCTGTGTGTACCCGAACCGGAAATCTAGCCAATTACAGTTTTAGAAAAAACAACAGCGACAAACTTGTCATGCTGGGCGAAACCGAAGAATATGAACCTTTGAGTCGTGCCGCCTATTTCAATGCGATGAAAAGAAATCAGGAGTAGTTTTCAGTTGCAGTTACAGTTCACAACAATTGAAAAGCAATACACAATGCCATTAAAACACTCATAAATGAGTATCCACATTGAAGATATCATCCCGCAAATTAAAGCCGATATTTACGGTATAATTTCTAACACAGAAATTGATTCGGTTTCAATCGACAGCCGTTCGTTGCAGAATAATGCCAACACGCTGTTTTTTGCGTTAATTGGCCCCAATCACGACGCTCATTCGTATATTCAAGAGTTAATCCATCAAGGTGTAAAGTGTTTTGTGGTGCAATACATTCCTGAAAATATACGTGCAGATACTACTTTTTTAGTAGTACCGGATTCTAAAAAAGCACTGCAACATTTTGCTGCCTATTACCGTAGTTTATTTAATTTTCCAGTTATTGGAATTACGGGAAGCAACGGAAAGACCATTGTCAAAGAATGGTTGAACTTCTTGTTAAGTCCCGATTTCAACATCATTAGAAGCCCTAAAAGTTACAATTCTCAAGTAGGTGTACCTCTTTCCATTATTGCCATAAATGAAAAACACAATCTAGGCATTTTTGAAGCAGGAATTTCAACTACAAACGAAATGAAAGCTTTGCAAAAAATCATCAAACCAACTATAGGAATTTTAACCAATATTGGCTCGGCTCATGATGAAGGTTTTGACAATATTGGCGAAAAAATCAAAGAAAAACTGCAACTTTTTAAAGACGTTGAAGTGTTGATTTACAATAAAAATAAATCTATTGAACAGTTTTTTCCAACAATCGGAATTTCAATTTCTACCAGGGAAGTAAGTGAACAAAAAACTTTCAGTTGGAGTTTTAAAGATAAAACAGCCGATGTGTTCATTTCCAAAAACATTATTTTTGATAAAACACTTTTAAATATCGTTTACAAAAATCAAGTATTCGAAATAAAAGTTCCTTTTTTGGACGACGCTTCTATCGAAAACGCGGTTCATTGTTTGATGGTTTTGTTGCATTTTGGATATAATTTTGAAACGATTGCAAACCGTATAAAACTATTGTATCCGGTAGAAATGCGATTGAAAGTCAAAAATGGAATTAACAATACGACATTAATTGACGACAGTTACAGTTCGGATTTTCAGTCCTTGAAAATTGCATTGGATTTCTTGGAAAGTCAAAAACAACATAAGAAAAAAACCTTGATTTTGTCGGATATTTTTCAAAGTGGCTTGAGCAACAACGATTTGTATGCCCGCGTTTCTCAATTGGTAATTTCCAACAAAATTCACCGTGTAATTGGCATTGGTGAAACCATTTCAAATTTCAAGAATAAATTTGTGAACTGCGCAACTTTCAAAAGCACGGCCGATTTCATTGAAAAATTTGAACAAATGACTTTTGAGAATGAAACATTGTTGGTAAAAGGCGCTCGCTCCTTTGAATTTGAAAAAATTGTTTCGTTACTTGAAGAAAAAACGCACGAAACGGTATTGGAAATCAACCTCAATGCCATCAGTCACAACTTCAATTTTTATAAATCCAAGTTAAAACCATCGACTAAATTAATGGTAATGGTTAAGGCTTTTGGATACGGAAGCGGTGGTTTCGAAATTGCGAAACTACTCGAACACCTGCAAGTGGATTACTTGGGAGTAGCATTTGCCGATGAAGGAATTTCGTTGAAAATGGGCGGAATAAAGTCCCCAATTATGGTTTTAAATCCTGAAAACACCAGTTTTAGAGCGATTATTCAGCATGAATTAGAACCCGAAATTTATTGCTTGAAAGGTTTAAACGCTTTTTTAAAAATTACAGAAGAAAAGAAACTGAAAAAATACCCCATTCACATTAAACTCGATACCGGAATGCATCGTCTTGGTTTCCAGGAACACGATTTACCGTCTTTGATATCTACGCTGAAAAACACACCCTCTATTAAAGTAAAAAGTATTTTATCGCATTTGGCAACGAGCGACGATCTAGAAAATCAAGATTTTGCAAGAGCACAAATTGAATTGTTTGAAAAATTGTCCAAAAGCATTATGAAAGAGCTGAATATAAACCCCATCCGGCACATTCTAAATACCTCAGGAATTTCAAATTTTAGCGAAAGCCAATACGACATGGTCCGTTTGGGCATTGGTCTTTATGGCATTTCGAACGACGATAGAGAACAAAAATATTTAGAAAATGTGGGCACTTTAAAATCGGTTATTTCACAAATTAAAACCATTGAAAAAGGGGAAAGTGTGGGTTATGGTCGAAAATTTATTGCGTCAAAAACTACCAAAATCGCAACTATTCCGATAGGTTATGCCGATGGAATTTCGCGATTGTGGGGAAACGAAGTGGGTTATGTGATGATCAATAAACAAAAAGCTACGATCGTGGGTTCGATTTGTATGGACATGTTGATGGTTGATTGCAGCGAAATTGTTTGTTCAGAAGGAGAACAAGTCATTATTTTTGGGAAAAATCCAACCGTTAAAACCATCGCTGATAAAACCAATACCATTCCGTATGAGATTCTTACGAGTATCTCGCAAAGGGTAAAACGTGTTTTTTACAGAGAATAGCATTTTAACATCTTTTTTTTATTTAATTTAGCATCGAATTAAATAATATGTATATCCGTAATTGCTCATATTTTTGTATATTTGTTTGATAGATAAATTATTGGGTATGAATATTTTTAGTTTTGGAGTCGAATTTAGTAGTGAAACCAATTGTATTGCGCATTTTAAAGCGGAACGCGATAAAATAGGTTTGAAATGCAAGTGTGAAAAGACAGATTTTTTTTGGATTAAAAGTAGGTTAAGCTATGAGTGTAAGAGTTGTAAAAAGCGTAT
>NZ_JBIPPD010000141.1:0-8612 GCF_044368625.1 Flavobacterium sp. | reverse complement strand
ATTTAATAATTAATCCCCCTTGGTAAAGTTTTAATGTGATAAATTATCAACTTATTATGTTTTTTTGTTGAAGAGAAGCTCAGACTCTTAAAAATTGATTAGCATTTCGCCAACAATGCAATAAATTAATTAATCACTGTATTTTCTAGAAATGAATACCTATGAACCTAAGTTCAGACCCCATCAACACCCTCGAAAATCTTATTGCCAAAAACAAATCCAAGAATATTTCCATCTATTTGGCAGTAGTTTTGGCAATTGCAACTTTTATAGTTTTGTTACCTGCTATCAAAGTAGATATTAGCAGTCAAAGTCGTGGTATAATTAGAAGTAAAACAGATAATGTACCACTGGCAACAGTGGTGAGCGGCAAAATTGTGGCGTTGCATCTAAAAAATAATCTTTCAGTTGCAAAAGGGGATACCTTGCTTACCATATCAAACGAAAACCTCACAACCGAAAAACAATTAAACGACACATTAGTAGTTTCAAACGAAATTATTTTAAAAGACCTGAAAAGAGCCTTGGAAAGTAAATCAGATTCTTTAGAAACTTCTATGATTAGGAAAGAGTATTATCAATTTGTAGCACAAAAAACAGAATTGCAAAGTAAAATTTCCCAAGCCACTAGCAATTTTAGACGTCAAAAAATATTATTTGGAAAAGACGTAATTGCAAAGGCCGAATATGAAAAATATTTGTTTGAACTTCGCTTTGCCACTCAAGCATTGGCAAGCTATATCAAGCAACAAACTGCCAACTGGCAAAACAAAAAGAACGAACTAGAGTTGCAGCTTAAAAACTATGCCGGTGCTAATAACAAACTACAAGTGGAAGCAAAAAACTACGTGCTTATTGCACCTATTTCCGGCACTATTGAAGGCTTTTCTGGTTTGCAAGTGGGTTCAAATATTACGGCATCACAACCGATTGCACAAATTTCGCCGACAGAAAATTTAATTGTTGAAAGCACGGTTTCACCAAACGATATTGGATTAATCAAAACCAAACAAAAAGTAAAATTTCAGTTGGATGCTTTCAATTATAACCAATGGGGAATGCTAACTGGCAAAGTAATCGATATTGATAAAAATATAACGCTTCAAGATAATCAAGCCTACTTTAAAGTGCGTTGTGCGTTAGATACCAAAGAATTGAAATTAAAATCTGGATACACAACCGAAGTTTCAAAAGGCATGACTTTAACTACGCGATACATCATCACTCGCAGAAGTTTATATGACTTGCTGTTTGACAAAGTGGACGACTGGTTGAATCCGAAACGAATTACGAATTAGATGCTGAAATGAATTCAGCATGACAGAAAAAGATGACATCTATAAAAATAAAACAACACGATATAAAAGATTGCGGTGCAGCCTGTTTAGCATCAATTGGCAATCATTTTAAAGTGAATCTTCCTATTGCAAAAATTAGACAATTTGCCAATACCGATAAACGTGGTACGAACGTGCTGGGTATTATTGAAGCGGCGGAAAAAATGGGTTTCACAGCAAAAGGTGTTAAAGGCGGTTTTGATGCTTTGCCCAAAATTCCACTTCCAGCTATTGCACACGTAATTGTGAAAGAACAATTGCACCATTACGTGGTGATTTATAAGGTAACCAAAACCACAATTGTAGCAATGGATCCTGGTTATGGAAAAATGATAACCTATAGCAATGAAGATTTTCAAAAAATTTGGACAGGCGTTTTAATTCTTTTTGCAAAGAATGATGATTTCATTGAACGAAACGAAAAGACATCTACTTTTGGCAGATTCTGGGATTTGATCCAGCCTCACAAAACCATCTTAACTCAAGCTTTGTTTGGTGCTGTAATTTATACAGTTTTAGGTTTGGCTATGTCAATTTATGTTCAGAAAGTAACCGATTATGTACTGGTAGAAGGAAACAGAAACCTTTTGAATCTTTTGAGTGTTGGCATGATTGGCATCATATTGCTACAAGTTTTCATTGGGGCAACCAAAAGTATTATGGTAATGAAAACTGGGCAATTAATTGATGCCAAGTTAATTTTAGGTTACTACAAACATTTACTTCGTTTGCCTCAACGCTTTTTTGACACCATGCATATTGGAGAAATCACATCAAGAATTAGCGATGCAGTAAAAATTAGGGCTTTTATAAATGAAGTAGCAATTGACTTGATTGTGAATATTTTTATTCTGATTTTTTCTTTTGTCTTAATGTTTACTTATTATTGGAAATTAGCGTTAGTTATTTTATTAATCATCCCGTTTTATGCGATTATCTATTTTTTGATGAACAAATTCAACAAAAAAGTAGAGCGAAAAATCATGGAACAAGCGGCAGAATTGGAAACACAGTTAGTGGAAAGTGTTTCTCACGTCAGAACCATTAAAGAATTTGGAATTGAAGAATTCACAAATTTAAAAACAGAAAATAAATTTGTAAAACTTCTATTTACAGGATTTAAATCAGGTTTAAATAGTGTTTTTGCAGACACATCAACACAAGTTTTAGCTTCTATTTTTACGGTCATCTTGCTTTGGATAGGTTCTGGATATGTAATTGATGGCGAAATTACACCAGGTGAATTATTTTCGTTTTACGCTTTAATTGGCTATTTTACTTCGCCAGTTGCTTCTTTAATCTCAATGAACAAAACCATTCAAAATGCAATGATCGCCGCCGATAGATTGTTTGAAATTATGGATTTGGAACGAGAATGAAAATAAAATTGAATTAAATCCAGAACTTATTGGAAATATTACTTTTGAAAATGTATCGTTTAGATATGGGTCAAGAATGGAAGTGTTTAACAATTTCAATCTTCAAATTAAAAAAGGGGAAACCAGTGCAATTGTTGGTGAAAGTGGCAGTGGAAAAACAACATTAATTGCATTGCTTCAAAACTTATATCCTATCAAAGAAGGGAAAATTTACTTAGGTGATTATGATATTACTCAAATTCACTACGAGAGTTTGAGAAAGTATATTGGTGTGATTCCACAAAATTTAAGCCTATTCTCTGGAAATATCATTGAAAACATCGCACTTGGCGAATCGTTTCCCAATATGCAACGGGTTTTTGATTTGTCCAAACAATTAGGAATTACCGAATTTGTAGAAAAACTACCTAACGGTTTTCATACACAAATAGGTGAAAATGGTGCCATGCTTTCTGGCGGACAAAAGACAGCGATTGGCAATTGCTAGAGCATTGTACAAAAATCCTGAAATACTGCTTATGGACGAAGCCACTTCCGCATTGGACACTTTGTCTGAAAAAAAAGTCAAAAACACCATAGATGATTATAAATCTGCTGGAAAAACCATTATTGTAATCGCTCACAGACTTAGTACGATTGCATCCGCTGACACCATTTAGTTATGGAAAATGGAAAAATCCTGGAGTCTGGAAACCATACAAGTTTGCTGTCTCAAAATGGTAAATATTTTGAACTTTGGAATAAACAAAGTTTAGTGTAACTTATCAGTAAATTGCATTGCTAGCCCTGATTGCAGCGGAAAGCAGAAATGACTTCTAAGGAAAATTAAATTCCAAATGGTAAATTCCAAATTCCAATAGCCAAATTCCAAATGGGAAATTCCAAATTACAAAAAGGAAAAAAAATTTCCAATAAGGAAGTACCAAATTCCAAATTCGTAAAAACACAAAAAAATCCCAAACTCCTAACCCCGAAGTTTCGGGAGGAATTTGGGATTTTTGAAATTGGAATTTAAAAAACAGTTTAGATTTTATATCTTTTTCTATCCGTTTCTGTCAAATATATTTTTCTCAAACGAATTGATTTTGGTGTAACCTCAACGTACTCGTCTTTTTGAATGTATTCTAAAGCTTCTTCAAGAGAGAAAATGATTGGCGGGATGATTCTCGCTTTTTCGTCGTTTCCAGAAGAACGTACGTTGGATTGCTTTTTCTCCTTGGTCACGTTTACACACATATCATCACCACGAGAATTTTCGCCGATTACCTGACCTTCGTAAATTTCGGCATTTGGCTCCACAAAAAACTTACCACGATCTTGTAATTTATCGATAGAATAAGGAATAGCTTTTCCTTTTTCCATAGAAATTAGTGAACCTTTATTTCGTCCTGCAATTTCTCCTTTGTAAGGTTCGTAACCGATAAAACGGTGTGCCATAATCGCTTCACCAGCGGTTGCCGTTAACAATTGATTTCTCAAACCAATAATACCACGTGATGGAATGTTGAATTTGATAATCATTCGTTCGCCTTTGGTTTCCATGCTTAACATTTCGCCTTTTCGAAGCGTCACAAATTCCACCGCTCTTCCTGAAAGGTTTTCTGGCAAATCGATTGTTAGTTCTTCAATTGGCTCACATTTTACACCATCAACTTCTTTGATAATAACTTGTGGTTGACCAATTTGCAACTCATAACCTTCTCTTCTCATTGTTTCAATAAGAACGGACAAGTGCAATACACCACGACCAAAAACCATAAATTTATCAGCAGAATCTGTTTCACCTAGCTTCATAGCCAAGTTTTTCTCTAATTCTTTTGTCAAACGGTCTCTAATATGACGAGAAGTTACAAATTTTCCTTCTTTACCAAAGAAAGGAGAGTCGTTAATTGTAAACAACATACTCATTGTAGGCTCATCAATGGCAATGGTTTGCAGACCTTCAGGGTTTTCAAAATCAGCGATAGTGTCACCAATTTCAAATCCTTCAACACCAATAATCGCACAGATATCTCCAGCTATTACTTGTGCCACTTTTTTACGACCAAGTCCTTCAAAAGTATGAAGCTCCTTAATACGTGATTTTATAACAGTACCATCTCTTTTTACTAATGAAATTGGCATTCCCTCATTCAACACTCCTCTTTCAAGACGACCGATAGCGATACGACCTGTAAATGCAGAAAAATCTAAAGAAGTAATAAGCATTTGTGGCGTTCCCTCTCCAACATTTGGTGGAGGAACGTTCTTGATAACCATATCTAATAATGGTTCGATATTGTCCGTTTGATTTCTCCAATCTTCCGACATCCAGTTGTTTTTAGCAGAACCGTAAACCGTTGGAAAATCCAATTGCTCTTCAGTTGCCCCAAGTTCGAACATCAAATCAAAAACTTTTTCATGTACTTCTTCAGGGGTACAATTCTCTTTATCTACCTTATTGATAACCACGCAAGGTTTCAAGCCCAAATCAATCGCTTTTTGCAAAACAAAACGCGTTTGTGGCATTGGTCCTTCAAAAGCATCTACCAACAAACATACACCATCGGCCATGTTCAATACACGCTCTACTTCGCCACCAAAATCGGCGTGACCAGGAGTGTCGATAATATTAATTTTTGTTCCTTTATACTGAACAGAAACGTTTTTAGAAGTAATGGTAATACCTCTTTCACGCTCTAAGTCGTTGTTATCAAGGATTAAGTCACCTGTGTTTTCGTTGTCGCGAAAAAGTTGACAGTGATACATAATTTTATCAACCAAAGTAGTTTTACCGTGATCGACGTGGGCAATAATTGCAATGTTTCTTATAGATTCCATCTAATATTTTTTGTGGGTGCAAATGTACGCTTTTTTTGAAAAAAATTATCAAAAATATACAACTTAACTCTTTAATAATCTAAATGGTAGGTTTAGACAGCTATTTTGCAGCAAAGGTTACTAGAATTTAATACAACGAAAGGTAAAAAGAGCTTTATTCCAGTATTGTTAACCTTTCCTATTTCAGAAATTTGGGCGTTTCCCTACGGGTCGGGTTTTCCGTTACAATCTTTTTGTTCGTTCCTCACAAAAAGGATTTTCACTTCAACCCCTAACGCGAAAAGTGGTAACCAGAAATAATTGTAAAAACTGAAATCCAGCTGTTTCAAAAATGCTTTATACAAAATAAGGAACAAAAAAAAGCGCCCATCACTGAGCGCTTTTTGTTATTTTGAAAGTAAATTGTAGTTATTACAATTTAGCTACATGTTTTGTTAACTTAGATTTTAAGTTTGAAGCTTTATTATTATGAATAATATTTTTCTTAGCTAGTTTGTCTACCATAGAAATTACAGCTGATAATTTTGCAGAAGCATCTGCTTTATCTGTTGCCAAACGCAAAGCTTTGATCGCATTTCGCGTAGTTTTGTGTTGGTATCTGTTTAATACTCTTCTTTTTTCGTTGCTTCTGATTCTTTTTAAAGCTGACTTATGATTTGCCATTTTTTTAAATTTTAGATGTAATAATTATTTATAATACTAGTTAAAAAAGAAAAACCTCCCACAACTGCATGACAATCACTTTGGTTTTAACTAATAAAATAAAATTCGAGACACCAAACTTTATTTTACAAAACTTATTTACAACTAATTTTTGTAGTCCGTAAGGGAATCGAACCCCTGTTACCAAGACGAAATCTTGGCGTCCTAACCCCTAGACGAACGGACCATTATTCTCTAAGTTCTTTCCAATCTATAATAAAATGAGATTGTATTGTGTAGCCCGTGGGGGAATCGAACCCCCCTTACATGGATGAAAACCATGCGTCCTAACCGATAGACGAACGGGCCAAATCACTTTTAAAGTTAGTGCCAACTCTGGATTCAAAAAAAGTAGTAGCCCGTGGGGGAATCGAACCCCCCTTACATGGATGAAAACCATGCGTCCTAACCGATAGACGAACGGGCCAAGCTTCTTGAATGCGGATGCAAAAATACAACTATTTTTTATTCACGCAATAGTAAGCGTAAAAATTTTTGACTTTTTTTAATAAGCCTTTGCAAAAAGCACTCGACCAGTACTCGGCTCCCCAGTAAACACACAGCTTCCCTCCTCTTTTACTTGGTCTAAAGCGATACATCTTATGGTTGCTTTGGTCAATTCTTTTATCTTTTCTTCGGTCTCTGGAGTTCCATCCCAATGAGCGGACACAAACCCACCTTTATCTTCTAAAACCGTTTTAAACTCCTCAAAAGAATGCACTTCTGTGATATGAGTATCTCTGTAATGCAAAGCTTTTTGGAACAAATCGTTTTGAATTGTTTCCAAAAGCACATTTACATGCTCCACGATTTCATCTTTTAAAATAACTTCTTTACTCAAAGTATCGCGTCTTGCTACCTCAAATGTACCGTTTTCTATGTCTTTCGGACCGATTGTAATTCGCACTGGAACACCTTTCAATTCCCATTCTGCAAATTTAAATCCTGGTTTATGAGTGGTTCGATCGTCAAACTTCACTGAAATTTTTAATTTTTTGAATTGACTTACCAACGTGTGTGCTGCTGCAGAAACAGCTACAAACTCCTCTTCGGTTTTGTAAATAGGAACGATTACAATTTGAATTGGCGCCAAATTTGGAGGCAAAACCAATCCGTTATCATCTGAATGCGTCATGACTAAAGCCCCCATCAAACGCGTCGAAACACCCCATGAAGTCCCCCAAACATATTCTTGTTTTCCTTCAGCTGTAGCAAATTTTACATCAAATGCTTTTGCAAAATTCTGACCTAAAAAGTGTGAAGTCCCGGCTTGAAGTGCCTTACCGTCTTGCATTAGCGCTTCAATACAATAGGTTTCTTCGGCTCCTGCAAATCGTTCAGTTTCTGTTTTCAATCCTTTAATAACAGGAATTGCCATAAAATTTTGAGCAAAATCAGCATATACGTTCATCATTTTTTCCGATTCTTCGATAGCTTCTGAACGAGTAGCATGAGCGGTATGTCCTTCTTGCCACAAAAATTCGGCGGTACGCAAAAATAAGCGTGTTCGCATTTCCCACCTCACGACATTTGCCCATTGGTTAATCAGTAAAGGCAAATCGCGGTAGGATTGAACCCAGCCTTTATAAGTAGACCAAATGATGGCCTCACTTGTTGGTCTAACAATTAATTCTTCCTCCAACTTAGCGTTTGGATCAACCATTAATTTCCCAGGTTTGTCGGGGTCATTTTTCAATCGATAATGTGTAACAATCGCACATTCTTTCGCAAAACCTTCGGCATTTTTTTCTTCTGCCTCAAACATACTTTTGGGAACGAACAACGGAAAATAGGCATTACTGTGTCCTGTTTCTTTGAACATTCGGTCGAGTTCTGCTTGCATTTTTTCCCAAATGGCGTAACCGTATGGTTTGATTACCATGCAGCCCCGAACACCTGAATTTTCGGCTAGGTCGGCTTTGACCACTAATTCATTGTACCACTTGGAATAATCTTGAGAACGCGTTGTTAAGTTCTTACTCATAATGAATAGATTGGCATAAAAATTGTTTAACTTATTTTAACTAAATAGTTCGGCAAAACTAACTATTTTTGTAAAGACCAACAATAAAAAACCCCATAAGATATGAAAACTTTTAAATATATACCCATTCGTCTGTCGCTATTCTTGGCAACAGGAGTAGTTCTGTCCTCCTTTATTTCCTGCGGAACATACAATAACACTTCCTACGAGGATCGCGATGGAATTTATTCCGGTTCGCAAAGAGTTAAAGCCGATAATAGTGCTTCTGCAACCAGCTTTATGTACCGAAATTATTTCGAATCCAAACAAGAAGACGAAATTTTTACGGACGTAGACAATTATACCTCTCAAAATTATAATCAAGATCAACCCGCTAACAGTGAAAATTAT
>NZ_JBIPPD010000140.1:0-8616 GCF_044368625.1 Flavobacterium sp. | reverse complement strand
CGAATTGCCAATAGTTTTCAATACGTTGAAAAGCGTATTTTGTAGAAAGTTAATTGTGAATGCCAACTAAAATTGCATGTGTGGAAACTCAGTTTGAATTTGTTCTACTTTTTCGTGAAGGTTTCGAAGAAATTTTTGATGCAAATGCGAAGCAGCATTG
Organism: Flavobacterium sp.; assembly: GCF_044368625.1. GTDB lineage: Bacteria > Bacteroidota > Bacteroidia > Flavobacteriales > Flavobacteriaceae > Flavobacterium. Next base: position 8,456 of record NZ_JBIPPD010000140.1, on the reverse strand, counting down.
AACGGTTTGTGTTGCAAAGCTTTTTGAATTGTTTGAACTTGCGCCATTGTGGTGTATGAAGACTTCTCGATATAGGTTTCCACAAATCGAGACCAAATATAATCAATTGCAGTAGCGTTTGGGTGTATTAAATCACCATTGTAAAAACGGTAATCACGCAATTCATCCATCATAATTTCGTAGGATGGAAAGTAACTTAGATCATTTTTGTTTTGCGGTTCTCGAACCAATTCGTAGACTGCCGAAATCAGATTAGACTTGCTCACCTGATTTTCTACAAACCCATCTTTTAAATGACGTACTGGCGAAATGGTATAAATAAAGTGGCATTTTGAATTAAGCGATCCAATCAATGCGGCAATATTTTCTAATGATTTCGTTATTTCAGCAGTAGTAAGTAAGTGCTTTGAGAAATTTTTTTGTGGTATTTTATGACAATTGGCTGCAATTTCTTGACTTTCGATGAATTTATAAACCCAAGCGGTTCCTAACGTTAACACAAAATGGGATGCTGTGGAAAGTTGGTTGTACAGACTTATTAAATTGTCATTCAACATTTGCAGCATATATTCTTTGTCAGAATGCGATAAATCAGAATGGATTTCAAAACAATGCCATCTTTCATTGTGAAAAAAGAGTTGCTTTTCAGTATAAAAATCCTTTCGTACACTACGTTGGATGATTTTTTCGACGGATTTTGGATTAAAGATTATTCCGAATGGATTAGAGGTATGATGAAATTTAAAGTAATCCAATTTAGCGCCAATGTTTTCTACAAAACAAGATCCCATTGCAACAATATTTGACCTATAATTGATAGGGTTGTGAACGGTTGCAAGGGGAACTTTGGTAAAAAATTGCATTTATAAGATATTCAAAAAAAATAAAAAAGTTTGCTTACATTGCAGAAAGCTTGTTGTTTAACGATTTCCAGCCGCCACCATTGATGCAATCAACGCCATTTTTGGATAGTAAAGATGTAGCTTGAGCACTTCTCATTCCCGATTGGCAACAAGCAATTATCGGTTTGTTCCAACTCTTGATTTTAGCGACCTCAAATTCCAACGACGGAAGCGGCATATTTTTAGATCCAATAACATGACCACCCACATATTCTGCATTACTTCTTACATCAATAATGATAGCGCCTTTTTTGGCGTATTCTTCGACTTTACCAATCGTATTTCCAAAACCTAAAAAATCTAAAAATCCCATAGTGTTCTATTTTTTTTGACAAAGTTAGGCCATGGAAATCAGTAGTATTGTAACAAATGTTGCTAGACCGCTTCTTTTTCGAAAATTAATTCCAAACCATTGCTTATGAGTTTTTGTACCTCAGGACGGTTTTCTTTAATTTTTTCGAGGTAAATCAAAACTTCTTGCATCAACTGGGGCTCGTCTCTTTCTTTTAAAATTTCAACTAGTTCAAGAGGTAATAACCAATCTTTCGGGTGGTTGACTTTTAAATCATTAAAAATATTTTTCAACGACTCATCGAGTTTATTATTTTCACGAACATTTCGTACTTTTCGATACAAGTTTTCCAGTTCTGTGCGTTCGTCCGTTTTTTTAGCTTTAATTGTTGTACTAGAGGGAACGTGTGTGATGAGGTCAAAACTGTTTACATCTGCAGGTCCTGAAAACGCCGAAACAACTTTTTTTCCAACTGCCATATCATAGTGGCCCCATTCCGGTTGAAATAAAACTGTTTCTCTATGGGTCACAGTACAATTTTTAAAACTGATTAAAATAATTTCGCCCTGTAAATTTCGAGAACCTGTAATGATTTCACCAGATACCGTGATGTCGCCTTCAAATTCGAGCGTCACCGTTTTTCCTTCATAAATATCGTAGGCTTTCAAGTCCCGTGGACTCATGTCTTCAATAGCCAGATTGATTCCTTTTAACATCCCAATCGGACTTCCAAATCCTTCTGCATGGGTGTTTGTTCCGTGTCCAACCAATTCTTTATTTCTATATGATAGCGCCGTTTTGCCGGTAGTTTGTACATAAACCGACTTGCCGTTGTGTTCAATTACGTTGCTGAAGTTTCCCGAAATTTGCAATCCAGTACTCAATTCAATAGTGCCTAAAGCTTGGGAATCAATCAGTTTTTTCACACTTTTGGGTCCGCCTTTTCGCAACGCCATTGTATTGGCAAATTCTTCTAAAACTTGGTTCAAGTAAGCAAAGTCAGGTGTTACAAAAAGTTGCGGTTGTGGTTTTGTAATGTCAAAACTCTGTTCAGCGGCGTCAAGCGAATAAGGGATTTTTTTTACTTCATCCGTCATGCACCAAGCACTTTCCCCAATGGAAGAAAGCAATCCGGCACCGTAAATTTTAGGATTTTCGACCGTGCCAATCAAGCCGTATTCCACGGTCCACCAATGTAAATTTCTGATTTTTGACATTTCCGAAAGTTCTCCCATATTGTTCTGCAAGTCCTCCACCGCTTTTTCTGCAGCATCAATTGCTGCCTGAGGCGTTCCTTCGGCTTCCTTTAAAATCGAAAGTAATCGGATGGCTTCATACATTTCGTAATCCTTATGAGAAGAAATGGCTTTACAACCAATTTCGCCAAAACGTCGCAAATATTCGGCATATTCCGGATTCGCAATAATTGGAGCGTGACCCGCACCTTCGTGAATGATGTCCGGAGCCGGGGTATATTCAATATGTTCCAACTGTCGAATATCCGAGGCAATCACCAAAACATTATACGCCTGAAATTCCATAAATGCATTTGGCGGAATAAATCCGTCAACGGCCACTGCCGCCCAACCAATTTCTTTCAGGATTCGGTTCATTCCGTACATATTAGGGATGTTTTCAATCTCCAAACCTGTTTTTTTCAAGCCTTCCAAATACGAATTATGAGCTACTTTACTCAAATAGTCTACGTTTTTTCGCATCACATAACGCCAAACCGCCTGATTTATAGGAGTGTAATCAGCATAATCCTGAGGTTTTATAAACTGCTTTAAATGTTTGGGTAACCTGTCAATCAAGGGGTTACTTTCAAATGAATTTGTCATAACTTCAAACGTTGTAGTTTGCTGTAAAGTTACGATTTTTTTTTGAAGCCTTTTCCAGCTTTCCATTACAATCTTTTTCTCGAAAACCTTTTTTTCTACGAACCGTCAGGAGCTTCCGTTGGTCGCTCTGCCAGTTCAAGAAAAAATAGGTTTTCGAGCAAAAGGATTTCCATTTCAATCTGGGCTAGGGCGGTGGTGCTGAAATCCTGCAAGGTTTCCAAAAACTTGTAGGATAAAAAAACCGCAACATCTCTGTTACGGTTTGAATTGACAATATGTTTTTTACTCCGTCACAACATTCTCCGTTTTCACTTCCACAGGAACTGGAGCATTTTCATCGTACTCCGTTTCCTTCAAATCCTCCGTTTTTCTACCCAATCGCACTTTAGGTTTTTCTTGGGTTCCGGTTACTTTCATTGGTATTCCTAAAATTCCTAAAGGAGGTAATCCCAAACGCATTTTCAGGTTCAAATTTCCGTCAAGACTGGTTTGGCCTTCAAAGCGAAGTCGGAATCCTGCTACTTTAATCTTGAAACGTTCAATGTTGATGATGTTGTTTTTGATGGTGGTTTTGATGTCTACTTTTGAGACATCAGGATTTTTGAGGGCTTCATTTTCGGTTTGTTGCGAAACGGCATTGAGCAATTTGAAGCCTTTCATTTTTACTTTCTTTACCGAAAGTGTTCCTCCACCATTGAGCGAAGGCATAATCGGTTGCATATTATGGTCCAAAACACCCGAAATTATGTAGTCTAAACCAACAATTCCTTCGGCACTTTCGGCCGAAGAGGCAATTTCTCGAAATAGTTTGATTTCGTTATAGGCCCGTTTGATGTCAAAATCGTTGGCTGTAATTTTATACTCGAATTTCGCCTTTTGAGTACCTTCGTTTTTGTAGAAAGCATCCATTTTTGCAACGGCATCAATAATGTTCAAGGTTCCGTTTTGTAGCGATAGCGAACCTTTATTGATTTTTACATTTCCGCTTACTTTTTTGATGGTCAAATCGTCATACAAAATTTTTGAGGCGTTAAAAAGCAGGTTTAAATCCAGATTATTCGGAATTTCAATCACGGTTGAAACGGTTTTTGGCTGTTCATCTTCATCAGCCGGATTGACTTTTACTTCTTCGGACGGAATGAGTTCGTTGAGGTGGAGTTCATTTGCTGAAAAGCTAAAATTTCCTTTCAAAATTTGATTTTTTGCCAAAGCAAAATTAATGGCATTTTCAAGATAGCCGTTCATCGTGACGTTCGCGGAACCATAAATTCCGGTGAAATCTTGGAACTTCATTTGGTCTTGAAAAAAGGTGAACAAACCCTTTTTTATCGTGAAAGGTTTTGGTAAGTATTCGCTTCTCGTCACAATATCTTTGAGCTCTAATGTGCCGCTGTTTTTGAGTTTGCCATAGTTTTTATTGGTGGCGTCGCTTTGTCTTCCGGCAAGGCTCAAATTGGCTTTGATGGAACCGTCGAGGTCGAGTCCTTTTTGCGAAAATACTTTGTACACTTTCGCCACGTTGATGGTTCCTTTTGCTTTTATATCATATACAATATCATCAAAATTTTTGAAAGATGCTTTTACAACAAAAGGTTCGCCTTCAAATTTGAATCCTGCTTGCGGAATTAAAAAGGCGATGTCTTTGTAGTTTCCGGTTTTGTTTTCCAAATTGGCCTTGATGTTGATGTTCTTAATCGGATTCGGATAGTATTCGGTTTTCAGATAGCCGTTTGCAAGTTGGAAATCGCTTTTTGTAATGGGGAATTTGCGTTTTTTGGCATCATAAATTCCATTTGCAATTGCATCAATATTGAGGTTTCCTTTGATGTCTATCGTGTTGATTCCGATGGCTTTGTTGAGTTTTTCGAGGTCTAACCTGGATTTGATTTTGCTGTTGATGGCAATCGTTTTTCCAAAACCTTCGGTTTTTATAATTCCGCTGAAATAATCTTTACCCATCACAAAATAAAGCGAATCGATATTGATTTTGAGTTTCGAAATATCGAGTTGAGGCAGTTGTGTTTGAAAATTAAGGTAGATTTTATCGGCTGGATCAGGAGCCTTGTTGTGCGACACAAAACCCTCGCGAACTTTTAAGCCAAAAGTAACGCTTGGTTTTTGATTTTCAGATGCAATGTATTTTCCTTTCAGGGTAAAATAGGCATCGGTTTTTCCTCTGATTTCGGTTTTTTCCAGCCACGTGATGAATTTTGGAGGAAGTGCCGTAAACAAATCGTGCAGGTTACTGTTTTCGGTTTTTACATTAAAATCCAAGGCATAGCCGTTTTTGAGAAAATCGAATTTTCCTTTGAATTCTATCGGAAGTTTATTGATTACGAGATTGTTTTCAGTAAAAACAAACGACAACGAATTGGTATTTATCTTGGTTAAAAGCTTGGCTGAAACTTTTTTATGGGTAAGATATTCTTCTTTATCAAAGGCAAAATCCAGACTTCCAATTTCGGCTTTGGTTTCCAAATCAAAATTGGATTGTTCCAAATCGCCTTTTCCTAGATAGTTGAAACCTGTGGCTTTTATATTTATTTTGGTTGCCAAATCATTGTAAATCAATGAAGTGTTTTCAATCTGGATGCGTTCTAATTTCAACGAAGCACTTTCGGAGCTCGAAACGGTGTCGGTGGTTTTGGATTTGTACACATTATAATTCGCTTCTCCTTTTTTATTGACTTGAACACTGATTTTGGCATTATCAATATAAATTTCATCAATGTTAATCTGGCTCCCGAAAAGCAAACTCGGAATGTCAATTCCCAAACCGATTTCTTTTGCCGAAACAAGCGATTGGTCTTTAAAAGGTTGAGAACCGTTTAAATTAAAATCATTCAACGTTAAAGTCAGCGATGGAAAATGTTTGAAAAACGATAGTTCTGAATCTTTAAAATTCAGTTCGCCATCCAGATTTTTATTGGCTAAAACTTTTATTTTTTCGGTAATCGTATCGGCAAAAATAACGGGTAAAATAACGAGAAGTGCGAGGATGACTCCAAATGCAATGCCACTGATTTTTAATGTCTTTCGTAGTAAAGATTTCTTTTTTGGTTCCACTTTTGTTTTTGTTTTTGGATGGCAAAGTTACAATTAAACCGATAAGATTTTAACATTTGCGTCCAAAAAAAAACCGCAACATCGATGTTACGGTTAAACCTATAATTTATCAATTCAGCTTAAAACCATAATTGTAGAGGCGAAAATTAAGCATAAAGTAACTATTCCAATTCTCAAACTCCATTTGCTTTCACGTAGTTGGTCAAAACTATATTTTTGTCCAAACCAAATCCATCTAACTGCCGCTCCAATTTTTCTAGCTATTTTTGAAATAAAAAGCGATAAAAATTCTTCAATTATTTCATAAACCATAAAGTTACCTATTTAAATTTGCGTAGAACTACAATGCGACTTACAACTGGAACCGACCTCTGCGAATGAACAAAAGCATTGCCTACTGCGACTCAGAACTGCGACAAGAAACTGAAAACTACTTCACTTTAGGTGGATATTGTTCTAAAATTTTAGTCACAAATTCCTGAATACGTTCTTCTTTATTTTTTTGATTTCTAAAAATTTCTCCATCGCCTTCGCCTTGCCAAACCAATTCTTTTTTCTTGGCGTCAATTAAATCGATAAACAAAGTTCCAGAAGTGGTTCGTATAACTGAAGTTTGATTTCCACCCCACATCCAAGGATTCCATCCCCATCCCCAACCGTAACCCCAACCGTTGTTGAACGTATTTACGTCAACTTGTTCACGTGATTTGGTAAAGAAATTAATAAGTAAATCGGGGTTTTCACTTTTTACAAATCCTTTGGCGAGAAGGGTTGTCTCGATGGATTTCAAAACCCGTTTTTTGTCTAAATCTGAAATTTCGACTTTATCGACTCCCGGTTTGTAAAAAGCGAAAGTTTTGTATTGTTCAAAGGACACACTCTTGTCAAAATCCGTTTGCACTTTAATGGACGAACAGGAAGTCAACAAGGCAATTAGGAAAAGCGGTACATAATTAAAAAATTTCATAGCATAAAATTTAGGAGTTGTTTTTTTTCTCTTGGAAACTTTTGACAATAGCAATAATGTTTAAAACTATTGAGGTAAAAAGCAGCGGATATTTAATGTAAATCGAGTCAATTAGCAGACTTATTGCTAAAAGACAAATTCCCAACGCCATCAATTTCATACTCATTGAAATCATAGTTCTAAAAATTTAAGAGGGCATCGTCTACTAAGTTAGGGATGGTAACTTTTAATAAAGGTTGCGTTTCCATCGCTCTTTTTATAGCAAAAATTGCACCTTCATTTCTAGCCCAGTTTCTTCTGGAGATTCCGTTGTTTACGTCCCAAAAAAGCATTGATTCTAAACGTTTTGAGGCCTCCTTAGAGCCATCAAGAACCATACCGAAACCACCATTGATTACTTCTCCCCAGCCAACTCCGCCGCCGTTGTGAATAGAGACCCACGTCGCACCACGAAAGCTATCGCCAATAACATTTTGAATTGCCATATCGGCGGTAAAGCGCGAACCGTCGTAAATATTTGAAGTTTCTCTGTAAGGAGAATCGGTTCCTGAAACATCGTGGTGGTCGCGACCCAAAATTACGAACCCAATTTCGCCATTTGCTATCGCTTTATTGAATGCTTCGGCAATTTTTACTCGTCCTTCGGCATCGGCATATAAAATTCGGGCTTGAGAACCAACGACTAATTTATTTTCTTGAGCACCTTTGATCCATTGAATATTATCGGCCATTTGCTGTTGGATTTCTTCGGGTGAATTTTTCATCATTTCTTCCAAAACTTCGCAGGCAATTTGGTCGGTTTTTGCTAAATCTTCTGGTTTTCCCGAAGCACAAACCCAACGAAAAGGTCCAAAACCATAATCAAAACACATTGGCCCCATAATATCTTGAACATAACTATTGTACTTAAAATCAATGTGATTTTCGGCAAAAACATCGGCTCCGGCACGGGAAGCTTCTAATAAAAACGCATTTCCGTAGTCAAAAAAGTAAGTGCCCTTTGCCGTATGTTTATTGATGGCTTCTGCATGACGACGAAGTGTTTTTTGAACTTCCTCTTTAAAGTTTTCAGGATTATTGGCCATTAAATCATTCGATTCTTCAAAGGTAAACCCGATGGGATAATAACCACCAGCCCATGGATTGTGTAGCGATGTTTGGTCGGATCCCAAATCGATGTGCACATTTTCTTGGTCAAAACGTTCCCAAACATCGACCACATTTCCCAGATAAGCAATCGATACTACTTCTTTATTTGCTAATGCCTTTTGAACTCTTGGGACTAATTCATCAATAGTTGAAATTACTTCATTAATCCAACCTTGCGAATGTCGAATGTGAGTAATTTTAGGATTTACTTCGGCACAAACTGTTACACAGCCTGCAAT
>NZ_JBIPPD010000013.1:0-27196 GCF_044368625.1 Flavobacterium sp. | reverse complement strand
AGCCAAAAACAAGCTAAAGCAATGTAAAACCTCGTCAAGCGCCTATAAATATAGAAAAATAAATATTCCGTTATTTTTTATCGGACAACAATGATACATTATATAACAAACCAAAAAAAAACCTCTGAAAATTCAGAGGTTTTTTTTGGATTAAAATGCTGTAATTTAGTTTTTAAATCTATTAATTGGTAGATTGGTAGATTAATAATCTAAATTGTAGTTTTATTTTTAATTTTATTAGAAAATTTTTCTGTATTAAATTTTAAGTACTATCTTTGCAAAGTAAAAAATAAAATAAATAAAATGAACTTATCAATGTGTGCTAGCTGTATGATGATGTGGAATAATCCGCAGAGTACTTCTATTGCATAAATTTGAAATTGTAATATATAGAAACCTCTGCAGTGATGCAGAGGTTTTTTTTTGCAAAATTTTTTCAAACAACAATAAATATGCTTTCAAAAAATACAAATCTAGAAATGAAATCCTTTATGATGATGTGCACTATGTGTTGCATACCCATACGCTATTGCCAAATTCGGAATATCTAAATCTTAGTTCAAAAACTATTTTTAAATCCGTTTGGTAATCAATCAAAGGGATTTTTTTTGTTCAAATTCAAAATAATCAACTTCAAATATTAATTACATCATTTAAATTTTAAAATCATGAGTACACAAAAATTTTCTACCAATGCTTTACATGCAGGTCACGACGTTACTAAAAATGCAGGAACTCGCGCGATTCCGATTTACCAAACTTCCTCCTATGTGTTCAATAATTCGCAACACGCAGCCAATTTATTTGGTCTTGCGGAACCCGGATTTATTTACACTCGCTTAAACAATCCCACAAACGATATTTTGGAGCTACGTTTAGCAACTCTTGAAGGCGGCATTGGAGCGGTAGTTACTTCGTCAGGGACTGCGGCAATTGCAACAACTTTTTTGACTTTACTCAAAGCTGGAGATCATATTGTTGCGTCAAACAGCTTGTATGGAGGAACTTACAATTTGCTTAAAGTTACCTTACCCCGACTTGGAATTACCACTACTTTTGTCGACCCGTCCCATCCAGAGAATTTTACTATTGCTTCTCAAGAAAATACAAGAGCGTTTTTTATTGAAAGTTTGGGAAATCCAAAACTTGATGTTCTTGATATTGAAGCAATTTCCGTACAGGCTAAAGCATTCAAAGTACCGCTAATTGTTGATAATACCGTGGCAACACCTTATTTGTTGCGACCTATCGATTTTGGTGCCGACATCGTTATTCACTCGCTCACAAAATACATTACTGGAAACGGCACTTCGCTAGGTGGTGTGATCATCGACGCGGGAAAATTTGATTGGTCTAACGGTAAGTTTCCTGAATTCACAGAACCTTCTGCGGGTTATCATGGCTTGAAATACTATGAAGCTTTAGGCGCTTCCTCATTTATTGCCAAAGTTCGTATCGAAGGGTTACGTGATTTTGGATCTGCTTTAAGTCCATTCAATGCCTTTCAAATTTTGCAAGGGCTCGAAACTTTATCCATCCGAATTAAAAAACACTCCGATAACGCATTGGCTTTGGCTCAATGGTTAGAATCGCAAAGCGAAGTGGCTTGGGTCAATTATCCCGGTTTGGATTCCTCCAAATACAAGGTCTTAGCAGATAAATATTTGCCTGAAGGAAAAAGCGGTATCGTAACCTTTGGTTTGCATGGCGGATTTGAAGCAGCTCGAAAAGTAGCGGATGAAACAAAATTATTTTCACTATTAGCAAATATCGGCGACACCAAATCATTGATCATCCACCCAGCAAGCACAACGCACCAGCAACTTTCTGAAGAAGAACAACTTGCAACAGGTGTAACTAAGGATTTAATTCGATTATCAGTTGGAATCGAAGACTTGGACGATTTAACCACCGATTTAAAGACAGTATTTCAAACCATTAACACAAAAAAAACAGTACAATCATGAGTATTAAACAAGTAAAAATTGTGGGTTATGCCCATTCCGACGAGCAGTTTATAGTAAACGCTAATAATTTTAAAGTTCGCATCAGTAAAAACAGTCGTCCAGAATTAGAAGGTCCAAGCCCTTTGGAATATGTTCTTGCCGGCTATGCGGGTTGCATAAATGCGGTAGGAAAATTAGTTGCAAAAGAACTGAATTTGGATTTGAAGTCCTTGCAAATTGAAATTGCAGCTACTTTAAGTTTAGACAAATACCAAGGAAAAGAAAGCAACAATCGTGCGGGTTTTGAAGTGGTTGATGTGTTGGTATAACCCACTTCAGAAGCTTCTAAAGAAGATTTGCAAAAATGGATTTCTATTGTTAAAAATAGATGTCCCATTCACGACAATCTGGTCAATCCAACTCCCATTCATTTAAATCTCGTGCCGCAATATGAGACTTTAGAACTTGTATCATAAATAGAGGATTTGTTTCTTTTTCAAAACTGTCTTTTGTGCTAAGATCTAAGGACAGTTTTGGAAACAAATTAAAAAATCAATAATAATGTTAGAAAAAATCGAAATACTAGATTTTACATTAAAAAGTAAAATCAAAGTGCCAATAATCAATTTGACGTACCAAGTTTTCGGAAAACCAATCGGTTTTGCTCCTGTCGTGCTAGTCAATCATGCGTTAACAGGTAACTCAAATGTGAGCGGTCCAAACGGTTGGTGGAACGAAATAATTGGAGCCAAAAAAACTATTGACACTGAGTTTTTTACAGTAATCGCCTTTAATATTCCAGGAAATGGCTTTAACGATGATTACCAAAACTTGATTCATAACTACAAAAATTTTTCTGCAAAAGATGTGGCAAAAATGTTCTGGAAAGGCATCAAGCAACTCGGCATTAATGAACTATTTGTTCTCATTGGCGGTAGTTTAGGGGGCGGAATTGCTTGGGAAATGGCAGCTTTGAAACCCAATCGTATTCGGCATTTAATTCCCATTGCCACACATTGGAAAGCGTCGAACTGGGTTGTCGGCAATGTTTTGGTCCAAGAACAAATCCTCAACAATTCTCAAAATCCCATTGCAGATGCCCGATTGCATGCTATGTTGCTCTACCGAACGCCAAAATCCATCAATCAAAAGTTTACTCAAAATAATGAGGTACCACACCCGTCGTTTCCAATTGAGAACTGGCTTTTGCATCATGGTGTAAAACTAAAAAATCGCTTTTCATTACCTGCTTATAAATTGATGAATCACTTGCTCAAAACCATTGATATTTCTAAGGATTCTGTTAATATCGAAGCGGAAATCAGTAGAATTTCGGGTGCGATTCACTTGATTTCGGTAGATACCGATTTACTCTTTACAGCAGATGAAACACAAGAAACATTCAATAAAATAAAAGTGCTAAAACCGAATGTGTACCATCATCAAATAAAATCGGTGCACGGTCACGATGCATTTTTAATCGAACACCAACAACTGTCCACTATTTTAAAACCCATTTTTAATACCCAAAACCAACTCAATCATGTCAGCATTTAAAGTAAATATTGTCCTTTTCGGAATAGGAAATGTAGGAAGTACCCTGATAAATCAAGTTTTGTTCAGTCAAAAACAATTTGCAGAAAAAAAGAATATCGATTTATCCTTTAAAGTTATTACCAATTCTACGCTCGCATTTTTCGAAAAAACCAAATTGCAAAATGAGTGGGAAGCAGATTTTAAGCAATTCGCAATCCCTTTTCAAGTGCCGGATATTATAGATTATATTCAGGAACAAAAGTTAGAAAATTTAATTTTTGTTGATGCAACGGCAAGTTTAGAACTCGTACAAACGTATCCCTTATGGATCAAAAACGGATTCAATATCGTAGCGGCAAATAAAAAAGCCAATACTCAAGATTTTCATTTCTATCAACAATTGCGGTCGCTTTTAAAAGTTTACGACAAAACATTTTTGTACGAAACCAATGTAGGTGCCGGTTTGCCGGTTGTTCAGACCATCAGAGATTTGCACAATGCAGGAGAACAAATCACTAAAATTAGAGGCGTATTCTCCGGTTCTTTGAGTTATATATTCAATCGATTTTCAGCAGAGGACGTTTCTTTTTCCACAATTTTAAAAGATGCCGAAAAAAAGGGCTACACCGAGCCGGATTCTCGTGAGGATCTTTCCGGAAATGATGTAGCACGTAAATTGCTTATTCTAGCACGTGAAGTCGATGAACAATTTGAGTTTACAGACATTGATATTACCTCACTTTTAGTGCCCGAACTTACGGACAATATTTCCAAACAGGGGTATGCCATTCAAAAAACAGCGTTGGACAAACCTTTTGAAATCGCTAAAAAAGCCCAGAAACCAAATCACGCTTTGCGGTACATCGGCGAACTTGATTTAATCGACAAAAAAGCGGTGGTCAAACTAATTTCAACGCCACAAAATACGGCTCTCGGCCAGTTAAAAGGTGCCGATAACCTTATTGAAATTTACACTAAATCCTACGGCGAAATTCCCATTGTCATTCAAGGTGCCGGTGCGGGAAATCAAGTTACGGCAAGAGGTGTTCTTTCGGATATTCTCAAAATCGCCGAAAAATTGAAATTTCTAGAACCTGTTGTTGTGTAAATTAATTTACAAAATTATAAATACTTAGATTTTTTTTCTTTTATTAAATATTTTTTAATCAAAATTTAGAAAATATTTCTGTTTTTAAAAAATACGTGTATCTTTGCCGTGTTCATAACTAGATTGATTTGTTATCACGAAAGGTGGAGGGATTAGACCCAACGAAACCTTAGCAACCCTACTCCCGTAGAAGGTGCTACATTCTATTCCGATTCGTCGGAAACAGATAACTCTTGAGAAATTTCCTCCTCCCTCTTGATAACGTAAAATAAGTAATTCCTAACTGTCTCATAGACGGTATTGAAGTCGGGAACGAATGGCTTGCACATTTTAGCTCCCGAAGTTTCGGGACTTGTTCCCGCTTTCGGTTGTATCTTTTGTTTTTTTTAAAGAAAAAAAATAAAAGGAAACCGCCTCAAATGAAATTCATCGAGCACGAATGAAAATCATTAAATAAGTGAGATAATCGGGGTTATTCAGGTTTTTATTTTACCGAAAATTAATCGTTTTTAGTAGGATTCTTAATGAATCATAATTTCGTAATGGTTTTAAAAAAAAAGCCTTTGTGGCAAAAAATATGTCATCTATAAAACAAGCAATAAAAGAGAGAATTCTTGTGCTCGACGGCGCGATGGGAACCATGTTGCAACGCTACAATTTCTCCGAAGCAGATTTTCGAGGCAAGCATTTCAAAGATTTTCCACATTCCTTAAAAGGGAATAACGATTTGTTATCGCTCACACAACCCGAAGCGGTCAAGGAAGTCCATCGGCAATATTTTCAGGCAGGAGCCGATATTGTCGAAACCAATACCTTTTCTGGAACCACCATCGGAATGGCCGATTATCATCTGGAAGATTTCGTTTACGAACTCAATTTTCAATCGGCTAAAATTGCCCGCGAAGTCGCTGATGAATTTACTGATAAACCTCGTTTCGTAGCCGGTTCCATTGGCCCCACCAATCGAACAGCTTCTATGTCGCCCGATGTAAACGATCCTGGATTTCGAGCCGTAACTTTCGACGATTTAAAAATTGCCTATAAACAACAAGTACAAGCATTGCTCGACGGCGGTTGTGATGTATTATTGGTTGAAACTATTTTTGATACCCTAAATGCCAAAGCCGCACTTTTTGCCATCGAAGAAGTAAAAGAAGAACGAAATTCGGATGTTCCTATAATGGTTTCCGGAACAATAACCGACGCTTCTGGTCGCACGCTTTCCGGTCAAACAGTAGAAGCGTTTCTGATTTCCATTCAGCATTTTGACCTATTAAGTGTGGGTTTTAATTGTGCCCTCGGTGCCGATCAACTCAAGCCGTACTTAAAACGATTGGCACATAATACCCAACTCAATATTTCGGCACATCCCAATGCAGGTTTGCCTAACGCCTTCGGACAATACGACCAAAGTCCCGAAGAAATGCAAGTATTAATCAAGGAATATTTACAAGACAATTTGGTCAACATCATCGGTGGCTGCTGCGGCACCACACCAGAACATATCAAGTTAATTGCAGATGTAGCTACACAGTTTAAACCTAGAAAATTATAATTTGTATAACAGTTTTTTATGCAAGGTTTCCAAAACCTTGTAGGTATTTAGAATAATCGTATAAAACAATAAACCTACAAGGTTCTTTAAAACCTTGCAGGATTAGAAAAGTAAAATGTCAAGAACAAATAAAATAAATTTGCAACTTTCAGGCTTAGAGCCGCTTCTTGTCAACGAAGAATCCGTTTTCGTGAATGTAGGCGAACGAACTAATGTTACAGGTTCGAGAAAGTTTCTTCGTCTCATTCAAGAAGAAAAGTACGAAGAGGCCTTAAATGTGGCGCGAACTCAAGTAGAAGGCGGTGCTCAAATTATTGACATTAATATGGACGAAGGAATGTTGGACGGTGTTTTTGCCATGACCAAATTTCTCAACCTCATTGCAGCCGAACCCGATATTGCAAGAGTTCCCGTAATGATCGACAGTTCAAAGTGGGAAATTATCGAAGCGGGTTTAAAAGTTATCCAAGGAAAAGGTGTTGTAAATTCCATTTCATTAAAGGAAGGCGAGGCTACAT
The DNA here is from genome assembly GCF_044368625.1 of Flavobacterium sp. GTDB lineage: Bacteria > Bacteroidota > Bacteroidia > Flavobacteriales > Flavobacteriaceae > Flavobacterium. The sequence goes on along the minus strand of NZ_JBIPPD010000013.1, from coordinate 20,533 downwards.
TTATCTGTCAAGCAAAACTCATCAAACGCTACGGAGCAGCCGTAATTGTAATGGCTTTTGACGAAAACGGGCAAGCCGATACGTACGAACGACGTATTGAAATTTGTAAACGTAGTTATGAAATATTGGTTGATGTCGTAAATTTTCCCGCTCAAGACATCATCTTCGATCCGAATATCTTTCCAGTTGCAACAGGAATGGACGAACACAAACTGAACGCTTTAGATTTTTTCAGGGCGACAAAATGGATTCGGGAAAACTTGCCGTTTGCTACTATTTCTGGTGGCGTTAGTAATGTGTCATTTTCTTTTAGAGGAAACGACAAAGTTCGCGAAGCGATGCATTCGGCATTTTTGTACCATGCCATCCAAAACGGAATGACCATGGGAATTGTTAATCCCGAGATGCTCGAAATTTACGACCAAATTGACAAAACTTTATTAGATTACGTCGAAGATGTTCTTTTAAACAGAAGAGAAGATGCCACCGAACGACTTTTGGATTTGGCAGAAAAGTTTAAAGGGGAATCAAGCTCGTCTCTCCTTCGGAAAGGGGTTGGGGGTGCGGATTGGAGAAGTGGGACCCTTCAAGAGCGGATTACGCATTCTTTAGTAAAAGGAATCGACGAATTTATCGAAATCGATGTTGAAGAAGCTAGAGTTAATTCCGTGAAAGCGATAGAGGTGATTGAAATAAACCTTATGAAGGGAATGAATGTAGTTGGCGATTTATTTGGAAGCGGAAAAATGTTTTTGCCACAAGTTGTAAAGTCGGCTCGGGTAATGAAAAAAGCGGTGGCGTATTTATTGCCCTACATAAACCTCGAAAAAGATTCGACGACTTCGTCGTCGGCTGGAAAAGTATTGATGGCAACCGTCAAAGGCGATGTACACGATATTGGAAAAAATATAGTGGCGGTAGTTTTGGCTTGCAATAATTTTGAAATAATCGATTTGGGTGTGATGGTGCCGCCTGAAAAAATCATAGAAACAGCAGTGCGTGAAAACGTCGATATTATTGGTTTGAGCGGATTGATTACACCTTCGCTTGACGAAATGGTGTATCTGGCCAAAGAAATGGACAAATTAAATATAAAAATACCCATTATGATTGGTGGTGCAACTACTTCCCGGGCTCATACCGCTGTAAAAATTGCACCAGAATATAAGGAAACAGTTGTGCATGTTAATGATGCTTCCCGGGCGGTTACAGTGGCAAGTAATTTATTGCAGAAAGAAACAAAAGAAACGTATGCAAAAGTCATTCGAGAGGAATACGATAAGTTACGTGAAGGCTATTTGAACAGAAGTCGTGACAAAAATTTCCATTCAATCGAAGCCGCTAGAAAGAACAAATTGAAATTGGATTGGGATAATTGTATACTTGTAAAACCAAATTTTATCGGAATAAAAACCATTGGAGTCGAACTTTCAGAGTTGGTAAGTTTTATCGATTGGACGCCTTTTTTTCAATCTTGGCAATTATTTGGAAAATATCCTGGAATTTTAACGGATCAGGTTGTGGGCGAACAAGCCACAAATTTATTTGCCGATGCCCAAGAAATGCTGCAAAAAATAGTTTCAGAAAAATGGCTGATGGCAAAGGGAGTCCTAGGTATTTTTCCAGCAAATACCATCAACGATGACGATATAGAACTGACAACCCACAACCCACAACCCACAACTTTCCTAACCCTACGCCAACAAAGTATGAAAACATCTGGAGTGCCAAACATTGCACTAGCTGATTTTATCGCTCCAAAAGATTCTGGAAAACAAGATTACATCGGATGCTTTTGTGTGACAACAGGTTTTGGAGTTGATGAAAAAGCTTTGGAATTCGAAAAGCAACTGGACGATTACAATTCTATTATGCTCAAAGCTTTGGCTGATCGATTGGCAGAAGCGTTTGCCGAATATTTACATTTACAGGTTCGTAAGGAAATCTGGGGTTATGCATCTGATGAAAATTTGAATAATTTGGAATTGATAAAAGAATCATATAAAGGTATTCGTCCAGCGCCAGGATATCCAGCTTGTCCCGATCATTTGGAAAAACCCACTATTTTTGAATTACTTGATGTCGAAAAACAAATAGGAGTGACTCTTACCGAGAGTATGGCCATGTGGCCAGCTTCATCGGTGTCTGGCTATTATTTTGCACATCCCGAAAGCAAGTATTTCGGACTCGGAAAAATAAAAGAAGATCAAGTTATCGATTATGCCAAGCGTAGGGGAATTTCAACACAAATGGCAAGGAAGTGGCTTTTGCCGAATATTTCAGAATAATGAAAGTTTCAAGTCTCAGGTTTCAAGTGATCGAAAAACTTGAAACCTGAGACTCGAAACAGTAAAAACTAAAATTTTAATGAAAGTAACAGAACACATAGAAAACGCCAACGGAGCTCCGCTGTTCTCGTTTGAAATCTTGCCTCCTTTGAAGGGGCAAAACATTCAATCTATTTTTGACAGTATTGATCCTTTATTGGAATTCAAACCGCCATTTATAGATGTTACTTACCACCGCGAGGAGTATGAATACAAGGAGTTGCCGAGTGGTTTGTTGCAAAAAAAGATTGTAAAAAAACGTCCCGGAACGGTGGGTATTTGTGCGGCAATTCAAAATAAATACCAGGTTGATGCAATTCCGCATATTTTGTGTGGTGGTTTTTCGAAAGAAGACACAGAAAATTTCTTGATTGATATGGATTTTTTAGGCATACAAAATGTAGTGGCACTTCGCGGTGATGCGGTAAAAAGCGAAACGTATTTTAGACCAGAGAAAGACGGAAATCAATATGCAAGCGAATTAGTTACACAAATTTCCAATCTTAACAATGGCATTTATCTAGACGACGAATTGCAAAATTCCTGTTGCACGAATTTCTGCATTGGCGTGGCGGGCTATCCCGAAAAACATTTGGAGGCCCCGAGTTTGGACAGTGATATTCACTTTTTAAAGCAAAAAATAAAAAATGGTGCTTCGTACATCATCACTCAAATGTTTTTTGACAACCAAAAATTCTTTGATTTTGTGGCCAAATGCCGTAAAGAAGGCATTACCGTTCCCATTATTCCAGGGCTGAAACCCATTGCGACTAAAAAACAATTGAACTTGATTCCGCATCGCTTTAATGTTGATTTACCTGACAATTTGATTATGGAGGTGGTTCGTGCTACTACACCCGAATCGGTAAAGCAAATAGGAATAGAGTGGTGTACGATGCAAAGTAAGGAACTTATTGCAGCTGGAATTCCGGTTTTGCATTATTATTCGATGGGTAAAGCCGAGAATATTAAAGAGATTGCAAAAGAGGTTTTTTAGTTGAGCGTTAATCTGAATGTGTATTTGAATGCGTGAGGGCTTGAGTGGAGCTCTCCCGATTTTTCATCGGGAAGCGGGAACGGAAGCCCGACCCCGATTTTTTCTATCGGGGTCACGCCCAAAAAATTATTCAAATAAAGGTTTTACAAACTTTCGTCGTGTTGTGATAAATCGAGACCTAGGATTTCTGACTCCTCGGAAACGCGAATCGGGATAATGAAATTGGTGATTTTAAACAATGCAATTGCGGAAAAAAATGTAAAAAACGCCACTAATCCTAAGGCCGCTATGTGATGCAAAAAAACGTTCCAACCACCGTGCATCAAACTTGCGTTTTCGCCTTGGGCAAAAATGGCAGTGAGAATCATTCCCATAATTCCTCCAACTCCGTGACAAGCAAAAACGTCGAGGGTGTCGTCGATTTCTTTAAGTTTTTGCCAGTTCAGCGCCAAGTTGGAAACAATTGCAGCACTAAATCCGAAAAAAATACTTTGCGGAATCGTAATAAATCCTGCCGCAGGCGTGATAGCAACCAAACCCACTACGGCACCGATACAAGCTCCTAAAGCAGAAACTTTTCGGCCGTTTATCCGATCAAAAAAGACCCACGTCATCATTGCCGCTGCCGAAGCAATTGTGGTGGTGGCAAAAGCCAATGCAGCTGTACTGTTGGCTGCCAATGCCGAACCGGCATTAAATCCAAACCAACCAAACCATAGCATTCCGGTTCCTAGTAAAACAAAGGGAATGTTGGTAGGAATATGGGCACTGTTTTTTCTTTTGCCTAAAACCAAAACACCTGCCAACGCTGCAAAACCAGCACTCATGTGTACTACTGTTCCTCCAGCAAAATCCTTGACGCCAAAAACGTTGCCCAACATACCGTCGGGATGCCAAACCATGTGACATAGTGGGGTGTAAATGAAAAGTGTAAACAAGCAAACGAACAATAAATAGGCAATAAAACGGACTCTTTCGGCGAACGAACCTGTGATGATGGCAGGAGTGATTACGGCAAATTTCATTTGGAAAAGTGCAAATAAAATAAATGGAACGGTGGAAGCCAATTTGTTATGAGGTTGTGTACCAACATGGTCGAAGAAGGCAAACTCAAATGGATTGCCGATGATGCCATAATAGGTTTCGCCAATAGTAAAACCTATCGAAGTGCCGAAAGCGAGGCTGAAACCAACGGTAACCCAAATCAAACTTACCACGCCCAGGCAAATAAAACTTTGCAACATCGTGGAGATTACGTTGTTCTTGCCCACCATACCGCCGTAGAAAAAAGACAAACCAGGCGTCATGAGTAAAACCAAGCAAGAGGAGGTGAGTAACCAAGCCACATCCGCCGAATTAATTGCACTTCCGTCGGTCATAGAAGGATGAACATCCGACGCGGGTGTCCAAAAAAGAGCAGCTACACTCAACACACACAATAATGTAAAGGAAACAATCCATCTTTTTTCTATTTTCATAATAAATAAGTTTAGACCCTAAAAATATAAGAGCTAAATTAGTAAATTATGTATATAAAAATAAATTTACCCATAAAAAAATAGGGGTAAATTTTTAAATTTATGTTTTTATAGCAGTATTTAAGAAAAGCTGTGGAGGAATATTAGCTTCTGTTTTTACGTTGTTAGTACAGAAAACGATATAAAAAAAGCTGTTCAAGATAAATTCTAGAACAGCTTTTTTAAATGCCAGAGTGGGTGTTTGACTAATGTAAAGTATATTTTAATTCTAGTTATTTAGTAAAAGGAAGAATTTTATTTAGAAGTAGACTAATTTTGTAATCCTTCTCCATTGAACTTGCCGTAGTTATTTACTTTCCCGTAACATCCCTAAACACGGCTTCTAAATTCTTATTCTTTTGATTCAACTGCAACGTTTTCAAACCATTTTCTTGAGCAAAATCAAAAACTGTGGGACGCATATCATTATCAGCCACAAAAGTCAGTTCCCAAATCATGTCGTGAACGTTTTTATAAGAAACCAAATGCGGCAATTTCGCAATCAGTTGTGCTTCAATTTTAAAATCAAATTCAACCTCCAACACTTGTTCTTTGTTGGTCATGATTTGGTTCAGCTTCTTGTCCGTCACAATCACGCCTTTGTCAATGATGATCACGCGGTCGCAAATTGCCTCTACTTCCTGCATGATGTGCGTCGAAAGAAAAACCGTTTTATCACGACCTACATTTTTAATCAATTGCCTAATTTCAACCAACTGGTTTGGGTCTAATCCCGTTGTAGGTTCGTCGAGAATCAACACATCTGGATTGTGCAGCAACGCATTAGCAAGTCCCACACGTTGTCGGTAACCTTTAGAAAGTTGGCCAATTTTCTTATGACTTTCAGGCGTCAAACCCGTCAAATCGATCACTTCCTGGATTCTGCTTTTCGCCACCGTATGAATATCGGCATTAAAAGCCAAATATTCTTTGACATACAAATCCAAATACAACGGATTGTGTTCTGGTAAGTATCCCACCGACTTTTGAACTAACTGTTCCTGGGCAGCAACATCAAAGCCATTTACGAATGCAGCACCCGAATCGGCATTAATATAGGTCGTCAAAATTTTCATCAACGTTGATTTTCCAGCGCCATTTGGACCCAGGAAACCCACGATTTCGCCTTTTTGTATAGAAAATGAAATGTTATCCAAGGCCTTTTGAGTGCCATAACTTTTTGAAAGAGCTGTAACTTCTATTGACATGTCATTTGATTTGAAACAAAAGTAGCAAAAAGCGTGGATAAATTTAGTTTCTCTTTTTTAATAGCCCATAATTTATGTTCAAGATACACTAGTTCTTCGCTTCTTTGCGCGACGCTTTCCTAGTGTCTTTGCGGTAAACTAAAAACGACTCTTAAAAAAAACCTATACTTTATTCCCAAAAAATAGAATAGTACTACATTTGCGCTATGGAAATTACAGCAGCAAACAGAAATTGGTTGGACCAACTCAATTTAACCCATCCGCTTGTTTTAGCGGGACCTTGTAGTGCCGAAACGGAGACACAAGTTTTACAAATTGCACATGAATTAAAAGATTCGGATGTGTCTATTTTTAGAGCCGGCATCTGGAAACCCCGTACAAGACCTGGAGGTTTTGAAGGAGTAGGAGCGATTGGACTAAAATGGTTGCAAAAAGCAAAAGCCGAAACGGGTTTGTTAATGGCTGTGGAAGTTGCGAATGCGACGCATGTAAAACTGGCACTTGAACACGACATCGACGTGTTGTGGATTGGCGCTCGAACCACTGTAAACCCATTTGCTGTGCAAGAAATTGCCGATGCTTTGCAAAATACCGATAAAATTGTATTGGTCAAAAATCCTGTAAACCCCGATTTGAGTTTGTGGATTGGGGGAGTAGAACGTTTGTTTCGTGCAGGAATCAAAAATCTTGGCGTCATCCACCGAGGATTTTCGGTGTATGAAAAAACAAAATACCGCAACAATCCGGAATGGCAAGTAGCGATTGATTTGCAAAATCGTTTTCCGATGTTGCCTCTTATTTGCGATCCATCGCACATCACTGGAAGACGCGACATGATTCAGGAAGTTTCACAACAAGCGCTTGATTTAAACTACGACGGGTTGATAATTGAAACGCATATTGATCCCGATAATGCTTGGAGCGATGCGGCTCAACAAGTCACTCCCACACGGTTAAAAGAAATTTTTGAAGATTTGAAAGTAAAAAAGAAAAGCAGCGAAAGTGCTTCTTATTTATTGGAAATTGCCAAACTTAGAACCAAAATTGATGCTTCGGATAGTAAATTGCTAGAAATTATGGGCGAACGAATGAAAATTTCGGAAGCCATCGGAAATCTGAAAAAGGAAAATAAAATTGCTGTACTGCAAAACCAACGTTGGATGCAAATTTTAGAACGAATGAAAGAGGAGGGAAGCCAAAAAGGTTTGAGCGAGGCGTTTATTTTGAACTTTTTTAAGGCCATTCACCAAGAAAGTATCAGTCATCAAGAGAAAGTGATAAATAAATGATAATCATTGATTTAATTTTTTTAAATTTTTTTTGTATTATTGCTCGAATTTTAAAACAGAAACAAAACAAATGAAAAAATTTATTTTAGCTCTAATCCTTTCAGTAGGATTTTCACAAGCAAATGCACAAGTTGACGTAATCACTAAACACAGTGGTGAGGTGGTTAATGGAAAAGTTATTCGAGTTGAAGAATACGTTGTAGTATTTAAATACGATGGTGAAGACGCCGAAAACTCCATAGGAAAATACGCTATTGAAAAAGTGGTTTATGGAAAATCAGGACGTGTGGAAGAAATGACTGAAAAAATTGTGATCAGCGGAGAAGCAGATTGGGAAAAAGTAGTGATTTTAGAAGAAAAGTCATACATCGCTGGATTGAAAAAAGGCGGAGAAGTTAGAGGAAAAACGGGTTTAATTAACTTTCAAACCGGAAATACAGGAGATAAAAAAGCGCAAAAGAAATTAAAAATGGATGCCGCTAAATTAGGTTGTCCATTCGTACTTTTAACAGCGGATAAAACAACTGTAGGGGCTAATTCAAATGCATTGGGTGGAACTCAAGCCATTAAAACTGGAGTAGCTTACAAATATTAATACTTCAATCGAATAAATAAAAGTTGTCAGAAATGGCAACTTTTTTTTTGCCTCAATTTTTCAATCAAAGTAGTATCTTTGCATAATGACAGGAATTGTTTACAAATCTACAGGAAGCTGGTATACCGTTAAGGGGTCGGATGGTGTTTTTATCGAATGTCGAATCAAAGGAAAATTCAGGATGAAGGGAATCAAAAGTACCAATCCTATTGCCGTGGGCGATCATGTGGATTTTGAACTTGATGAAACATCGGATAAAATTACAGGTTCAATTAACACCATTCACGATCGAAACAATTACATTGTTCGAAAATCAGTGAATTTATCGCATCACATGCACATCATCGCTTCGAACATTGACCGGGTTTTTTTGTTGATTACGGTAAATAATCCCCCAACGACTTTCAATTTTATCGACCGTTTCTTAGTTACTGCCGAAGCGTACGGAATTGAAACTATTTTGGTTTTTAATAAAATAGACACTTTTGATGAGGCTACTTTGGACGAACAATTGTACATGCAACATGTGTATCAAGAAATCGGCTACCAATGTTTGCGGGTTTCTTCTACAGAAATGAAAGGGATTGAGCAACTCAAGGAATTAATGACAGGAAAAGTAAGCATGTTTTCAGGACATTCTGGTGTGGGAAAATCAACATTGGTTAATGCAATGGAGCCTTCCTTAGATTTAAAAACCAAAGTAATTTCAGAAGCAAGTAAACAAGGCCAACACACCACAACATTTGCAGAAATGTACGATTTGAGTTTTGATGCTCGAATTATTGATACACCTGGAATCAAAGGTTTTGGTATGGTCGATATGGAGCCCTCGGAAATAAGCGGTTATTTCCCCGAATTTTTTAAGTTGCAAGACCAATGTAAGTTCAATAATTGTTTGCACAAAGAAGAACCACACTGTGCAATAAAAAAAGCCTTGGAAAAAGACGAAATCGCTTGGTCGCGTTATAGAAGTTACCTCAAAATCCTCGAAGGCGACGACGAACATTACCGAACCGATATTTACAACGATGATCGGATTGCGAGTGATGATTCTAGAAAAAGTGAGTAATCCGTTTTCAGTTGACAGTATCAGTTTCAACTTTAACTCCTAAATCCTAAATCAATAATGAAAGCCGTTATCCAAAGAGTTTCTGCTGCATCGGTTACCGTTGAAAACCAAATCGTAGGTCAAATCCAATCCGGATTACTGGTTTTTGTAGGAATTGAAACAGTCGATTCGCAAGAAGATAGTATTTGGCTCACCCAAAAAATCGTAAACCTCCGCATTTTTGCCGATGAAAATGGAGTAATGAATAAATCGGTTAAAGATATTGATGGCGAAATCTTGGCAATCAGTCAATTCACACTTCATGCTTCAACCAAAAAAGGCAACCGACCTTCGTACATAAAAGCGGCTCGACCCGAAATTTCAATTGCACTTTATGAGTCTTTCTTAAAACAATTGGCAACCGAATTTCAAAAACCCGTTCAAGCTGGCATTTTTGGGGCGGATATGAAAATAGCACTCGTAAACGATGGACCTGTAACTATTTTGATTGACACAAAAAATAGAGAATAATAATGTTAATTATTCCTAAAAATTATATATTTATAGAAAAATTTTTCAGCCATGAAACTTTTCAACTCTATTTTATGCCTTTTCGTTTTTTTTGCAACCTATTCCCAAAATCAGCAGTACAATGTTGTCACTATTCCCGATAATTTAATAGAAAACGCCAATTCTGTTGTACGTTTAAATTACAAAAATATTGAAATTTCCTCTCGTAAATTAATGACAATTTCCACAAAGAGAGTAGTAACAATATTGAATGAAACAGGATTGGAATCCATGGATGCTGCGGAATACTTTAGCAGTTCGAGTAAAATAAAATCCATTGAAGCCGTAATTTTAAATAAAGAAGGCGCCGAAATTAAGCGAATAAAGCGCCGTGATTTTAAAGAAAATTCTGTTTCGGAGGGTTCGGTAGTTACGGATAATAAACTGCTATTTCTAGATTATACACCCATTATGTTTCCGTTTACATTAATTTACGAAAGTGTAGTCGAAACATCCAATACCGCTTTTATTCCTTCTTGGTATCCGATTGAAAACAGGCATCAAAGTGTCGAAAATAGCACCTATTCGATAAATTATCAGTCGGAGTTAGGGTTCAAATACAAGGAATTTAATTTTGAAAATCACCCAAATATTTCGAAAGAGGAGAAAGGCAATACATTGCATTTTACGGCAAAAAATAGGACGGCGATTAAAAATGAGGAGTACGCTCCCTCTTACCAGTCCTTTTTTCCTTATGTCATGTTTGGATTGACTTCTTTTCACCTCGAAGGAGTTGATGGAGTGGCTTCGGATTGGAAAAATTTTGGTTTATGGATGTACGAAAGCCTTTTGAAAAACACAGACGAAATTCCGATTGAAACACAAAATAAGGTTAAAAATCTGGTTGGCAATGAAAAAAATCCTTTAGAAATTACCAAAATAATCTATAAGTATGTACAGGACAAAACGCGGTACATCAGTATTCAGTTAGGAATCGGTGGGTGGAAACCGATGCTTGCCAAAGACGTGGATCGTTTGGGTTATGGCGATTGTAAAGCACTTACAAACTTCACACGATCGCTTTTACAAATCGTGGGGGTGCCATCTTATTATACCGTAATTTATGGCGATTCTGATGTCAGAAATTTGCAAGAAGATTTTGTTTCCATGTAAGGAAACCACGTTATTTTAGGCGTTCCAATTGATGGTAAAATGTATTGGTTGGAATGTACAAGTCAGCTTAATCCGTTTGGTTTTCAAGGAGATTTTACCGATCAACGAACCGCTTTACTAATTAAACCCGAAGGAGGCGAAATTGTGAAAACGCCAGAATCTTCAGCTAATCAAAATTCGCAATTGTCAAAAGGGTCTTTTAGCATTGATGTGCAAGGAAGTCTTTCGGGTAATGTGATGATAAAATCTAAAGGCATTCAATATGAAAATAAATTCCATATAGAGACAAAGTCACAAGAAGAGTTAAACAAGTTTTATAATAATTATTTTTGGCACATCAACAATTTAAAATTGCAGAACGTGAAGTTAAATAACAACAAAGATGCGATTGAATTTAAGGAGGAAATTGCTATTGTTGCGCCAAATTTTGCCAGTCTAAATTCAGGGCGATTGATGTTTTCACTCAATGCTTTCAACCCTACAAAAGCGGTACCACAACGCTACCGTACTCGTATGAATCCGTTTGAAATTGCAAGAGGTTTTTATGATTACGATGAAATTGAAATTAATTTACCTGCAGAATTTGTTATTGAAGCCAAACCCGAAGCTACTGAGTATAAAGATAAATTTGGATTTTATAAAACCGAATACAGCATTGTGACCCCAAACAAATTGATTTACAAAAGAACGTATCAAGTCAATCCAGGATATTTCAAGAAAGAGGATTACGAGGATTTTAGAAAATTTAGAGAAAGTGTAGCCAAAATGGACAACGCCAAAATAGTACTGATAAAAAAAACATAAATTATGAACCACAAACTGATTTCTCTGATCACCATTTTTTTTATTACCACATCTGCAATTAGTCAGAAGTATAATTTTAACAAAGTAACTGTCGAAGAGCTTGCCGAAAAAGTGCATCCTATGGATTCGTCTGCAGCAGCAGCCCTACTTTTCAAGACCGGAAAAGTTTCTTTTGAACTCTCCTTCGAGGGTACTTTTACACTCGTTCAAGAAGTAAAAACAAAGATTAAGATTTATAATAAAGAAGGATATTCTTTTGCAAATGTAGAAATTCCTTACTACACAGGCGGTCAATCCGTTCGCTTGTTTTTTGATGATGCCGCAACGTATAATTTAGTAGATAATAAAGTGGAACGTACCAAGCTGAAGAGCGATGGTGAATTTCAAGAGAAAGTAAATGAAAATTATTCCTTAAAAAAAATCACACTTCCCAACGTCAAAGAAGGAAGTATCATTGAGTTTAAGTATACACTAAAAACACCCTACTTTAATTTTTTACCGGATTGGTATTTTCAATATTCCATTCCAGTAAACAACATTCAATACGAAGTTTTAATTCCACAATATTTTTCGTACCAACGCTTTTTGAAAGGATTTGAACAAATTAACGCTTCCGACGAGGAAGTAGTTCTTTCTGCTAATGGACGATACAATAATTCACGGATTATATACACCGGGTCAAATATTAAAGCAATAAAAGAAGAACCCTATGTCAACAATATGGACAATTACACTTCGATGATTCAGTATGAACTGGCTTCCACAAATTTTCCAAGCAACGGAATTGTTAATTACTCTACCGATTGGGAATCGGTTGCAAAAACCATTTACGAATCGGAATATTTTGGAAGAGAGGTTGCAAAAACTTCCTATTATGAAGCCGATTTAGAAGAATTAATTAAAGGTAAAGTGAGCCGCGGCGAACGAATCACAGCCATTTTTGATTTTGTAAAGAACCGAATGAACTGGAATGAAAAAATGGGTTACTACACGGATTTAGGAGTAAAAAAAGCCTATACTGAAAAAATCGGGAATGTTGCTGATATTAATTTGATGCTTGTTTCCATGCTCCGTGAAGCGCAAATTAAATGCAACCCCGTTTTGGTAAGTACGCGTTCAAACGGTATTTCGGTTTTTCCTAATCGGGGCGCTTATAATTATGTAATCGCTGGTGTCGAATTAGACAAGGAAATCATACTATTGGATGCCACCACAAAAAACGCCATGCCCAACATACTTCCGATAGAGGTTTTAAATTGGAAAGGACGAATAATACGCGAAAATAAAACTTCTTCAGAGGTGGATTTAATGCCTAAAGTAAATTCTAAAGAAACCATAACGGTTTTAGCAAACATGGACGAGAACGGAAAAGTTTCGGGCAAAATAAGAGATCAGTATTTTGATTATAACGGTTATTTATTTAGAGAAAATAATTTGTCGAAGTCTAAAGATTCTTATCTGGAAAGTATGGAAAAAAGATATCCTGGACTAGTAGTTGGAGCCTACGTCGTAACGAACGAAAAAGAGCTGACAAAACCCATTGTTGAAACCATAGATTTTACCAATGATAATGTATCGGAACGCATTGGAGATAAAATTTACTTCAATCCTATGTTGCATTTTGCAACTAAAGTGAATCCATTTAAACAAGAAAAAAGAGACTACCCACTTGATTTTGCGTTTCCTTATCAGGACAAATACAGCATTACAATCAATATTCCTGAAGGGTATGCCATCGAATCACTACCAAAACCACTTGCAATTGGAATGGAACAAAACATTGCCAATTTTATCTACAATATTGTTGCTAACGGAAATCAAATTCAATTGGCTGCAACCGTTGAAATCAATTATTCAACCATAGCACCCAATCAGTATGCATCGTTAAAGATGTATTATAAAGAGATGATTGACAAACAAAATGAAAAAGTGGTTTTAAAAAAATTATAATCGCTAATCAAAAACACGCGAGGGATTGAAATTGTCAATGAAAGGAACGAAGCAATCACGCTTAATCACTTGGTTTGCTTCGTACCTTTTACTATTTTCAAAGACAAAAAAACAGGTGGATTAGAAAGTAAAAAGATAAATATAAAGCTACGAAAAACGATTTGTAGAAACGAAGCCTAACAAATCATGTACTCGTAATCGATAAATACTAACAGATTGCTTCGTATATTGCAACGATATGAACCTACAAAATTCCCAACTCGAAGTTGATAACTGGATCAAAAAACACGGCGTTCGCTACTTTAACGAACTCACTAATATGGCACAACTTACTGAAGAAGTAGGCGAAGTGGCACGAATTATTGCCCGACGGTATGGCGAACAATCCGAAAAGGAAAGCGACAAAAATAAAGACCTTGGCGAAGAACTTGCCGATGTGGTTTTTGTGGTGCTTTGTCTAGCCAATCAAACAGGAATTAATTTACAACAAGCTTTTGACAAAAAAATGGAGCTTAAATCCAATCGCGACAAAGACCGTCATAAAAACAACGAAAAACTGAAATAATGAACCCCAATATAAAACGCTTTTTAGTTATTTTTGCACTTGTCGCAATAATTAATTTTGTGCTTTTTTATTTCCTAGAAGAAGACCGGAATTGTGTTTTCGAGTGGGGAAGTAAATGTTCCAATTCGTTTTTTATTCGAACATGTTTTCAAGTGATTTTTATGAGTATTTTGTTTTTTTACTTAGGTCGAAATAAGAAAATTGATAAACAATAAAGTAATTTATGAAAGCAAAAAGCATTACCTTTTTTGTAGGTTTTATAGTTATGGGATTGGCTTATGGAGCTATTCTTTATTTTTTTAGAGAGGAATCCTCTACTCAAGAAATAATTTATCAAGCCCTTATTTTTGGATTCGGTTGGGGTTTAGCAGAAGTTTTTGTATTTCCTTGGATCCGAAAACGTTTTGGAAAAGAAAAAAAATGAATATTCAACTGCATCAATCCAATTTAAGAAGTAATTCAACAATAACCATTACAGGTTCAAAATCCGAAACCAATCGATTGTTGTTGTTGCAAGCCCTATTTCCAGAAATACAATTGAAAAACACGTCCAATTCCGACGATTCAGAAGTGATGCTCAAAGCACTCTCTGTAATTCTTAACAGCTCCCCTCCTTTGGAGGGGTTGGGGGAGGCTCCCAAATCCCAAATCATCGACGTTCACCACGCCGGAACAGCGATGCGATTTCTCACGGCTTATTTTGCTACTCAACCCGACCGAGAAGTGATTTTAACCGGTTCATCGAGAATGAAAGAACGTCCTATTCATGTATTGGTCGAAGCGCTAAATAGTTTGGGCGCTCAAATTTCCTATCAAGAAAAAATCGGATTCCCGCCTTTAAAAATCAAAGGCGTTGTTCTCGAAAAAAATACGGTTTCGATGATAGCCAACACCAGTAGTCAATACATTTCGGCTTTGCTATTAATCGCTCCAAAGTTGAAAACCGGTTTAAAATTAAATTTAATAGGAGAGATTACCTCGTTGCCCTATATCCAAATGACGTTGGGATTATTAAACGAAATTGGGGTAGAAACTACGTTTGAAAACAATTTAATATCCATCGAACCCAACACCCAACACCCAACACCCAACACCCAACATCCCACACCCAACACCCAACATCCCACACCCCACACCCTTACCATAGAATCCGACTGGTCGTCTGCTTCCTATTTTTATTCGTTAGTCGCCCTCTCCGAAATCGGAACTCAAATTACACTTTCAAGTTACAGGAAGAACAGTCTTCAAGGCGATAGCGCTTTGGTAGAAATTTATAAAAACTTTGGAGTGGAAACAGTTTTTAACAACAATAATTCAATTACAATCTCAAAAGTAAGCGTTCACAACTCCTTCCCCTTTGGAAAAGGTTGGGATGGGGCTAATTCTCCCGATATCGCGCAAACCATTGCAGTAACTTGTTTTGGACTCGGAATTGGATGTACACTTACAGGTTTACACACGTTGAAAATAAAAGAAACCGACCGACTTCAAGCACTAAAAACAGAGCTCACAAAACTTGGAGCAACCATTTCTGTAACTGACAGTACTTTGACTTTGAGTCCTGGCTCCCCTCCTTCGGAGGGGTTGGGGGAGGCTATAAAAACCTATCAAGACCATCGAATGGCGATGGCATTTGCACCATTGGCACTAAAAACCACCCTTATTATTGAAGATGCCGAAGTTGTATCCAAATCCTATCCCGATTTTTGGAACGACCTAAAAAACTGCGGAATTGCCTTCGAAGAAATTTTTTAGCAACTTTATTAACATACTTTTAAGTGTAATGCTCTTTTATTTTAAAGGCCAAGCCTTGTACAGCATGAGATGTTAAAAATAAAAGTCGTTTTACTTGACAACGCCTATCTCACAATCGTATATTTGCAACCGAAAGATCTCCGGGTGTTCTTAAATCCTAAATCCTTCATCTAAAATCTAAAATACAGTATGAAATTATCTCATTTCTCTTTCAATTTACCCAAAGAACTTCTTGCAGAATACCCAGCCGAAAATCGCGACGAATCCCGATTAATGGTCATCAACCGCGAAAAAAAGACGATTGAACACAAAATGTTCAAAGACGTCATCGACTATTTTGACGAAGGCGATGTGTTGATTTTGAATAATACCAAAGTGTTTCCAGCACGTTTGTACGGAAATAAAGAAAAAACAGGCGCCAGAATCGAAGTCTTTTTGTTAAGAGAACTCAATGCCGAACAACGTTTGTGGGATGTGCTCGTTGATCCAGCCCGTAAAATCAGAATTGGAAATAAACTCTATTTTGGCGACGACGACTCGTTAGTAGCTGAGGTAATTGATAATACTACATCTCGCGGCCGAACCCTTCGCTTTTTGTACGACGGTTCTTACGAAGAATTCAGAAACAAGTTGACCGAATTAGGCGAAACACCGATTCCTAAATACATCAACCGCGAGGTAAACGAGGATGATAAGGAACGTTACCAAACCATTTATGCCAAAGAAGAAGGAGCTGTTGCCGCACCAACTGCAGGTTTGCACTTTTCTAAACATTTAATGAAACGTCTTGAAATCAAAGGAGTTGACTTTGCTGAAGTAACGCTTCACGTAGGTCTAGGAACCTTTAATCCGGTGGAAGTAGAAGATCTATCAAAGCACAAAATGGATTCTGAGGAACTTAAAATCACTCAAGAAGCGTGTGATATTGTCAACAATGCCAAATTGCATAAAAAACGCATTTGTGCCGTAGGAACTACCTCGATGCGTGCCATTGAAAGCGCCGTTTCTTCCGCTAGAACTTTAAATACCTTCGACGGTTGGACTAATAAATTTATTTTTCCACCACACGATTTCAGTATTGCCAACTGTATGATTACCAATTTTCACACACCAAAATCGACCTTATTGATGATGGTTTCTGCTTTTACAGGTCATGATTTAATGAAAAAAGCCTACGAAGAAGCTGTCAAAGAAAACTATAAATTCTATTCATACGGCGATGCGATGTTAATCATCTAATTCCAATTTTAAATATATCCTAAAAATCCTTTCAGCAATGAGAGGATTTTTTTTGGGCGTTCCCCAAGGGTCGTGCTGTCCGCTGTATCCCCGATGAAAAATCGGGGGATGCCGCTTCCATCACTAACGCGGTCCTTCTTTACACAGAAAATGTAGTTTTTGAACAGCTTACTTATTCAATTCCAGCAATTGTTCTACATATTCCCGTTGATTCGAAAGTCTCGGGATTTTATTTTGACCTCCTAATTTATTTTGATTTTTCAACCAATCGTAAAATAAATTGGGTCGTGCCGCATGAACAATCGGAGCGTTCAGCGTCATGTTGTTGTAGCGTTTCGCCTCGTAATCTGAGTTTAAGGATTGCAAGGTTTCGTCCAAAACTTTTGTGAAAAGCGTTAAATCGGTTGGATTGTTTCTAAATTCGATGATCCATTCGTGAGCCCCTTTTTCTTTGCCTTCCATAAAAACGGGTGCTACCGAATAATCAATCATTTCTGTATGCGTCACTTTGCAGGCTTTGGCAATCGCATTGTCGGCATTTTCGATAATCAACTCTTCACCAAAAACATTGATGTGGTGTTTGGTTCTTCCTGTAACTCGAATGCGATAGGGGTTTAAAGAAGTAAACCGCACCGTATCGCCAATTTGGTACCGCCACAATCCCGAATTGGTGGTAATTACAATAGCATAATTTTTAAAAATTTCAACATCAGCAAGCCTGATAATTTTTTGTTGAGGCGTCCCGTACGTATCCATCGGAATAAATTCGTAGAAAATTCCATAATCCAACATCAACAACAAATCACTCGAATTATTTAAATCTTGGATGGCAAAAAAGCCTTCCGAAGCATTGTATATTTCGTAATACTGAAAATCAGAATTGGGAAATATTTTTTTGTACTGTTCTTTATACGGGTCAAAACTCACGCCACCGTGAAAATAAACTTCGGCATTGGGCCACACTTCGAGTAAATTGGTTTTTTGGGTTTCTTCCAAAACTTTGTTCAAAAGAACCAGCATCCAAGACGGTACA
Source organism: Flavobacterium sp. (assembly GCF_044368625.1). Classification (GTDB taxonomy): domain Bacteria; phylum Bacteroidota; class Bacteroidia; order Flavobacteriales; family Flavobacteriaceae; genus Flavobacterium. The sequence goes on along the minus strand of NZ_JBIPPD010000013.1, from coordinate 2,523 downwards.
CCCGCCAAACTGGTAACATTTTCGTTACGCGTTTCATTGACAATAGCACCTAACTTCACGTTCCAATCGTCCATAAGCGATACTTTGTTGCTTGGTGTACTGCTAAATTCGGCCCAAAGTGGCATGTTTTCAATCAAAATTGCCGATAAATCACCAAAAAAAGTATTGTTGTCGGCATACAATTGTTTGCTTCCGCCCAAACGCAAACTTTTTCCTGTAAACATTTGCGAATCTTCGTTGTTATTGAGGTACAGTGAAAGTAAATCTTTGGCAGCTTTGTAATGGCAATTTTCAAGGGCATCCGAACTTACAGGGATAAACTTACTTTTGGAATTGGTCGTTCCGCTGGATTTTGCAAACCATTTTATCGGCGAAGGCCAAAATATATTTTGAGCGCCTTTTCGGGTTTGTTCGATTAAAGGTTCGAGACATTCATAGGTAGAAATTTGAACCCGATCGGCAAAATTTTGATAGGATTTGATGCTCTCAAAATTGTATTCCAGTCCGATTTGTGTTCGCTCTGCGGTGCGAATGAGATTCAACAACAATTCTTCTTGAACCTCATTTGGGTATTTCATAAACAATTCAATCTGATGAATTCGTTTTTTTAACAGCCACGAGGCAACAGAATTAATTATAGATAAAGCCATTTTAAAAGTTAAATTATGATAATGCGGGTTGAATTTCTAACTTTACCAAAAATAGCAAAAAAACAGTCCAAATTACTTATTCCTAATTTTAAAATACGATGACTTACGGAGGAACGCTCACTAAAATGCAAACCGAATTGGGCAATCCCATTCAATATTATCTTGTTTTTGAAAATAGTTTTCTAAACGTCAATCAGTTACTGGGTAAGGAAATGGAAATTGTTTTCGATGGTTTTCAGTGTTTGAATTGCGGAAAAAGTAAAAAAATTTTCCGTCAAGGCTTTTGCTACGATTGCTTTTACAGCAGTCCCGCCGTGGGCGATTGGATCATGAAACCCGAATTGAGTACCGCACATTTGGGAATTGAAGACCGCGATTTGGCCTATGAAGCTCGGGTACAATTGCAACCGCATGTAGTTTATTTTGCATCGTCGAGCGAATTGAAAGTAGGAGTGACCCGAAATACGCAAATCCCGACACGATGGATCGACCAAGGAGCCGAACAAGCATTGGCCATTGTGGAAGTTCCCAACCGCTACTTGGCGGGAATCACCGAGGTTGCTTTAAAAAATCATTTTGCCGATAAAACCAATTGGCGAAAAATGCTCACGAATGACGTGGTATCCATTGATTTGTTAGCCGAAAAAACTAAAGTGCAGCATTTGCTTCCGTCAGAAGTGCTTGATTATTTTGATATCAATGCTTTTAAGGCTACTCCATTGTATTATCCTGTTTTAGAATATCCGAAAAAAATCGCAAGTCTCAGTTTGGATAAAACACCTAATTTTAAAGGGATATTGACTGGAATAAAAGGGCAATATTTGATTTTTGAGGACGGAACGGTTTTTAATATCAGAAGTAATGAAGGTTATAAAGTACGGATTTTGGTGTGAAAAAAATGTCCTTTTAAACACGATTTAAAAGGACACTTGAATTATTTAAGGAACAAATTACTTCTTTTTCCCTCCAAATAATCCGTTAATCAAATCTTTGGCTTTGTCTTTTACCGCTTCTTCTTTAGTGGGTGTTTTGGTCGAATCTTTAGGTTTACTGTTTCCTTTGATAATGTTTTGTAGTGCATTCGTTCCTTGATTGATCAACTTGTCTTTTTGCTGTTTTACCAATTGGTTGGCCAAATTGGTTACCGCTTGTTTCATATCAGTCGAAATTTTAGGACTTCCAAAATTACCCGTTACCATTGCATTTACTGGGATGTTTTCTAATTTAGCGGATTCCGCAGGTGTCAACTTTGCCAACAAAGCGGTTACTTCAGATCCTAAATATTTAGCGGGAACGTTGAATTTTAAATCATAATTCATCGATTGGTCAAAACCATGTGATCCACCAACGGTAACTTTGATGTCTTGGTATTTCAGGTCAATGGGTTTCACATTTACTTTACCATCCTTGAACGTCAAATTGGCTTTTAGATCATTCAAATTAATTTTACTGATGTCAATAAATTTTATATTGCTTCCTAAAGCACTTAATAAAGTAGAATTTTTAGCATTTACAGTGGTCGACAACAGCTGTCCAAATAAATCTCCCGTTAGTGTTTTTAAATCAGGAGTCATTTCTTTGGCATCTAAATTACCATTCAAATGAATTTTCGAATTTATTTTTCCGTTGATGATTCCTGCTATTGGTGCAATGTTTTTGAGCATTTCCAGCTGTGTAAACGATTTTTGAATATCAACTTGGTTTAAACCCAGTTCCATCGCAAATGTAGGTACTTTGCTTTTGGTAGAAACGGTTCCGTTGGCGGTAATCAATCCGTCAAAAATATTGGTTTTCACATTTTGTAAAGTCACCGCTTGGTCTTTTACAATCAATTTTCCAGAAACATCTTTCAAAGTTAAATTGTCGTATAAAA
>NZ_JBIPPD010000139.1:0-8651 GCF_044368625.1 Flavobacterium sp. | reverse complement strand
CATATCGTTATCGCCGTCTACGAGTAAGTCAACGATTTCAACATCAGCAACACTTGCTGCTACACGTCGCGCTTGGTCGTTGGTACCGCCATAACAATTGGGAGGTACCACAATTTTGATTTTTTTCCCTTGGTGTTTGGTTGCAGCATCGTGTATCAGTCCCATCAAAATCGCATACTGAATCGACAATCCGCTGGAAGCAACCAAAGGCTCGCTTTCGGTTCCGGTAATTTTTTTTAGGGCAACTGCTACGGCCTTTTTATCGGTAACTTGATTGTTATTTGAAATTTCAAACGAACGTTGTTCCGTCAAAAATGTTAAGGCTGTCAAACAATTATCGGGTGTCATAGCAATGGTTTCTCTTCTTCGCACGTGCTGAATATCGCTGATGTAGTTTTTGTTTTCTGCACCATTTATAAGCAATACACTTCCCAAAGAATCGTACAAACGAATGTAAAAATCCACTTCAACAATCAAATCGATAGTGCCAAATACCGTTTCATTTGAAATAAAAACAGTACTTCCGTCAAATTTTGAAATCTCTTTTTCGTTTGTTATTTGCAGCAATTCAAAATCATAACCATAAATATTCCGGATAATTTCCGAGTCAAAAGTATGCGGTAATTCACCGGTATATAAAATTTGGGTATTTTTATGTTCCAATTTGTTTTTTCTCAAAATAGCCAGTACGGGAACTGTTTGAGACGAAAAAGCAATTACATTTTCGGCATCTAGCGCGTTGATTTTTGCAATTCCCCATTCGAGAACACACGACAAAGGATGTCCCAACCTGATGTAATCGTAAGCGGTAGGCAACTGTTCAAGTGTCTTTTTTTCAAAAATACCGTTTTGATACAAGCGTTCCAACTCATCCACAAACTGCGACTTGGCTTGCTGTTCGTTGTAAATATCTAACCGGTGCGTGGTCAGGTTTAACCAATCTTCAGGTTTATTTTGTAGAACTTGTTTGATGTAATGCAACACGTTATTCGCAGTCATATTTTTTCTTTAAATTGAGCCGCAATTTACACCAAAAGCCGGTATTTAAAAAGTGCTCTAAGTTTCTTTTGTGCTTTTGATTGCGATTTTTGTAACAATCAAATGCCGATTTATTTTAAGATTTACGTCTAGTTATGTCTAGTTATGTCTTGTTGTTGTATTTCTTACCATCGTTCTATCTTGCCACTTTCAAACAAATTATAATTTTTTCTAAAAATGCGTTACAAGTAAATTTACATACCTATATTTGCAACAAAAAAAAAATAATGTACACTCTTTTAAACAATACTTGGTGGTGGAACAATTTACGTCAGTCGTCGTGAACTAAGCACCTATAGTATCAATTGAAATCCAATATACAGAAAGGCTTGTCAGACGACAAGCCTTTTTTTGTTCGCATTATTTAGTAAAAATTGAAAATTATTTCCCGTGAAAAAATATAATCTCACCACACATTACAAGCAAATACTCGCAGATACCATTACTCCGGTTAGTGTTTACTTAAAAATTCGGGATAAATTTCCCAACAGTATTTTGCTCGAGAGTAGCGATTATCATGCCAACGATAATAGTTTTTCCTATATATGTTGCAACCCAATCGCTTCAATAAAAATTGATAACAATCAATGTACAACAACCTATCCTGATGGAACGGGCGAAAAAAGCGTTATCGAAAAAAACACGAATGTCGTCCAAATAATTCAGCAATTTTCAGCTCAATTTAAAAGTGACGTCACGGATTTTAAATTCATTTCGAATGGCTTGTTTGGTTATATTTCTTATGACGCAGTTCGGTATTTTGAGAACATTCATTTGTCCAAAAAGGACAATCTAACTTCCATTCCCGAAGTACAATACCACGTGTATCAAAATATTATTGCCATCAATCATTTTAAAAATGAGGCCTATATTTTTTGCCACAGCTTAGAAGGAAAAAACAATACCGCAGAAATCGACCAACTCCTGCGGTCCCGAAATATTGCTACCTATACTTTTAAAAAAGAGGGCGAAGGTTTTTCCAATTTGAGTGATGCAGATTTTAAAAATAATGTGGCTTTGGCCAAAAAACACTGTCAACGTGGTGACGTATTTCAGTTGGTTTTGTCGCGACGATTTTCACAGAAATTCAAAGGAGACGAATTCAACGTGTACCGGGCCTTGCGAAGCATCAATCCATCTCCGTATTTGTTCTTTTTTGATTACGGTGATTTCAAGATTTTTGGTTCTTCGCCCGAAGCCCAACTTATTGTACACAACAGAAAAGCAGAAATACATCCGATTGCCGGAACCTTTAAACGAACGGGCGACGACGAAAAAGATGCAGTTCTTGCCAAAAAATTAGCCGAAGATCAAAAAGAAAACAGTGAGCACATCATGTTGGTCGATCTTGCTCGAAACGATTTAAGCCGAAATGGGAACGAAGTTCAGATAGAAAAATACAGAGAAATTCAATTTTTTTCGCACGTGATTCATTTGGTTTCTAAAGTGACGGCGCGTTTACACGACAAAGCCTCGACAATGCAAGTAGTTGCCGACACTTTTCCGGCGGGAACTTTGAGTGGTGCTCCAAAATTTAAAGCGATGCAGCTTATTGAAAAGTACGAAAAAACCAATCGAAATTTTTACGGAGGCGCCATTGGTTTTATGGATTTTGAAGGTAACTTTAACCATGCCATTATGATTCGCACTTTTTTGAGTAAAAATCACGAACTTCATTCGCAAGCAGGTGCTGGTATTGTTGCAAATTCGGACGCAGAAGCCGAAATGCAAGAGGTGTATCATAAATTACAAGCGTTGAATAAAGCACTTGACGCGGCAGAAACTATTTAATTGTACAAATGTAACACAAATGAAAAAGATAGTAGTAATCGATAATTACGACAGTTTTACCTACAACTTGGTTCATTACTTAGAAAGTATGGATGCCGAGGTAACGGTTTTTCGCAACGACGAATTTGAGTTAGAAGATTTAGCAACTTTTGAAAAAATAATCCTATCACCCGGCCCTGGAATCCCCGACGAAGCAGGGTTGTTAAAAGACGTAATTCGAACATATGCATCAGCCAAAAGTATTTTTGGCGTATGTCTAGGTCAGCAAGCTATTGGAGAAGTGTTTGGCGGAAGACTAGTAAATTTAGACACCGTTTTTCACGGAGTGGCTACGAAAATAAAGGTCACCGTTACGGACGAGGTTTTGTTTCAAAATCTTCCTACGGAATTTGAAGTAGGTCGTTATCACTCATGGGTAGTGGAAACGCCACTTCCTGATGTTTTGGAAATAACTGCCGTGGACGAACAAGGTCAAATTATGGCACTTAGGCACAAACATTTGGATGTTCGAGCGGTTCAATTTCACCCAGAAAGCGTGCTTACGCCAAATGGAAAACAAATTCTTTCCAACTGGCTGAACAGCTAAATGATTATAATGTAAGAAGGTTTTAAAAATTTGGAATAACCCAAAGACAAAAAAAATATAATGAAAACAATCCTTAACCGACTCATCAATCACGAGATACTCACTCAAGAAGAGGCCCGAGAAGTACTCATCAACATTTCGTATGGCAATTACAATGAAAGTCAAATTGCCTCATTTTTGACGGTTTACATGATGCGAAGTATCACTATCGAGGAACTGCAAGGTTTTAGAGCAGCATTGCTGGAACGGTGCATTCGGGTCGATTTTTCGTCGCACAATACCATCGATTTGTGTGGAACGGGTGGCGACGGAAAAAACACATTCAATATATCTACGCTTTCTGCCTTTGTTGTGGCTGGTGCGGGTTTTAAAGTTGCCAAACATGGTAATTACGGCGTTTCGTCGATTTCAGGTTCGAGTAACGTGATGGAAAATTTGGGGATAAAATTCACCACCAACAACGACCACTTGAACCGTTGTGTCGATCAAGCAGGTATTGCGATTTTGCATGCGCCACTTTTTCATCCCGCCATGAAAAATGTAGGTAAAATCAGGAAGGATTTGGCCGTAAAAACATTTTTCAACATGTTAGGGCCAATGGTAAATCCGTCGTTTCCGCAAAATCAATTGGTGGGTGTTTTTAATTTAGAACTCGCCCGAATGTATGCCTACTTGTACCAAAACACCAACATCAATTTCAGTATTCTGCATTCGCTAGACGGCTACGACGAAATTGCATTAACGGGCCCAACCAAAATGATCAAGAACAACCAGGAAGGCTTTATCAATCCTACTGATTTTGGGCTTTCGCTACTTTCCGCCAAAGACATTGAGGGAGGAGAAACGGTAGAACAATCGACCCATTTATTTACCCAAATTATAGCAGGAAATGGAACAGAGGCCCAAAATAATGTAGTGTGTGCCAATGCTGCAATGGCAATTGCAACAATAACCAATTGCAGTCCAACCGAAGGTTTTGCACAAGCAAAAGAAAGTCTGCTTTCGGGAAAAGCCCAAAAAGCACTCACAAAATTACAATATTTAAGCAAGTGATACCATTTTTTTACATCAGATGTAAGCTGCGTTTGGGCGTGCTCCCGAAGAAAAATCGGAAAAAAAAAGAGCTCCGCTTCAAACGAAGTTCACTGAACTCCAAATAAAATTATAAATAATGTGAAGTAATCCTTCACGCGGTAAACGGGTACAATGAACACTATGACTATAATTGAGAAGTAAAAGAATAAGAATGATGACCATTTTAGATAAAATAATAACAGAAAAAAGAAAAGAAGTCGCACTCAAAAAAGCAGTGATTCCTGTTTCCCAATTGGAAGCTTCTGTCTTTTTTGAGAGAACAGTAACTTCATTAAGTACCAATTTGAGGAAAGGAACACGCGGAATTATTGCCGAACACAAACGCCGTTCGCCATCCAAATCCATTATTAATAATGGATTTTCGGTAGAAGAAGTAATAAAAGGATATGACAATGCTGGTGCGGTGGGAATTTCGGTGCTAACGGATATGAAGTATTTTGGAGGTACGCTCGAAGATTTGGTCTTAGCTCGTGCATCAACAGATATTCCGCTTTTGCGAAAGGAGTTCATCATCGACGAATACCAGATTTTGGAAGCCAAAGCCAACGGTGCCGATTTAATATTGCTCATCGCATCAGTTTTGACCCGAACTGAAATCGAACGATTTTCAAAATGTGCGAAAAATCTCGGATTGGAAGTATTGCTTGAAATTCACAATGAGCAAGAATTAGAAAAATCAGTGATGCCATCGCTGGATATGATTGGGGTAAACAATCGAAATTTGGCCACATTTGAAGTGAGTTTGGACAACAGCAAAAGACTTTCAGCTCTAATCCCGTCCGAATTTGTTAAAATCTCGGAAAGCGGCATTACATCAGTCGAAGATATTATGGATTTGGAAAGTTATGGTTTTAAAGGATTTTTGATTGGAGAAAATTTTATGAAAACAGATAATGCTGGAAAAGCTGCGGAAGATTTTATTCAAAAATTAAATAAATACTGATGAAATTGAAAACAGAAAAGGTATTGTCAAAAACAATTGCTGTCAAAATCTGCGGTATGAAAGAAGCGGACAATATTCTCGAAATTGCTTCGCTGAAACCTGCGTATTTGGGATTTATTTTTGCCAGAAATTCGCCTCGTTATTTTGAAGGAAACATGCCCAAGCTACCCAAATCAATTCAGAAGGTAGGCGTTTTTGTGGCTGAGACTATGGAAACAATTTTAGAAATGGTAGACAAATACGATCTTCAAGCGGTACAATTGCACGGAAATGAGTCGGTGTTTTTTTGCCAAGAACTCAAAGAGCAATTGCCTACTTCTGTTTCAATCATTAAGGTGTTTGCCGTGGGAACTGATTTTGATTTCGAAATTTTGAAACCATTTGAAGACTGTTGCGATTATTATTTATTGGATACCAAAGGAAAGTTTCCAGGAGGAAACGGAACGCAATTTGACTGGAAAATTTTAGAAAGATATAGTTCCCAAAAACCATTTTTTCTGAGCGGTGGCATAGGGGTGGAAGATGTTTCAGCCGTTCAGAAATTGATGGAAAGCCGTTTGCCTTTGGATGCCATAGATTGCAACAGCAAGCTTGAATTTAGGGCAGGAATAAAAAATAAAGAACAATGTAAACAACTGCTGGAATACTTTAACTGAAATTTCAGTTGAGGTTTTATTTGCAAAAAAAATAATTTAAAAAAAAATAGCAATGAGAACGTCCTATCATGTTGATGAAAAAGGATATTATGGAGCATTTGGTGGAGCCTATATTCCCGAAATGCTGTATCCAAATGTAGAGCAATTGCGGCAATCGTATCTGAAAATTACAGCTGAACCAGAGTTTCAAGCGGAATTCGATCAGTTGTTGAAGGAGTATGTAGGTCGTCCAACCCCTTTGTATTTTGCCAAAAATCTTTCGAAAAAATACAATGCCAAAATTTACTTAAAAAGAGAGGACTTGTGCCACACGGGAGCTCATAAAATAAACAATACAATTGGACAAATTTTATTAGCAAAGCGTTTGGGTAAAACCCGAATCATTGCCGAAACAGGCGCGGGTCAGCACGGTGTAGCAACGGCAACGGTTTGTGCTTTGATGGGTATGCAATGTATTGTATACATGGGGGAAGTTGACATAAAGCGGCAAGCGCCAAATGTTGCCCGCATGAAAATGCTTGGTGCCGAAGTGGTGCCAGCTTGTTCGGGGTCAAAAACCTTGAAAGACGCCACTAATGAAGCCATTAGAGACTGGATCAATAATCCTCAAGATACCTATTATATTATAGGTTCGGTGGTGGGGCCGCATCCTTATCCCGACATGGTGGCTCGATTTCAGAGTGTTATTTCTGCCGAAATTAAAAGTCAGTTGTTGGAAAAAGAAGGAAAAGAAAACCCAGATTATGTAATTGCTTGTGTGGGAGGCGGAAGCAATGCAGCCGGTGCTTATTATCATTTTCTGGACGAAGAAAATGTTAAAATCATTGCTGTTGAAGCAGCTGGTTTAGGCGTGTATTCGGGCGAAAGTGCTGCGACTTCTGCTTTAGGCAAAATAGGAATCATTCACGGAAGTAAAACCTTATTGATGCAAACCGACGATGGACAAATTACCGAGCCGTATTCTATTTCGGCAGGTTTAGATTATCCGGGAGTTGGTCCGATGCATGCCCATTTATTTGCAACCAAAAGGGCTCAATTTATTTCAATTACCGATGAAGATGCGATGAATGCCGGTTTAGAATTATCAAAAATGGAAGGAATAATTCCTGCAATCGAAACCGCTCATGCCTTTGCCGCATTGGATGTGATGAATTTGGAACCGGACGACGTAGTTGTGATTAACTTATCGGGACGTGGAGATAAAGATTTACAGACGTACATCGACTATTTTAAATTATAAAACATATTGAATGCTACCTATATATTAGGAGAACAAAAAATATTAAAATCAGAGCACACAATGAATAGAATCAATCAAAAATTAGCAGAAAAAGAACAAATTTTATCTATTTATTTTTCAGCAGGATATCCGAGTTTGAACGACACGGTTGGAATCATTGCACAATTGGAAAAAAGCGGTGTAGATCTCATCGAAATTGGTTTGCCCTTTAGCGACCCATTGGCTGACGGACCAACTATTCAAAACAGCGCGACTGCAGCATTAAAAAACGGAATGTCGACAAAAGTACTTTTTGACCAATTGAAAGATGTTCGTAAAACGGTCAATATCCCGTTATTGATCATGGGATATTTTAATCCGATAATTCAATACGGTGTGGAGCAATTTTGCGAAACTTGTGCTGCAGTTGGAATCGACGGACTGATTATTCCTGATCTTCCGCTTGAAATTTATCAAAGCGACTATCAAGAACTTTTTGAAAAATACGGTTTAATCAATGTTTTACTCATAACGCCACAAACTTCCGAATCTCGAATTAGACAAATTGATGCTGCGTCAAAAGGTTTTATTTATACAGTAAGTTCCGCCAGTGTTACCGGAAGTAGTACGGGTTTTGGAACCGAACAAGAAGCGTATTTTAAAAGAATTCAGGATATGCAGTTAACCAATCCACAATTAATAGGCTTTGGGATCCACGATAAGCAGACTTTTAAAACAGTAAGTACATTTGCAAAAGGTGGCATTATAGGAAGTGCTTTTATAAAACATTTGACCTATAACGGAGTTAATCGGATAGATACATTTATAAATGGAATTCGATAAACAAAATAAAAGTTAGTGTGCGAAACTTTATCGTATAATTTATAAAAACAATTGCAATACGCAGTTGATTATTTACCATAACCCCAAACAAGTCAAGGAGAATATATCTTATTTTAAAGTAATTCAGTATTTAAAAGCAATATTGAGCAAGCCTACAGTAATTTTATAGTTCTAAATCTTTACATACAGCTGTTTGAAAGTCGATTCTTTCTATAAACAGTTGTACGCGATTACCCACAGTTATTACTTTCTATTATCAATATAAAAGCGGTTCGCCTAAATTTGTCCGACAAGATATTTGTATTTTTTTTATCAATAATTTATTTATAAAGTTCAATAAATGAAATATTTGGATGTATATCCGTAATTGCTCATATTTTTGTATATTTGTTTGATAGATAAATTATTGGGTATGAATATTTTTAGTTTTGGAGTCGAATTTAGTAGTGAAGCCAATTGTATTGCGCATTTTAAAGCGGA
>NZ_JBIPPD010000138.1:0-8691 GCF_044368625.1 Flavobacterium sp. | reverse complement strand
AAAGTAAGGTTTAACCAAATCAAAGTACAGCTCGTGATCTGGCTAGAATTTTTAATGTTTATTTTTACAAATGTATTTTTCAAAATAAATTTAAAAACTCAAAAAGTGAGTTTTTAAGGAGTGACTATTTAGATTCCGAAATAAATTCGGACCCGAGAGCTTTGCTCGAATAGGCGAAGCAATAACAAAATCAAGACTTTTTAGACAGCCTGTTATCTATTTTTTCTCCGATTGCGTTCTGTTTTAATCAGTTCTAATTCACGGTTGGTTTGCCCGGCAACAGAAGTATTTTCTTCCGCCCGACGAATCAAATACGGCATCACATCACGAACGGGACCAAAAGGCAAATATTTGGCCACATTATAGTCGTAAGCAGCTAAATTATAACTGATGTTGTCGCTCATTCCGTAAAGTTGGCCGAACCAAATGCGGTTGTCGTTGCGGTCCAAATTCCATTCAGCGATGCGATTCATGACTTTATAGGAACTATTTTCGTTATGTGTTCCCACAAAAATGGACATGCAATCCAAATGCTGCAACATATAATCGACAGCAGCATCATAATTGATATCCGTCGCTTCTTTTGAAGCACAAATGGGTGTTGGATATCCCTTTTCTTCGGCACGGTTATTCTCTTTTTCCATATAAGCTCCACGAACCACTTTCATTCCGATGAAAAAACCTTCGGTTTGGGCCAAATGGTAGATCTTTTTTAAATAAGCCAATCGGTCGTGGCGGTACATTTGTAAGGTATTGAAAACAATCGGTTTCTCTTTGTTGTATTTTCGCATCATATTGGTAACCAACTCATCGGCGGCATCTTGCATCCAACTTTCCTCTCCGTCAATTAGCAAGGCTACATTTTTTTGGTGGGCTTCTTTACAAACGGTATCAAAGCGTTCCACTACCCTATTCCACTCTTTTTGTTCGGTTTCGGATAAGGTTTGGCCCTCGCCTAATTTTTCGTACAACTCAAATCGTCCAAAACCGGTGGGTTTAAAAACGGCAAAGGGAATGGCTTGTTTTTTGGCAGCAAAATCAATCGTTTTCAACGTCATTTTCAACGCAGCATCAAATTGATCTTCCTCTTCTTTTCCTTCCACTGAATAGTCTAAAACAGAAGATACCCCTTTTGTATGCATTTTTTCAACTACCGAAAGGCAATCGTTTTCGTTTACGCCACCGCAAAAATGGTCAAAAACCGTTGCCCGAATTAGGCCTTCCACAGGCAAATGCGCTTTAATGGCAAAATTAGTGACAGCGGTTCCGATGCGAACCAAAGGTTGATTGGCGATTAATTTGAATAAAAAATAAGCGCGATCTAACTCGGTATCACTTTTTAAAGCAAATGCAATTTGGGTATTATTAAATATTTTTTCCATAAAAATTATAATGATGTTGCAAAGATAACGAGTATCTATTTACACTTTGGCAAAAAAACGAGGCGATTTTGAAGTAAAAATAATTGTATTGTAAAAAAAATTCCTATTTCTATTTGTTCACCAGAGTTCGATTATAATCTGAAATTAATTAAAACATCAACAAATACTCTTCTTTTTTGATGATGCTGCGAGGTCTTTTTTTGACCTTTTAGGTTTTTAATCCAGAAAAAAGCACCCACAAGGTTTTTAATGCATAACAGATTCTTTTTTTACAATTTTTTTAAACGCCATAACGAGAAAAACACAAACCAACCCGACAATAAAACCGAACAAAAATTCAAAAACCCAACCCGGTAAAAAATCTGCATAGTGATGCAAAGCAGGGAATTGATGTGCGAAAATTCCGCCTGAAACAAATAACAACGCGATAGTCCCCACAACAGCGAGAGTTTGGATTACACGAGGCAAAGCTTTAACTAAGAGTGTCCCCAATTTGTATTGCAAATTATTTCGTCCCGCACTCCACTGAATCAATTTATATCCCGCTTCGTCCATACGAACAATTAAGGCTACAATGCCGTAAACCCCTACCGTTGCAATTAAAGCAATAACACTAACCACCATTATTTGCATACTCAATTCTTGATCCACCACGGTACCTAAAGCAATGATGATAATTTCGACCGAAAGAATAAAATCGGTTACAATGGCTGATTTGATTTTGCCTTTTTCCAAAGCCAAGATTTCTTCTTCCGATAATTCTTCCAAAAGAGCTACTTTTTTTGCAGTTGGATGCGGGAAAAAATATTCGAAAATTTTCTCCGCTCCTTCGTAGGCCAAATAAAGTCCGCCCAAAATCAAAATTATATTAATTACCCACGGAATAAAAGCGGTTAAAAGAAAGGTAACGGGTAAAATTATTAACTTATTCAAAAATGAGCCTTTGGTAATCGCCCATAAAACAGGTAGTTCTCTCGAGGAAACAAATCCGGATGCTTTTTCGGCGTTTACCGCTAAATCATCACCCAAAATACCTGCTGTTTTTTTTGCGGCAATTTTACTCATTGCGGCAACATCATCCATTAGAGCGGCAATATCATCCAAAAGTGCGAAAATTCCTGAAGCCATAAAGTTGTTTTTTTTTTAATAATTTGCAAAAGTACTATTGTTTGCAATCCCATTCACAAAATAAAAAAATAAAAATTTTACAAATCTTAAAAAAATGGTAAAGAAAAAATGAATTCGAGGGAAACCAATAAAGTCTTTTTGTAAACGGAACTCATATTAAGGATTTCAGTGGAAATTCTTTTTGGGCTTTTATCTTCGCCTGTTCACAAAAGCTCGGGGCTGCCAAAAAAAGAATACTTCACTAAAATATAGTTTCAATCGCTGTCTATTGCAGTTTGTATGTAACGGTGAGCCACTCAATGGCAATCGGGACAAGCTAAACGCCCAAATAAGTAATTGACCAATTGTAATTCATGTTAGTCCAATGACTTCAAATCGCACAAAATTTGCTAATTTGATAACCGTAAGCGATAGCAAATGCTGTAATTTACCACCCACAAAACACTTAAAATTAGGAATTTTATAATTTTAGCACCCCTAAATTGAGGTATTTTCAGTAAATTCGCAGTTCAAATTTAAATTCACTTTACAATGAACAAGAAAGTAGTTATAGTATCGGCCGTTCGCACACCCATTGGAAGTTTTATGGGAGCATTATCAACGGTTACTGCGCCACAATTGGGTGCTGCAGCGATTAAAGGTGCTTTAGAAAAAATAAATTTAGACCCATCAAAAGTTGATGAAGTCATTATGGGTAACGTGGTTCAAGCGGGTGTTGGTCAAGCTCCGGCAAGACAAGCGGCACTTTTTGCTGGATTATCTCACGAAGTAGCGGCAACCACAGTCAATAAAGTGTGTGCTTCCGGAATGAAAGCTGTAATGCAAGCGGCACAAGCCATTGTGGCGGGTGATGCAGAAATCATTGTTGCTGGTGGAATGGAAAACATGAGTTTGATTCCGCACTATGTACAAATGAGAAACGGAACCAAATTTGGCCCAACTACACTTGTTGACGGTATGCAAAAAGACGGCTTGACCGATGCCTACGATAACAATGCGATGGGAGTATGTGCCGATTTGTGTGCTTCCGAATATAATATTTCAAGAGAAGATCAAGACAAATATGCCATTCAATCCTATGAGCGTTCGGCAAAAGCATGGAGCGAAGGAAAATTTGCAAATGAAATCGTGCCTGTATCTGTACCTCAGCGACGTGGAGATGACATTATTGTGGATAAAGACGAAGAATATACCAATGTAAAATTGGATAAAATTCCTTCTTTAAATGCAGTTTTCACAAAAGACGGCACGGTTACAGCAGCAAATGCTTCTACCATTAACGATGGTGCAGCAGCGCTTGTATTGATGAGCGAAGACAAAGCAAAAGAATTAGGATTGAAGCCATTGGCTTACATCAAAAGTTATGCAGATGCGGCTCAAGAGCCAAAATGGTTTACCACTTCGCCAGCAAAAGCATTACCAAAAGCACTGGAAAAAGTGGGAATGAAAATCAGCGATGTGGACTATTTCGAATTCAACGAAGCCTTTGCAGTAGTAGGATTGGCAAATTCTAAGATTTTAGGATTGGACAACGACCGCGTGAATGTAAATGGTGGAGCCGTTTCTTTGGGTCATCCGCTGGGTTGTTCCGGTGCACGAATTATTGTAACTTTGTTGCATGTTTTGGAACAAAACAACGCCAAAACGGGTGCTGCTGCAATATGCAATGGTGGCGGTGGCGCTTCGGCAATTGTGATTGAAAGAATCTAATAAATAATAGTACTAAAATGATGCGTTTTGAATAAAATGAATTAATTTCAATTTTTATTTTAAACGCATCATTTACATTTAAAATCTACTGCATGTTCGGAATTTGTGAACTCGCCAACATACCTTTACGTTTTGAAGCCAACGACCGAAGCGAAATTGTTTCGCAAGTCCTATTTGGCGAATGCTTTGAAATAACAGAAACCATCAAAAATTGGATGCGAATCAAACTGCATGACGATCAGTATGAAGGTTGGATTGATAATAAACAAGGTCGTATAATTACGGAAGAAGCGTATTTAAAAGTTACCAATGTACCAATTGTTTTGAATACCGATTTGGTCGAGTATATTTCCACTAAAGACAATATGTTGATTCCAATTCCACTTGGAGCATCCTTGTCGTTTCTTGCTTTTCCTGAAATCAATATTTTTGGTTATTTCTTTGAAGGTATTCGATCAATAGGACTTCAACCCAAAAGCAATTTGATTGCTACTGCTTTTCAATATTTAAACGCACCTTATCTTTGGGGAGGCAAAACGCCGTTTGGAATCGATTGTTCTGGTTTTACACAAATGGTGTATAAACTAAATGGATATCCTCTTTTACGCGATGCCGCACAACAAGCCACATTAGGAGAAGCGCTTAGTTTTATTGAAGAAAGTGAACCAGGAGACTTGGCCTTCTTTGATAACGAAGAAGGAAAAATAATCCATGTAGGTATCATTATGAACGATAATTATATCATTCACGCCAGTGGTAAAGTCCGTATCGACCGTTTGGATCATTTGGGTATTTTTAATGCCGAAACCAATCGTCATACGCATAAACTTCGGGTAATTAAACGAATTATTTAGCCTCTAAACAATCAACTTCCGATAAAATGGTGGAGCTGTCAAAAAACAATTTTTTCGGATCTTTAAATACCATTTTTCCGTCTTTTTCTTCTACATCACCATAGGCTTCCATCATGATTTTGCCTTTTCGTAAAAACACCACCTCCCGCGAACTTTCTTTCCCTTCCGACATAAAGGTATAATTGGCCCGTAATGTATCGCCCGCCATTTGGCCTACAACAACACCCTTATTTTTATCTTTTTCATTAAACAAATAAGCCAACTCGCCTTTTACTTCTTGGTTTTCTTGAATTTGCAGACTCAAATTAATCGTATCTTTTTTCATAATTCCTTGATAACAAATAATTTGAAATTCATTAGCCACCATTTCTTCTTGAACCGTTGGCGCTGGCAAAGGTTCGTTAGTTTCCTTCTTGCACGAACTCAATACAATACCTAAAACAATACTTATAAATAAATACTTTTTCATACTTTCTACTATTCTTTTCACAAAGATATACGATTCTCTACTTTTTTACCCTAAATCGTTCGTTATTAAATTTATAGATATAAGAAACAAAACGGCATAATTTCTAAATTCACTTCAATAAAATAATTTTTTTGGGCGTTCCCCTGCGGGTCGATCGCTTCGTTGCCATCTTTTTTTTCTGAAAAAAGAAAAAAAAGGATTTCTCCCGATACTTTGGGACGATCTCCAACGCAAAACGCTGAAAAAAAATGGAATTAACCCAAAAAAAAACATTCCCAAAAGAGAATGCTTTTTTATTTAATCGTAAGATATTAGTTTTAAGAAACGTCTACCGTAGTTTTTTCGGCAATTGACTTGTAGGTTCCGTTTTCCAATTTTTCTCTAATTGCTTCAAAAGCCGTCAACGTTTCGTTGATATCTGCCAAAGTGTGAGAAGTTGTAGGAATCATTCTTAGCAAAATAATGCCTTTTGGAATTACTGGATAAATTACAATAGAAAGGAAAATACCGTAATTTTCACGTAAATCATTTACCATAACCATTGCCTCCGGAACGCTTCCTTCCAAATAAACAGGTGTTACACAAGTGTTTGTATCACCGATATTAAAGTTTCGCGCTTTTAAACCCGATTGCAAAGCATTTACATTTTCCCACAATTTATCTTTCAATTCAGGATGATTGCGCAATAATTCCAAACGCTTTAAGGCTCCCACTGTTTGAATCATTGGTAAGGCCTTTGCGAACATTTGCGAGCGAAGATTGTATTTTAGATAATCGATGATATCACGATCTGCAGCGATGAAAGCCCCAATACTTGCCATCGATTTGGCGAAAGTTGAAAAATAAACATCAATTCCGTCTTGGCAATTTTGCTCCTCGCCTGCACCAGCACCTGTTTTTCCGAGTGTTCCAAAACCATGGGCATCGTCCACAAGTAAACGGAAATTATATTTTTCTTTCAGCGCTACAATTTCTTTTAATTTTCCTTGTTGACCACGCATTCCAAAAACGCCTTCGGTAATAAAAAGAATACCTCCACCGGTTTCCATAGCCATTTTAGTGGCACGTTGCAGGTTTTTCTCCATACTTTCCAAGTCGTTGTGACGGTAAGTAAAACGTTTTCCCATGTGCAAACGCACGCCATCAATAATACATGCGTGTGCATCAACATCGTACACAATGATGTCGTTTTTAGTGACCAATGCATCAATTGTAGACATGATTCCTTGGTAGCCGAAGTTCAATAAATAAGCAGCTTCTTTCATAACAAAAGCGGCCAATTCGTTCTCCAATTGTTCGTGAACATCGGTGTGACCCGACATCATCCGAGCTCCCATTGGGTATGCAGCTCCGTACTGAATAGCTGCCTCGGTATCGGCTTTTCGAACTTCAGGATGATTTGCCAATCCCAAATAATCGTTTATACTCCAATTTAAAATCTCTTTTCCTTGAAATTGCATTCTAGGACCAAGTTCCCCTTCTAATTTTGGAAATACAAAATATCCTTCGGCTTGAGAAGCCCATTTTCCTAAAGGACCTTTATTGTTTTGAATTCTTTCGAATAAATCTTTTACCATGATTCTTGTGTGTTAAAAAACGTGGCAAAAGTACGATTTAAAAAATAATTATCGGAAAAGCTACAGCTTTATTTTACAACCCCATATATCAAAATGTTTATTTTTTTTAACTTTTGAATAAAATTTAAGTAGATTGTTTTACCTTTAAACCATTAAAATTAAATCATGTCACAACTTATAAAAGAGTTAAAGCTCGCCGTTTTAATTGACGCCGATAACGTTCCGTACAGCAATGTAAAAGGAATGATGGAGGAGATTACCAAATACGGAACTCCCACCACAAAACGGATTTATGCCGACTGGACACGTCCAAATGCCAATGGATGGAAAGGTGTTTTACTAGAGCATGCTATAACTCCGATTCAACAATACAGCTATACGTCTGGAAAAAATTCGTCGGATTCGGCATTGATTATTGATGCAATGGATTTACTGTATTCCGGAAAACTAGATGGTTTTTGTATCGTTTCGAGTGATAGCGATTTTACCCGATTGGCCATTCGACTGCGAGAATCAGGAATGAAAGTTATTGGCATTGGTGAACAGAAGACACCAAAACCGTTTATTAGCGCTTGCGACCGATTTATTTTTATCGAAGTTTTGGATGGAGCAATAAAAAAGAAGTCGCCTAAAAAAGTGGTTGAAGTTGAAAGCAGAAAAACAGTAGAAAAAACAACTGTAAAGATTGCTGAAAAAGCGTCACAAAAACCCCTTAACAAAATTGACGAACCCACGATTGAACTTATTGAATCGACAATTGATGATATCGCGGACGACGATGGCTGGGCATTTTTAGGCGATGTCGGAAATCTTATTGTCAAGAAAAAACCCGAATTTGATCCTCGAAATTATGGCTTTGTAAAACTCACACCAATGATGAAATCAATGACCGATATTTTGCAAATCGACGAACGCGATTCAGAAAAAAAGGGTATTAAACATGTATTTGTGAAACTAAGATACAGTTAGCCTCTGTATTTGTGGTTGATTGCCGTAAGTACCTTTTCAATATTGTATAGTTTCTCACTCTGATCAGAAAGTAATTTAATAAATTTTTTCTTGTCTTTGCGCGTTAGCTTGTTTCTTTTAAGAATTTTTTGCGTCACTTCGGTGTAATCCTCTACGTAATCTGACTTAAGTTTTGTAAGATGTTGCTGAACACTCATACCCGTAGAAGCGTCTAACACGTCCAATCCGCAATTGTGAATCGTAATTGTATGTTGCAATACCTCAATGTATTTTTCAACTTGCTCTTTATTTCTCATAAAGCGACTGTAATAGTAATTTTTTTCTTTACCATCGCTTTGTACCGTTGTTGTGTACAAGTAAATTTTATAAATTAAAAAACTAATAAATCCAAAAGCCGCAACTAGGAAAAAAATACCTATTTGAAGTTGTTCCATAATACCTCTCGAGTTAAACTATTAAGTTAAAATTGGTCAAATATAAAAATAATAAGCAAACATTTATTGAAAAAAACATAAGACAGTCATAACACAGTACCAAACTGTGAAAATATTATCTTAACAGTAAGATTTTTAAAAAAGCATTTACTTGTTTTTATTGGTACT
>NZ_JBIPPD010000137.1:0-8728 GCF_044368625.1 Flavobacterium sp. | reverse complement strand
AAGTAAGGTTTAACCAAATCAAAGTACAGCTCGTGATCTGGCTAGAATTTTTAATGTTTATTTTTACAAATGTATTTTTCAAAATAAATTTAAAAACTCAAAAAGTGAGTTTTTAAGGAGTGACTAATTAATGAATTGCAATTTTTTGTGTTTTTTGAACCACTTCGTTTTCTGTGATTTGAACCGCATAAATACCTTTTGCAAATTCATCCATATTGACCGTTACAGACGTATTTTGAGAGGATTTGAAATTTTCGATTTTGATTAATTTTCCCGTCATGTCGAATATTTTGATGGATAATGCACCTAAATCTTTTTGATTATGAGTAATATTCAAACCAGAATTTGGATTGTAAAACACATTCAAACCAACGTTGGCATTTGATGTTAGCGTACTTAAAAAGGCAGGTGTAACAATCTGAAACTGCTGATTTGGTGAAGTTGTAAACGTTTCGAAAGTTTGGATTTGTGCACCAGAAGCCCCATCTTGAATATCGAAAGCTTTAATAGGATTGTTGACAGAACCAAAGTTACAGGTTGTAAATCCAATCTGAATAACTACTTTACCAGCATCATTTCCTGGAATTATTTTAAATGCTACGTTCTCGGCAGTATTTTCAAAATTTGCTTTGGCATCACCAAAATTCCCACACCAACCGTCATTGATTCCTAAGGTTAATCCATTCCCTTGGTTGACAATTTTGTACACATCATTTCCTTGATGAGTGAAAACCCAAAGTTGGAAATTATCGGTTGCTACCGGAGCGGCCATATTGGCATCATGTGGTGCTGTAGTGGCACAAGTCATCACTTCATTGTGTACGGAAGATAAAATTTTGTACGTGCCATTAGCAATAATTTGGGATTGTAAAGTACCTGTAAAAAGTACGATAATTGCTGTCCACCACAGGGATAGCGTGGAAGTGTAATTTTTTTTCATAAAGTAAATATTTAGTTAATAAGTATGGATTGAATGGCTTTCGCCGGTATTGTCAATTTTATTTGCTGACTCTTATTTATCAGTTTATACATTACTTCCTCATTTGTTTTATTCATTACGATGGTTACAATTTTTCCATCGGGATTTTTAAATGCAGTGGTTTCAAGTGTAGTTCTGCTGGACGAATTAGCAATTCTTTTCGCATTGGGTTTAATGAATTTCGAAAAATGACCAATGTAATAATATGATGGTGTATATATAATTTGATTTGTTTTTAAATCAGCATGAATTGGTGCAAAGCAAAAGTTTTTTACATGGTTGGGACCTCCATTTTCATCAAGTAAAATATTCCAGTCTGTCCAGCCAACTGTGCCATTGTTAAAATCGTTTATCATTGCATTGCCATATCGTTCTGCATTGCTCCAATTTTGATACTGTTTGGCATCAAATTTTTCTTGACAACCTTCGGTAAATAATAAATTTTTAGTAGGATATGTTTCATTAACATATTTAATATTTTCGTAATTGGCCGAGGCTCCAGTCCAGGTTTCATACCAATGAAATCCAATTCCCCATGCATATTTTGCAGCTTCTGGATCATCAAAAATGGTTGTTGCTCGATGTGCAATTAAATCTCGGTTATGGTCCCACACGACAATTTTTTTGTCGCCAAGTCCTGCTTTTTTCATTGTGGGTCCCAAATGATTTTTCAGAAAATCACGCTCTTGTTCGGCAGTATAGACACACGACTCCCAAGTTTGGGTTGCCATTGGCTCATTTTGAACCGTCAATCCCCAAACTGGAATTCCCTCTTTTTCATATGCGTTAATGAACTTTACATAATAGTTTGCCCAAGAATCGTAGTATTTTGGCAAAAGAGAACCTCCTTTTAACATGTGATTGTTGCTTTTCATAAAAGCAGGCGGGCTCCAAGGACTTGCATAGAAAACCAAATCATCGTTAATCAATTCTGCCGCTTGCTTGATCAACGGAATTTTAAATTTTTTATCTACAGAAATATCAAAGGTTTTCAATTCTGCATCACTATCCTGAATGTAGGTGTAACTGGAACTGCTAAAATCACAACTGTTGATATTGGTTCGAATGATGTTATAATTAATTCCTTGATCAGAGAAATAAGCATTCAGAATTTCTTTTTGTTTGTCGGCGGGAAGCTTGGCGTAAACTTCAGCGGAAGCATCGGTAATTGCACCTCCAATTCCCAAGAAAGTTTGAAATTCTTTAGCGGGATTTACGACTATAAAAAGTTCGGTTTCCAGCGGTTGTTCTCCCTCTGTAAATTTTAAATCTTCTGTTTTGGAAAGTCGAAGTGCTGTATTTTCAGCCGTTGTGTAAACTGTTGCATTTTCAAATCGCTGCATTTTAGCCGCTGCGGTGTTGTTTTTCGAGCCGCTGCAAGAATTTAAAATCAGAATGAAACCCATTAGATTTAGATAATAACTCCTTTTCATATTACATTTTATTTATAATCATTGCTACACTTGCAGCTGTTTTTTTAAAGTTTTTTTATAATCTACCAAACAAAAGTGGCTACGGCGCCCGCTGGAAGTGTTGTGGAGATTGGTTCGATGGCTACATTTATATTAAATGATTTTTGCGATTCCGTATTGTTTAAAACAACGACTACAATTTTTCCTTCAGGAGTTTTATATGCTACATTTGGAAGTTCGGCAGTAGAGTTGGACTCAATTCTTACGGAACCTGGAGGAACAAATTTCGACGAATGTGCGATGATGTAATAAGCTGGATTTCTGGTAAAAGAACTTCCGTCAATGGTAATAGCACCCAAACATTCGGTACAACCTCCAGGAGTGTGTGGATTACTATTTGGATCGGCTGCTAAATTCCATTGCAACACCGTTTTACTCCAATTTCGTGGAGCACCAATCATCAGTTCTCTAAAATGCCATTTTATGTCGGACGCAAAATTTCCTGGTGCTTGAACCCATTGTTCCGTAAAATAGACATTTTTATCAGGATGGGCATTGTGTACTAAACTCATATTTTCAATCTGTCCTGCATAAAGATGAAATGCCGATCCGTCCACATATTGCTTTGTAGCGGCGTCATTTAAAATAGAAATCGGATAATTCGGATTGTCTAGATTGTGATCGAATAATATAATTTTTGTTTGAATATTATTGGCTGCAAAAGCGGGTCCTAGAAAGTTTTTGATAAACAAGCCTTGTTGAGGTGCTGTCATTAACATACTTGGATTATTATAAGGATTTTCTGGTTCGTTTTGAATGGTTATGGCATCAATTGCAATATTATTGGCTTGCATTGCCTGAATGTATTTTACAAAATAATTGGCATACGTTTGATAATAAATGGGTTGTAGTTCGCCACCAACACTCGATTGATTGCTTTTCATCCAAGTAGGTGCCGACCAAGGCGAAGCCACTATCTTGATATTTGGATTTAAAGTTTTGATTTGATTTAAAATTGGAATGAGGTTCACTAAATCAGGGGCAATTGAAAAATTAGTCAATGCTACGTCGGTTTGTCCGGCTGCAAGATCATTGTAAGAAAATACAGATGCGTCAAGGTCGGAAGCACCAACACTTATTCTCAAATAGCTTACTTTGATGCTTTCGGGTCCTTGCCCAAAAAGTTCCTCTAGCAACGCATTTTTTGCAGAAACTGACATATTCTGAATCAATTGAGCGCTTCCTCCGGTTAGTGTATATCCAAACCCATCCATAGTTTGAAATGTAGCATTGGGATTGACATTTATGGTAAAATTACTGTTTTCAGTAAGCGGCGAAGTACCCGTGCTTTGAAGTTCCAATAAACTGGATTTACTTGGTGTTGTCAAATAAAATTTTGCATCAGTTACTGCTGAAACAGGAGGTTGAAAAGTGGGTGTATCGGTGGAACTACAGCTTGATTGTGTAGCAAAAAAAAGTAAAATCAAGCTGGATTGCAACGTATTGTAAAAATTAATTAGTTTCATATGTAGATATTTATTGTTTTTTATCGGGACTCGGGGTCGCATATCTTGGTTTGGGTTTGCATCGCTTTCCCGTTATGCTCATTTCATATTTTTTGATAGTTATTGCTGTACAAATGTGTATGTGGCCGTTTGATAATCATCACTTAAAACAATGGTGGCGGTATAAGTGCCGCTTGTTGTAATACACGTCATATTAGATCCGCCTGTATTTATTAGATTCCCTGATAAAACTGTTGGTGTCGAAGAACCCATTTCAAAATCCCAAGGACTGATGAATTTCATTTCATAATTGGCGTTCAAAGCAGTGGTTATTTTGTAGGTGTTCGGATGTTGATACGTCATTACAAATTCATTTCTGGTATCCCAATTTTGCCAATGGAATAGTTTGAAATTATAATATTCCCAATTTATTTTGGACTGACCAAAGTCAATACGTAATCGAAGTCCTCGCGTTACGGACGAATTAAATGGGTTGTTACTTGAAGTTAGTACATTGTTTCCAGTTACTTTATCGGCAGTTGTGGTACTTGAAGTACCCAAAAGTCCCCCAATGGAGTAGCTTGTTCCCAAGCCATTTGCTTGTGTATTCAAGGTATAGTTTACCGTGGATTGAAACGGAATAAATTTAGTAGAACTGAAGATGTCACCGTTTTTCGAAAATTCTAAAATGGAGCTTCCATTTGCAATCAGAAAAAGCGAATTTGGAGTTGCAATTGGGGCTGGGGCTGTGTTGTCCAATACAAAGCTGTAGTTATATCCAGTGGAGGATAAGTTTAGCGTCACAAAATATTTACCAACATTATTGGAAGGAACGTCTTGTACCGTTAATCCTTGAGATGCTGCATCACTTTCCATAACAAGAGTGCTGCCAGCTTCTTGTGTTTTTTTAAGCATATAGCTCCAATCGCCATTGGCGCGAAACGCAAAACCTCCCGTGGCTACTAAATCAACTGATGATTTCCAAATTCCACCACCTTGATATTCGAGTGGAACATCTCCGCCCCAGCCGCCAGAAATAGGAGAACCAACAATGCTCCATTTTTCTATTTTTAAAAGGTTGTAGGTTTTGGCATCAAGGTCAACAGAAATTCGGAATTGACCACTTTCATTTGCCGTAATGGCAAGTCCAGATTTAGTCAAAACGCCATCGGCATTGGTTCCATACCGGTGACAAGGCAGTGTTTTTTCACTAAAAAATTCGTATTTTTTTCCTGAAATAAGTGAGGTGTAAATTTCGTGCTTGTTGGATAAAGTTCCATTTGCACTCGCAAGCCTTTTCATTTCTATAGCATTGGCTAAAACGTTGTTGTTTTCAGTTGCTGTTCCTGAAACGTACAGTCTTGTTGGAATGATTTCCGTTGAAAAACGTTTAATCATAATATCTTGAGGCGTGTAAACCGCTTTGTCCAGTACTTTTGCTTTTACAGCCCACGTTACGTTGGCAAATTCGTTGGGCAAATAACCTGCATACGATAAATACGTGTCTAGTTCTTTATTTGTAATTGCAAGAGAGGTTTCTTTGCCATTGCTTGACGAAGGAATTTCTAAAATGGGTGTGTCAAATGTTTCCGAACCCAAGGTATCCATAACGATGGAATAGGTTACGGCATAACGAGCTGTTGGAATTGCTGGAGTCCAAGAAAATGTTTGGGTTGCATTTGGCGTAAGCTCGTCCAGTAAAATTTCAGTGTCATTTTCAGGAAGAACGATTACTGAAGGAGCAATTTCCCAATTTCCCAATGGAGCCACATTATCTTCTTCGCAGGAACTCCAGATTGCAGCGGAGAAAATGGCGGCGATTAGTATAAAATATTTTTTCATCTTTTTAGTGTATTTATATTTTCTTAATAATTACGAGTAGTTAAAGCGGATTTGGCACTAGTGCAGGATTTCTGTCCAGTTCCTGTTGAGGGATTGGCAACAAAATCTTGGCTTGTGTCATGTTATAATTGACGGGATTTCCGGATCGTAAATCGATTTCTACAAGCGTATTCATTGTTGAAATCACGGCATTATTACGAACTAAATCGTCCCAACGATGGCCTTCTTGAAATAATTCCAATCGTCTTTCTTTCAATATGGTTGTTCGCAACACTTCTTTTGAGCTTTTTTGACTTGCGGTCAAATCGGGTAAGTTGACACGAGTTCTAATGCGGTTGACCTCTATTGATGCCAATTCCAATTGATTGAGTTCGTTTAATGCTTCGGCTTTCAGCAAAATAATATCGCCCAATCGAAGTAGGTATTGTCTGTTAGAACTATTGAATCCACCAGCCACTTTCCATTTGTATGAAAAGGGAACAGAACTTCCAACAGCATTTCCCCAGAATTCATCAACCCATTGTACATTTTCGTTTAAAATCGAAGCATTTCTTCTCACAACATCATTTTGTTCGGCAAAAGCGTTAATCAAATTATGCGAAGGCATCACAAATTTTCGCCAAGTATCGCCACTAATCGAAGGTGGTAAAAGTAATTGAGGGCCATAATTTCCTTCGTTTCCACCCAAAACCTGTACTTCAATAATCGATTCTGCATTGTTGTAGTTATTACCGTCGAAAAGATTTGGATAACTAATCAAGGTGTAATTAGCTGTACTACCTTCCACTAAAGCAATTTTTTCTAACACTTTTGTGAAATCGGGATTGGGTTTTTGAGCATATACTTTTGCTAAAAGTGCATTTGCAGCTCCAGCGGTAGCTCTGGCTTTATTTACATTATTATCCGAACCGTACGTGTCTGGAAGTAATGAGGCAGCTAACTCTAAATCTTTGATAATCTGTTCGTACACTTCATCTACCGTAGCACGAGGTTTATTTACATCGGCTGGAACGGCAGAAGTACTGTAAGCTGTTACTAAAGGAACTCCTCCCCAAAGTTTAACCAATGTAAAGTAGTGGTAGGCTCGAAGAAATGTAGCTTCACCTTGTATTTGATTTCTCCGTTCCTCTGTTAAAACGGGGTCATTGATCAACCCAATTCTATCGATAACCAGATTGGCTTATGCAATGGCATTGTACAGATTCGACCAGTTTTTAAATAGTCTGGAGTTTGTGGGTGTAATTTCTAATTTGTCAATGGCAAAAACTTCCGGATTATCACCACCTGCATAAGCATTGTCGGCACGCACGTCAGATAACAAAACATTGTCCCAAACATAATATTCAGCCGACTGAAAAGATTCGTAACTTCCTACCAATGCTGCTTCAATCTGCGAAGCGGTATCGTATCCATTAGCACTTGTTTCGTCAGAAATGGGTTGTAAATCCAGAAAATCGTCGCACGAAATGATGGTACAAAAGGAGACAATTAAGACTATATATTTTAATGTTTTCATAATACTTTAAATTGTATTGTTGATTTAATTTTTAAGGTGCTTGAACGTTTAATTTGAAAGAAATCTGTTTTGTATTTTTTCAAAATTTAAAATGAAAAATTCATTCCTACTAATAGGGTTCTACTTTGAGGATAGGAACCAAAATCAATTCCTCTTTCAACATTAGCGCCACCAAAAGCATTTACTTCGGGATCAAAGCCTGTATAATTGGTAAATGTTAATAGATTTTCACCTGTTACATAAAGTTTCAAAGATGAAATACTTAATTTCTTCAAGAAATTTTCACCTAAATCATATCCTAACGTTAACGCTTTCAAACGAACGTAAGAAGCATCTTCAATAAATCGGGTTGAAATTCTGGAGTTGTTGATGTTTCCAAAACTTGATCTTGGAATATCAGTAATATCTCCCGGTTGTCTCCATCGATTGTTTACGGCTGTACTTTGATTTTTGGGGTCAATCATTGCTTCGGTTTCAATTCTCGTAGCATTCAACATATCATTTCCGTACGAACCTTGAAAGAAAACTTGAAGTGAAAAATTCTTGTAACTCAAGTTATTTGTAAAACCATAAATAAAATTTGGATTCGCATCTCCTATCACTTTTCGGTCATCTTCCGTGGGTGTGAAAGTCGAAACTCCGTTGCGATCAATGTAAAAAGCATTTCCCGTTTGAGGATCTACACCGCCAAATTGATATCCGTAAAGTGTGCCAAGCGGAAGTCCTTCTGTAAGTAAAACTGCGTCACCTCTTCCTGCAATGCCTCCCAAGGTAATTTGTTCTCCAACCAAACTGATGACTTCGTTTCTGTTAAAAGAAATATTAAATCCTGTATTCCATTTAAATGTTCCGTCAAAGTTGATGGTATTTAAACCAAATTCTAAACCTTTATTTTCAACTTCGCCAATATTTTGCAATGCTCTGTCAAATCCTGAAGATGTAGGTAGTGGCGCATTGTAGAGTAAATCTTTTGTGTTTTTTATGTAAGCATCGGCGGTAAAGCGTACTTTTCCGTTCCAAGCTTCAAAGTCGACACCAATGTTGGTTTGCGTAGTTTCTTCCCACTTTAAAGATAGATTTTCGATTGTTGCAGGGAAAGTTCCGGGATTAATTACTCCTGCAATTGGGTAATTAGCGCCACTTCCTATCCGTCCAAAAAAAGCATAATTGGCAATTTGGTCGTTTCCTACAATTCCCCAACCTGCACGAATTTTTAAATCGCTAATTACTTTGTTTTCTTTTAGGAAATTTTCATCAGAAATACGCCATCCAGCTGAAAAGGAAGGAAAGTATCCCCAACGGTTATTGGGTCCAAAAACACTTGAAGCATCAGCTCTGAAATTGGCTGTCAAAAGATACTTACCTGTAAAGTTTCACAACGTTATTGATGAGAGTTGATTTTAATTTAGATTCAAATTTAGGATATTATTTTTAAATTGATTGGGTGTTATCTTGAATATTTCAGGTTTTAATT
>NZ_JBIPPD010000382.1:0-8791 GCF_044368625.1 Flavobacterium sp. | reverse complement strand
TTATTTATAGAGTGTATTATTTGTCAAGTTTTTTAACAACAAATATCTCTCAAACATTTTTAAATCAAATAACCACTGATTTCACAAGAGTTAGAAACGCAGGTATGAAGATGATTGTAAGATTTGCTTACAACTCCTCTGAATCTTTGCAAGCACAACCTCTAAAAGCACAGATTATAAATCACATCAATCAAGTTGCTCCTATCTTAAATGCAAATAAAGATGTAGTGTTTTCTTATCAAGCAGGTTGGATTGGTACTTGGGGAGAATGGTATTATACTAGTGGCTCAACAGAATTTGGAGATAAAGGTGCAATTTCTACTGTTCAATGGCAAAACAGAATGGATATTTTGAATTTAATGCTCACTTCTTGTCCTGAATTATTTGTACAAGTTCGTTATCCTGCAATAAAAAGACGTTTAACGGCTAACCAAAACAGAGTAGGATTCTACAACGATGCTTTCCTTAACTCTTGGGGAGACATGGGAACTTACAGTATTTCGGGGCAGTTCACTAATCCTGCGGGAATAACCGATTATAACTACATAGCGGGTCAAACTCTATTAGTACCTATGACAGGAGAAAGTAACGGAATAAATGCTCCCAGAACTGACGGTGGTAACGCTGTTGTAGAATTAAATGCTTTGAACTTTCATACTTTAAACAGAGATTATTTTCCACAAGTTTGGACAAATTGGATAGCTTCGGGTCATTATAATGAAATTGTAGAGAGATTAGGATATAGATTTTCATTAGTAGATAAGTCATTTACTGTTAATGGTTCAACTGTTTCTTTTAATTTAACAGTTTTGAATGATGGTTTTTCTTCCGCGTTTAAGTCAAGAAATGTAGAGTTAGTTTTAGTTTCACCTACATCAACTATTGTTCACGTTATAAATACAGATGTTAGAACTTGGCAAGGTAGTGTAGCACTTACAGGAACTATTCAAAATATAGCTCCAGGAACTTATAACGCTTTTTTAAGGCTTCCTGACACACTTTTACCTACAAATGGTAAATATAGTATTAGATTTGTAAATCTTCCTTATAATGAGGTAAACGGACTAAATGATTTAGCAACACAATTCACTATTTCAGGAGCTACAAAACCAAATCCTCCTGTTGTGAGCAATTTAACTTTTAGACAAGGAGAAGTTGTGCAACCTTTGGCAGTACAAGGTCAAAATATTAAATTTTATGTTTCAGGTACACCTGTAACTTCTTTCACGCCAAATACAAGTCAAGTGGGAGTAACAACAATTGGAGTTAGCCAAACAGTTAATGGAATAGAGAGCGATATTGTAAACATGACAATTACAGTTACGGCAGTTAGAATGACTTTAAATAGTAATAGAACAGTTTTAGTTGACAATATTGCTGATGGTAGTTTTTCCTTGTCTTATACTAAAAACGGTGTTACAACAACTTTGAATTTTTAAGATTATGGCAAAAGAAACTATGATGGAGTATTTAGCGTTCCTAGATGCTAGAGAAGATGCACTGTGGTATCCTGAACGACTTGAAGGGTATGTACCACCAATTAAAGAAAAAATTAAAATTCCCGCAATAAAATCTAAATGGAAACATTATAATGGGCTAAAGTATAAGGTTATTGCAATAGCAAATGAAGAAAATACTGAAAAATACCCAACAACAGTTGTTTACAAAGGTAAAAACGGTAAGATTTGGAGTAGATTATTAACCGATTGGCATAGAAGTTTTACAGAACTATGAGTATAATATATTTAGAGCCAACTTTACGGATTTTGGCGCAAAAAAATGAAAAAGAAGTAGAAAAATTAATCCAATCAGGAGAAATAAAACAAACAGATTTAGGAGTAAAATATTTAAAAATAGAGGAATGAAACACATATTTTTTAAGGTACAAACAATACCACAAACAGAGGAGTTAGAAATAGGCTCAAAAGAATTTAATCTTTATAAAGAAAAGTATAGAGAGTATAATAAATTAGAGAATGATGCAGACGTAGTATTTGATTACTATGATAATGCAGGTAAAAATCCTTTATGGGGAAAAATCTACAGTATTTCTTTAGGATTTGTAGATGAAAATACAAATGTAGTTAGAATTAAAGTGTTCAAAGGAAGTGAAAAAGATATTTTACAAGAGTTTTTAAATACTTGTAATGAGCATTTTAAAGCTTCAAAAATAGTTGGGTACAATTTATCCTTTCTTTTACCTTTTTTGCGGTCAAGAATGCTTAAAAATGGTATGAAAATACAAGGACTTCCTGAAGGATTGGTCGATATAGGCAAGAAGGCGTGGACAATGCAAGGTATTTGTTTACAAGATATGTTTAATGGGATTGGTTGGTTTAAAAATAGCTTAGAAGAGTTAGCTTTTCTATTGAATTTAGAAACTAATTTTATTAATGGTAAAGATGTTTATCTTAATTTTTTGGCGGGAAAAGAAGAAGAATTAAATCAATCTATTATTGATGAAACCTTTACTTTAATAAACTGTTATAGAATAATACAAGGAGAAGAGCCTTGTAAAGACTTAAATTCAACAGTTGTTGTTTTGGAAAATGTGAAAGAAGTTGAAGTACCTTTATTAGAACGCCTTTATAACAATAATCAAATTACTTTAGATATTAAAAATGAAGTAGAAGGATTGGTTAAAAAGAAAAAACCAAGTAAAAAAGAAAAAGAACAGTTGTTTACTATCCTAAGAGGAGTTTATGTCAGGAATAATTTTGAACTAAACGACCAAGATAGTAAAAAAGTAATTGAACAGAAAGAAAACGAAATAAAAGCCTTATTGAAATTATGATAAATTTGCCGTCAATACTAACAGAAGATACACACTTCTATCAGGAAAACAAAGAAAAATTAAAACCTTATTTAGGTCGTCCATATATTAGCTACTCTTCTGTTAGTAGTTGGTTTGATTATAAAGATGATTTTATAAAACAGAAATTTGCAGGTATACAGTTACCAAGTGGAATTTATGCCTTAATGGGTAATTATATTGGAGAAGCTATAGAACATGGATATTTTGCAGAAAATAATCCTAATGGTTTTACAGGGCAAGAAAATTTAGACTTCAGTCGTTACAGAAAAGAAGGAGCTGAGTATGAGAAGTTGATTGTCATTGATATGGGTGGTTATATAATTGTAGGGTTTATAGATATTTATTACATTGAAAATGAAGTAGTTAATGTTGAAGATATGAAAAGTGGTGGCAAAGATAAAGAGAAATCTTACAGCTCTGATGACTATATTCAGACTGTCTTATATGGATATGCTATCGAACAAGAAACAGGAAAAGAACCTAAAATAGGTGTTAATTTTATTAGACGAGAAGGTAGTCATGTAAATCCGCCGTTAAAAATTGGGAAAGAGCAATTTTATATTCCAAATACTTACTCTAAGGAAAGAGTTAGAACAGCTTTAGAAAAAGTAGACAAGGCTGTACATGAGATTAGTGAGCTTTATTCGACTTACCAAAAATATTTCAAATAATATTTGCATAATTAAAAAATACGTTGTATATTTGCAGAGTAAAAAGTTAGAAACAGGAGATTATAAATATGTGCGTTACATACAATAAGTTTTAAGCTTTGAATAAACCACGCTGTATTCTAATTTATTAATTAAAAACAAAATAAAAATGAAAAAAATATTATTTAGCCTCATAATTTTATCAATTATGAGTTGTGATACAGATGTATGTTATGAGAATAATTGTGGCGTAGTTGTTTCAGTTGTAATAAATACAAACCTACCCTCAAACGGAGATGAATTTTACCAAATAGATTATAAAACAATTTGCGGAGATTATAAGACAGATTGGATACATTTAGATATAAGTAAAGGTTTTCCTGGAGAATTAACCCAGCCCGTAAAGAAAATAAAAATAGGGGATTATTATTGTAAAAACTAAAAAAAGTTCCTGCAAAAAACAGAAAGAACAATAAGAAAGGTAAACAAAGTAATAGAGACAAAGAAAGCACCATTTCAGCACGAAGGACAATGAGTGTGAGTAAATTCCTTCCGTATTACTAGAACTAACAAGAAAGTGTGTTTGTTTACTGAGTATGATACAACCGATGGAGAAACATCAGTAAAATACGTAAGTTGTATTCCTTAATCTTGAATAGGTGAGTTCTTTTTTAAAAAATATTTATTTGTAGTTGGCAGGCTTTTAAAAGGTTATTATGATTAACCACTTAATTATCTCAAACAATGCTGTGCAGGCGATGTTTAAGCTGTCAATGGGGATTTGAGTAATATAAGCTAAGTTTTTATAGTAAAAGCCTGAATAGGTACTTATATCTGTCTGCGAGTGACCATTTTTCCACAAACCGACAATGTTACCTTAGTGTAGTATAAAAATCGGTAGGAAAACAAAAATTATAATAAATTTGCAAGTATAAAAAATTTGTTGTAAATTTGTAAAAGAAATTAAGGACTGTCCGAGATAGTCAATGAGAAAGTAAATTTTTTAAAAATGCTCAGCTCATATTATAAATAACACCCTGTCGCAATTTAAAATGGCAGGGTTTTTTGTCGATAATAATTAAATAAATATAAACCATGAAAACAACAATTTAAAATGAGTATTTTTGAACAAAGAAGGGCTATTAAGCCTTATGAACATCCGCACTTAATTAAATATGCTCACGCAATACATGAGAGTTTTTGGACTCCTGAACATTTTACTTATGATAGAGATGTAAACGATTTTTTAGTAAAGCTGTCAGACAAAGAGAGAGATATTGTCAAAAAAGCAATGTTAGCTATTGGAGTCATAGAAAATAAAGTGAAAACTTTTTGGGCTAGAATAGACATGAGAATGCCAAAAACAGAAATAGCTATCGTAGGACATACTTTTGCAGGTAATGAAGTAATTCACCAATTAACTTATGAGAAATTACTTACATTATTAGGGCTAGAAGACGAGTTTGATAAAGTAATTGACATTCCATGTATGCAAGGTCGTTCAGATTACTTAACTAAATACTTACAAGGAGTTTACTCAAAATCAAATAAAGAGTTTACAAAATCTTTAATTCTCTTTACTCTGTTAGTAGAGAACGCAAGTCTATTTTCACAATTCTTAATTGTATCTTCTTTTAAGAAACATAAAAACGTATTATCTAATTTTAACTCTGTTATTTCAGCTACAGCTAGAGAGGAAAATTTACACGCTAAGTTCGGAGAGGAATTGATTAAAATCATCAGAAGTGAAAACCCTGATTGGTTTGATAATGATATGGAACTTAAAATTAGAAGAAATGTAAACAAAGCTTTAGAAGCAGAAATAGAGGTGTTGGATTGGATTTTTGAAAAAGGGGAATTAGATTTCTTACCTAAAGAAAGCATAGTAGAATATTTAAAAAGCAGATTTAATAAAAGTTTAAATCAAATAGGTTATAGTAATGAATTTGAAATTAAGGAAGAACTATTAAAACCAACAGAATTTTTAGAAGTACAATTAACGGCATCATCGTCATTTGACTTCTTCAATGAAAAATCAACAGACTATTCACAAAACACAGCATTTGACGAAGAAAATATATGGGGCGAAAATTAGAATTAAATTGGCTTAGAGCAGACCAACGACTTTTCCTTGAAAGGGATTATTTACAAGATGGTCAAACACCTGAAGAAAGATACTTAGAAATTTGTGATACAATTGAAAAATACTGTCTTAAAATGGCTACAACTACTGAATCTATTGATTATTGTAGAGGTATTGGTAAAAGGTTTGAAGAGTATATTAGTAAAGGTTGGGTTTCATTTGCAACTCCTGTACTTATAAACTTCGGTAAGAAGGAAAATTTACCTATATCATGTAATAAGAGTATGTTGGAAGATTCTTTAGATGATATTTATAAAGGAGTGCATGAGCTAGGTATGTTAGCTAAGTATGGAGCAGGAACGTCTCAAAATTTTTCAAATTTAAGACCTATTGGTTCTAATATTAGCACAGGAGGTAGCTCTAATTCAGTAATGGATTGGATTGAATTATATGCTGATATGATGAGTAAAACAAATCAAAATCGTGCAAGGAGGGGATTTTTAACAGCTTATTTATCTGTTGACCATCCTGAAATAAACGATTTCCTTGACATTGGAACTCATAGAATGCCCGCAGATAAACAAAGATTTTTTCAAACAATTACAACAGCAGTTACTTTACCAATTGGATGGAGACAATCTTTAAAAGAAGGAGATAAAGAAAAAAGAAAAATCTGGGCAAAAATATTAAAAACAAGAAAAGAAGTAGGTTTTCCATATATCTTAGATTTAGAGAATTCAAATGCAAATAGACCTCAATGGTATGTTGACAGAGATTTATATATTGAAACATCTAACATTTGTATCGAAACGAATGAAATTGTGAGTAAAGATAAAACTTTTGCTTGCTGTTTATCTTCAAGCAATGCTTATTATTTTGATGAATGGGAAAATCACCCTAATTTTGTATTTGACATGAATTTAATGTTAGATTGTGTTATTGAAGAATATATAGAGAAGGGTAGTAAATTACCAGGATTAGAAAAAGCTGTGAAATTTGCAAAAGAGCACAGAAGTATAGGATTAGGAATTTTAGCTTTTCATTCATATTTACAAAAAAAATCAGTTGTTTTTGGAGATTTGGCAAGTTATGGGATAAATCATAAAATATTTTCTAAGTTAAGAGAAGAATCAGATAGGGCATCTAAGTGGATGGCAATTCATTTTGGAGAACCTGAAATGTTAAAAGGATATGGGTATAGAAACACAACTAGGTTAGCTCAAGCACCTACTAAATCAACTTCATATATTATGGGAGGAGAGCTCTTAAATTTATCAGAGGGAGTTGAACCACATAAAAGTAATTACACTTCAAAGAAATTAGCAAAAATTCAGTCAGAAGTTAAGAATTATGAATTAGTTAAGTTATTAGATAGTTTGAATAAAAACAACAGAGAAACTTGGCAATCAATACTTCTACATAATGGTTCGGTACAGCATTTAGATTTTTTAACAGATAAAGATAAGGCAGTTTTTAGAACATTTTCAGAAATATCACAGGTTGATGTCTTAAAATTAGCAGGTCAAAGAGCTAAATTCTTAGACCAAGGACAATCTATTAATATAATGATACACCCTGATACACCTGCAAATGAAATCAATAAACTACACATGTTAGCTTTTGATGAAGGTATTAAAGGATTGTACTATCAATATAGTATAAATTCAGCTCAAGAGTTTAATAAGCAATTACTAACTTGTTCGAGTTGTGAAGCATAAATTTAAAGCCCTCTTAACTGAGGGTTTTTTTTTTATTCATACAAAATAATTTAAGTTTTTCTTGCACAATTAAAAATAATGTTATATATTTGCAGAGTAAAAAATAAGAATTATGAAAATCAAATCAATAACACAAATAGGTAATGAAATATCTATTATAACAGATACGGGAGAATCCGCCGTTTTTTATTCTTTCTCGGCGCATAAAGATGTTTATACAACAACTTCGCCAGGATTGTACAAATATCAGTTGAAACAGTTTAAAAAGGACATCGTTAAAAGTGAATGGAATGTTGAACAATTAAAAGAGTGGTATTTATGACAAAAAACCAAATACTGTGGGAGATTTATCAAAAAGAAGATTGCTCACAAACAGAATTCGCCAAAAAAGTAGGGATGAACAGAACAACAAACATTTCTCTATGGCTTTCAGACCAAAAAGATATTAGCTTTGAAAAGTTAGAAGATATTGCAAATAGGTTGAATTATAAATTAAACATAAATTATAAATAAAATGACAAGAAGTGAATTATTAAAGTCAGCAATGACGGAAGAGAAAAATGTAGCAACAGTGGTTGCAGTAACATTGAAAAAAGATGTTAAAGCTTTAAGTAAAGCAAAAAGAGATTTAGAAGATTCTTTAGAGGAAGCAGAGGAAAAACTAGAAGAAAGGCTATCCTCAGGTGTACCTTTAGACAAATCGGTGGTAGAAGTTTTGTATTCAAATATTGTAGGATTAAAGGAGACTTTAAAACTCTATGAAGAATTTGAAACAGAATATTTTCCAAAAGAGCAGTAAATACTAAACGGGGATGTAAAAGTCCCCTTATTCTTAAAAATATGAAAGTACATTTTGTAACACCAACTAGAATTTCTTTAATCAACCTTACTACTATTGGAGATAGTGAAAAGAGAGAAGATGAGACTAAAATTGGGAAATTTTCGTCAGGAATGGCTTTTGCCACAGCTCTTTTATTGAGAGATAATGTTAATATAGAAATTAATATTTATGGCGGTGAAGATACAATAGAGGAAGATGAAGGTAATGGATTTATGTACAGTGCTTATACAGAAAACATAACATATTCAACAAGAAATAGAATCTGTGACTCTACAAATAAGTCGAAAGAAGTTATATTAATTAATTATGAAAAACAATTTCATGGTGATTGTAACTCAGCTCTAACTTTTTCAGAAGGTTACACAGAATCTAATATAGTAGAAACAGCTTTCGCTCTACAGTTAGGGTACAATTGGGAATTGTGGATGTCTTACAGAGAGTTGATGAGTAATGTTTTAGATGAAGGTGGATATGTTTTAGAGCAAGAAACTTGCCCTGAACTCGAACATGGAACAGTTATTACTTTAACTTTCGATGAAGAAAATGATTTTTATAATGTTTGGCAAAATCGACATCTTTATATGAATTTTGAAAAGCCTTTATTTAAAGTATCCGATTCTGTTGAATGTTTGGAAAATAAGGAAAATTATCTTAGAATTTACAAACAAAATATTTTAGTTTATG
>NZ_JBIPPD010000304.1:0-2996 GCF_044368625.1 Flavobacterium sp. | reverse complement strand
AACAGCATGAAAAAAATAGTCGTTTTTTTGGTGGTCAGTTTGAACTGGAATCAGGTGGTCAATTTGCTCCGGAATTGGGTGGTCAATTTGCACTGGAATTAGGTGGTCAATTTGACCGTTTTTTCCAGGCTGGGGTAATAATTCAGTACCGCTAGGGATTACAAGTGAAACGGGCGGTCAAACCCTAATTTTGATACCCACACAAATAGGAACCGACACCGATTGGAAGTCTGTTGCAGTAGGAAATGGTCATTATCTTGGACTAAAAAATAATAATACCCTTTGGATTTGGGGGGGGACAGTGGAGCTTTAGGTAACGGTAGTACAACTTCTATTTTTTTACCTACCCAAGTTGGAACTGATACTGATTGGGCTTTTATTGAAGCTGATATTAAAAATTCTTTTGCTATTAAATCTGATGGTACTTTATGGGCATGGGGAAGTAATATGTTTGGTACTTTAGGAAACGGCACACAAACCAATTTATTAGTACCCACTCAAATCGGAACTTCAGCCGACTGGGCATCATTGTCACCTAGTATTAATGCCACCGTTGCTTTAAAAACAGATGGGTCTTTATTTACTTGGGGTAGTAGTTCTTTTGGCCAGCTTGGTACTGGTATTGGAGGACCACCCACCATACAGTTTACACCGCTACTCATTAATGCTTGTAATTTGGGTACGGAAAATTTCAATCAAAAGAGCGTACAACTATATCCCAACCCGGTACAAAATCGTTTGTTTATTGATAGTGAATTAACACAACAGTACCAAATCTATTCTATTTTAGGAGTAAAAATTAGTGAAGGAAAAATTGCTGGAGGAAGTGGTATTGATTGTAGTGGTATGAGTAGTGGGGTTTATATGATAAGCTTGACAGATGATTTAGGACAATCTTCTATGTTGAAATTTGTGAAACAGTAAATTTATCTTATCCTAGCTCCCTCTCCCGATTACTATCGGGATTGGAGAGTCCCGAGGAGTCGGGAGGGGTGAGGATTTTTGTAAAAAATTCATTTCTTTCATTGATTTTTGTATTTTAGCCTATCAATTCAAAATCTATGATTTCAGATATACAATTTCAAGCAGAATTACAAATTATCATTGAGAATGCCCTTCGCGAAGATGTCGGTCCAGGCGATTACAGTTCGCTCGCTTGCATTCCCGCAACAGCAACTGGAAAAGCCAAATTGTTAGTTAAAGAAGCCGGAATTATTGCCGGAGTTGCATTTGCCAAAATGATTTTCAACTATGTGGACCCTGATTTAAAAGTACAAACTTTTATCCAAGACGGAACGCCAGTAAGCTATGGCGATGTTGTTTTTCACGTCGAAGGAAGTTCGCAATCCATTTTAAAAGCCGAACGACTGGTACTCAATTCCATGCAACGAATGAGTGCTATTGCCACAAAAACCAACCACTACGCACAACTTTTAGAAGGCACTTCTACTAAAGTGTTGGACACCCGAAAAACCACTCCTGGCTTTCGTGCTCCCGAAAAGTGGGCCGTTAAAATTGGTGGCGGTGTCAACCACCGTTTTGCCTTATACGATATGATTATGCTCAAAGACAATCACAACGATTTTGCCGGTGGAATTACCAACGCAATTGCCAAAACAAAAGAGTACCTTCAAAAAAATAATTTGGATTTAAAAATAATCGTCGAAGCCAGGAACTTGGATGAAATTCGAGAAATACTGCAATCCGAAGGCGTGCACCGCATTTTGATAGACAATTTTAATTTCGAGGATACCAAAACCGCTGTTGCCTTGATTGGCAATCGTTGTCAAACAGAATCGTCAGGAAATATCAACGAAAAAACCATCCGTGAATATGCCAATTGTGGCGTCAACTATATTTCTTCCGGGGCTTTAACTCATTCGGTTTACAATATGGATTTGAGTTTAAAAGCATTGTAAATGTCAGCAGAAATTGAAGCAAAAGTCGAAAAAATTCCAGTAGTAAGGAATTTGATGCACGTTGCCAAGCGTGTCAAATTGCCTTGGCTTGAAGGGCTTTCGCTTTATGATTTGCTTGAGATTTATCTCGTCGGAATCATCGAAGGAGCCATAACCTATCGGGCAGGAGCGGTTGCTTTCAGCTTTTTTATGGCACTTTTTCCTTTTGCCTTATTCATTTTAAACCTCATTCCGTACATTCCCATCGAAGGGTTTCAGCAGGATTTTCTCAAATTTTTGGAAGACAGCGTACCGCCCAATACCTACGAAGCCATCGCTTCCATCATCAACGATATCCTCAACAACAGTTATAAAGGCCTACTTTCCACAGGATTTTTACTTTCTATATTTTTAATGGCCAATGGCTTGAATGCCATCCTTGGAGGCTTCGAAAGTTCGCACCACGTGATCATCAAGCGCGGTTTTTTTCGGCAATATGTGGTAGCACTCGGCATGTCGCTTCTTTTATCACTTTTATTAATTGTAACCGTAGCCACAACAGTAGTTTTTGAGGTTTTTATTCAGAGTACAAAGCTGGACAATGTGTTTAACGATACCGTACAATTTATCGAAATCGGGCGTTACGGATTTTTGATTCTGATGATTTTAATTACCAGTTCGGTTTTGCTCAAATTCGGAACCAAGGAAGCCAGAAACAGTTCCTTCATCTCGATAGGATCGGTTTTTACCACCATTTTAATTATCATTTCGTCCTACTTTTTCGGTATTTGGGTTGTCAAATTTTCGCAATACAACGAACTTTATGGCTCCATCGGTACACTTTTGATTATGATGTTCTATATTTGGCTCAATTGCATGATACTTTTACTCGGTTTCGAACTCAATACGTCCATCAACCGACTCAAAAGACGCAATTTGTTTAAATAATTTTTTTCAGGAGCTTATCCGGCTTTTCACTTCTAGTCCTCATTTGAAAAGCAATTTTTCCAATGCCACAAAAGGAGCTTCCGCTGGTCGCTCTTTTATGTCAGGAAAAAATAAGCTTTTCAAATTCCGGGCTATTCGTTACAATCCGGG
>NZ_JBIPPD010000207.1:0-5793 GCF_044368625.1 Flavobacterium sp. | reverse complement strand
TTTACTCGGTTTCGAACTCAATACGTCCATCAACCGACTCAAAAGACGCAATTTGTTTAAATAATTTTTTTCAGGAGCTTATCCGGCTTTTCACTTCTATCCCGAAGCGTCGGGACTCATTTGAAAAGCAATTTTTCCAATGCCACAAAAGGAGCTTCTCTCGAAGTTTCGGGAGTCGCTCTTTATGTCAGGAAAAAATAAGCTTTTCAAATTCCGGGCTATTCGTTACAATCCGGGCTAAAAATTCACGTATATGAAACATTTTTTGTTATTACTTACCGCCTTAGTTTTTTTTACCAGTTTTGCTCAAAACAAAACTGTTTTAGGAAAATGGAAATGCATTGACGATCAAACCGGAAAAGAACTCGGCACCGTCCAAATTTATGAAGAAGACGGCATAGTGTACGGTAAAGTAATTGAAATTGCCAACCACAAAAACCGCGACAAGCGTTGCAACAACTGCCAAGGCGTAGATAAAGACCATCCCATTTTGGGATTAACCATCATCCGCGGACTAAAGAAGGACGGTAACGAATACAATGGTGGAAAAATTCTCGATCCCAAACACGGGAAATATTACAAATGCTACATCAATCTTGAAAACGAGGATAAACTCAAAGTACGCGGCTATATCGGAATCTCGCTATTTGGCCGAACTCAATATTGGCATCGGGTAAAATAAAAGCCCTCCCTAATTTATAACACCTTTCAACGCCATGTATTTCATCGAAGTTGTTTTACCCCTTTCACTCTCCCAAACATTTACCTATCAAGTAAATGAAGCAGAATTTTATTTTCTAAAACCCGGTTTTAGAGTCGCCGTTCCGTTTGGAAAAAATAAAATCTACACGGCTTTAGTACTCGATGTACATCAAAATAAACCCGAAAAATACGACGCGAAGGAAATTCACCAAATTCTGGATGAAACGCCTATGGTCACGCAAACGCAAATCAACCATTGGCTCTGGATTGCCTCCTATTATATGTGTGCCATCGGCGATGTGTACCGGTCGGCAATTCCATCAGCTCTTTTGCTGGAAAGCGAAACCGTAATTACCCAAAAAAGTACCGATTTTGTGTTGGAATCCAGTCTTTCTGACGACGAATTTTTAGTTTACCAAGCGTTGCAACAGCAATCGTCGCTTAAAATTCAGGATGTTGTGGGGATTTTAAATCGGAAAAATGTGCTTCCCGTTATCAAACAATTAATGGACAAAAACATTTTATTCATTGAAGAGGAAGTTCAAGAAAATTACAAACCCAAACTTGTCAAATACATTCGACTTAATCCTGATTTTAATTCCAGCGAAGGCTTAAATCAACTGCTTCAGCTTTTAAAAAATGCACAAAAACAGCGCGAAATTGTTATGTCTTATTTTCAATTGATGGCAACCGAAAAAGGCAAACCGATAGCCGTTAAACAATTGTTGGAAAAAAGCGGTACAACAGCGGTTGTAAAAGCCTTAATTGATAAAAATATTTTTGAAGAGTACCAAATCCAACACGACCGAGTTTCGTTTGAAAATGATTACAAGTCGAATGAATTGGTGTTGAGTGACGCACAAAATAAAGCTTTAACGAGTATCCAACATCAGTTTGAAAACCATGAGGTAACTCTTTTACACGGGGTTACTTCCAGCGGAAAAACAGAAATTTATATCAAACTTATTGAGCAATTTCTACTTTATGATAAGCAAATTTTATATTTACTTCCCGAAATCGCGTTAACTACTCAATTGGTTACACGACTCACCGCTCACTTTGGAAATTTGGTAGCAGTATTCCATTCCAAATACAGTAACGATGAACGAGTGGAAGTTTGGTTACAGTCGTTGCAAAAATCCGAAAAAGCACAAATTATTATTGGAGCACGTTCGGCTTTATTTTTGCCTTTCCATGATTTGGGATTGATAATTATTGACGAAGAGCACGAACAAACATTCAAGCAGTCCGATTCGGCGCCTCGTTACCACGCCCGAGATGCGGCTATTGTTTTGGCACATTTTCATAAAGCGAAAGTACTTTTAGGTTCTGCAACTCCAAGTATTGAAACGTACTACAATACGCAAAATAAGAAATACGGAATCGTCGAACTCACCGAACGTTTTTCGAAAGTGCAACTACCTGATATTGAATTGGTCAATTTAAAAGACAAGTATTTTCGCAAGCAGATGCAGGGTCATTTTAGTGATGTTTTGATTCGTTCGATTTCTGGTGCTTTGGCTTTGGGCGAACAAATTATTTTGTTTCAAAACCGTCGGGGATATGCACCACTACTCGAATGCATGA
Organism: Flavobacterium sp.; assembly: GCF_044368625.1. Lineage (GTDB taxonomy): Bacteria > Bacteroidota > Bacteroidia > Flavobacteriales > Flavobacteriaceae > Flavobacterium. Next base: position 3,504 of record NZ_JBIPPD010000207.1, on the reverse strand, counting down.
CTTGTGGACACGTGCCGCAATGTTCTCAATGTGATGTGAGCTTGACGTATCACAAACACAAAAATCAATTGCGGTGCCATTACTGTGGTTATTCGATGGCTAAACCAACCAATTGTCAGGCGTGTTCGAGTGTCGATTTAACAACAAAAGGTTTTGGAACCGAGCAAATTCAGCAAGAAGTACAAGCGCTTTTTCCTTCAGCACGAGTAGGCAGAATGGATCAAGATACTACTCGAGGAAAATTTGGTTTTGAAAAAATCATCGACAGTTTTAAAAATTTAGAGTTTGATATTTTGGTCGGAACGCAGATGCTTGCCAAAGGTTTGGATTTTGAAAAAGTGAGTTTAGTAGGCGTGATGAATGCCGACAATATGTTGTACCATCCTGATTTTCGTGCTTTTGAGCGTAGTTTTCAAATGTTAACGCAAGTTTCAGGTCGGGCAGGTCGTTCGGGAAAAAGAGGAAAAGTGATCATTCAAACCTACAATCCCAACCACAATACCCTACAGCAAGTGACCAATAATGATTATTTCGGAATGTACAAAGAACAATTGTACGACCGGAAAATTTACTTTTATCCGCCCTACTATAAGTTGATCCGAATTACCTTAAAACACAAAGATTTTGAAAAACTCAAAGAAGGTGCGATGTGGTTGCATCAAGTAATGAGCCAACATTTGAACATACCTGTTTTAGGACCAGAAGAACCTGGAGTCAATAGAATTCGGAACGAATACCTGAGGGTTATTTTGATTAAAATTCCGCAAAGTGAACATTTAAAAATGGTCAAAGCTAAAATTTCGCGCATGATGAGTAGTTTTGAAGCAGTGCCCAGTTTTCGTTCCATCAAAGCTATTGTGAACGTCGATTTTTATTGAACAACTTCGAGGGCTTTTTCTAGTTCTTCTTTCTTTGTGCGGCTTAAAGGAATTTTAGTAGTGCCGATTTCGATAAATTTACTATTGAATTTTTCAATTTTTTGAAGGTTTACTATGAACGATTTATGTACTCGAACAAATTGATCTAGGGGTAAATCGTCTTTAAAAGATTTCATTGTTGAGAGTACCAAATGACTTTCCGTGTCGGTAATCACTTTTATATAATCACCAAATGCTTCTACGTATTTTATTTGAGCAATAAATACTTTTAATTTTTTTAAATTGCTTTTTATAAAAATACAATCGCTACTTTCCTGCGGTTGATCTTTTAAAAGGTGTTTGTTTAAAGCTCTTTTTATAGCCTCCTCAAAACGCTGGGGAAGGATTGGTTTTTGAATATAATCTGTAGCTTCGTAGTCAAAAGCTTTGAGTGCATATTCGGGTTTTGCACTTATAAAAATTACCTGGGGCTTCACTTTTAAAGTGTCTAAGAAGTCAAATCCATTTAAGATAGGCATTTCAATATCAAGTAAAAGCAGGTCAACCGTATTGTAGGAAAGAAAATTTTTTGTAGTAACAGCATTCGAAAATTCGCCTACTATTTTGAGGTATTGATGTTTAGAAACCAATTTGTTTATAATTAATCGCTGTATTGCGCTATCATCAACAATTATACAACTCAGTTTCATTTTTGTTTCAGTTTAATGACCTAAAAGTACTTATTATTTTTTTTTTTATACAATGTTGCACCGGAAATTTTGATATTTTATCGAAAAAATCAAAAGGAGTGTTGCTAAATGAAAATATTTAATTACTTTTGCACCCAATTTTATAACAAATAAAATATATTATTATGAATCATTATGAGACTGTTTTCATCTTGAATCCCGTTTTATCTGACACACAGGTAAAGGAAACAGTAAGCAAATTCGAAGATTTTCTTACGAGTAAAGGAGCAGAGATGGTATCAAAAGAAGATTGGGGCCTAAAAAAAATGGCTTACGAAATTCAAAACAAAAAAAGTGGTTTTTACCATTTATTAGAGTACAAAGTATCAGGAGAAGTCTTGAAAGCTTTTGAAACTGAGTTTAGACGTGACGAGCGAGTAATGCGTTTCTTGACGGTAAGTCTGGACAAACACGCTATCTCTTGGGCGGAAAGAAGAAGAGCAAAAATTAAAGCATCTAAAGCGTAATTATTATGGCAACTTTACAACAATCAGCTTCAGGAAAAAAAGACGGAGATATCAGATATTTAACGCCTTTGAACATAGAAACCAACAAAACTAAAAAGTATTGTCGTTTCAAAAAATCAGGAATCAAATACATCGACTATAAAGATGCTGATTTCTTATTAAAATTCGTTAACGAGCAAGGAAAAATTCTTCCACGTCGTTTAACAGGTACTTCTTTGAAATTCCAAAGAAAAGTGTCTGTAGCTGTAAAAAGAGCACGTCACTTGGCTTTGATGCCTTACGTAGCGGATTTATTAAAATAATTTATTAAAATTAAGTTGTTGCCTCGCCACGGCGGGCTAACTTCTATATAAAAAAAGGACAACAACATGGAACTTATATTAAAACAAGACGTTCAAAACGTAGGATTTAAAGACGATATCGTTACTGTAAAAGCAGGATACGGTCGTAATTACTTAATTCCTCAAGGTTTTGCTTCTCTAGCAACTCCTTCGGCTAAAAAAGTATTGGCTGAAAACTTGAAACAGAGAGCACACAAAGAAGCTAAAATCGTTAACGATGCGAAAGATTTAGCTGAGAAATTAAAAGAAGTAGAGATTAAAATTACTGCAAAAGCAGGTGGCGAAAAATTATTTGGTTCTGTAACCAATATCGACATCGCTGAAAAATTAGAAAAAGCAGGTCACTCAATCGACAGAAAATTCATCACTTCTGGAATCATCAAACGTACCGGAAAATATACCGCTAGCGTAAGATTACACCGTGATGTAATTGTTGATTTACCTTATGAAATCGTAGCCGAAAACTAAAATTTTCTGCTTGAACTATTTAAATCCCGATGCGAATCGGGATTTTTTTTTATTTTGCCACGAAGACGCCAAGGGACGAAGATTTTAAGTCACTTTATTGAATAAATAAATTCTAATCCTCTAACTAATTCGTTATAAATTCCAAAAACAAATACAAAATAAACTAACCTTTGCGACTTTGTGCCTTTGTGGCAGAAAAAAACGTATCAATATGAAATACACAAGACTTACAAAAGAACAATTTGACGAATTACACCCAGAATTCATCAACTTTCTGGCTACCCAATCCATTGATAAAGCCGAATGGGATTTGATAAAAGCAAATAAACCCGAAGTAGCCGAACAGGAGCTAGATGTTTTTTCTGATTTGATTTGGGAGGGCGTCCTTTCAAAAGCCGAATATCTAGAGCATTTTTCTAAACAACACATTTTCCTGTTTCGTTGCAACGAAAGCGATGTGCATTCAATAGTGTTAAAAGCCTTGAGTCCAGAGGTGAATTTCCTGACCAAAGAAGGTTTGCAATGGTTGAGCGACAACATGTTTACTGAAAATGTAGAAATGAAAGTGGGTAAAAAAGTTTTTGAACAAGAACGAAATACTTCTTTATTTGAACTCATTCAG
>NZ_JBIPPD010000136.1:0-8847 GCF_044368625.1 Flavobacterium sp. | reverse complement strand
AGATTTAAATTTTTAAAATAAGACATTTAATCTGAGTAATAACTTAATTTACTGAATTGTAGTATTTAACATAAATTTAATTAACAATCAAATAGTAAATTGTGTAAATTTGTTTTCAACTTAAAATTTTAGTACCATGGTTGCAGTTATCATCAAAGTCGTTTCCATACTATTATCAATTGTTACACTTCTTTTTAACTACTTTTTTTAAATCGGATTGTAACTTTCGATTTCAAAGTCGGAACTCAATAAATTTACGTAATGGTAATTGATTCGATCGTTCTTATCGAATTGACCATTTTGATTCGTGTCTTCAATAGTTCTGAAATACAACCTGTTTTTGGATTCTACTAAATTCCAATCAATTAATTCTTGCATAGTAGCACTTAATTTCTTGAAATTTTTACCCCCAATCGTACTGATGTAAAGCGACTTAATATCATTTGTATCCAATTTACCATCACGATTCGTGTCCATATCTACGATACTGTACACCAGCAATTGCTTTTTGGACTTTTCAAAAACAGTATTCAAATAGCTTACATTACTAATCACGATTTTCTTATCTGTTAACATATTGATTTCTGTAGAATCGATGTGCTGAAATTTCAAATTTTGAAGAAAACCTGTAAGCTCAAAACGGTTGTAATTGGACACTGAAAAGCTTACTTTATCTGTATTTGACGTACCGTAGATTGATTTTGCACGACCTTCATACACGCTAAAATCGCCAATAGGATGAATGAGGTAGGGAGTTCCTTCCATCTGAATAGGTAAATCAGCAATAGCAATTTGAGAGGAATCTACTGGAACAGTCTTAATTTCTGTTTTGGTAGTATTTTCATAGGTTACTTTTGGCGTCTCTACTTCTTTCTTGCAATTGAACAATAGCATGGAAGCAGTTACAATTAATATCTGTTTAGTGTTTTTCATAATTGTGGTAATTCAGTCAAATATAACAAATCTATTTTTATCAAAGGAAGGCTTTTAAAGTTTGGCCGTCAATTTTACGTTAAAAACCCGCGTGGTCAAATAGTTTGGCACTCCGTATTGATTTTTAGTATAAACATCGCGAACCCAAGTATTGGTAATAGCATTTTGATTGTTAAATAAATTAAAGATTTCAAAACCTAGGGAGAGGTCTTCAAACTTTTTGAGCCAATGTTTTTCAGGACGATTGGCGTTATTTTCAGTTAAAACATACGAAAATCCGGCATCTGCACGACGGTAATCCCGCAGTCGAGATTGAAATTCATAAACATCTGCATACGATGGCGAACCTCCTGGAAGTCCTGTATTATAAACGATATTCAAGTATACTTTTACGCTTGGAATATTAGGCATATAATCCTGAAACAAAGCGCCAAACTTCAGCCGTTGATCGGTTGGTCTTGCTATAAAACCGCGATTAGCGATGTTTTCTTCGGTTTTCATATAACCAAAACTCAACCACGACTCTGTTCCTGGTACAAATTCACCGTTCAATCGTACATCCAAACCTTGAGCAAAAGCAATTGCATCATTATTGGCGGCATAGCGAATTCGTACATTTTCCAACGTGTATGGATTTACATCGGTTAGTGATTTATAATACAATTCGGAAATCAATTTAAAGGGTCGGTTCCACATTTTAAAACTGTAATCGTTGCTAAAAACAAGATGAATAGACTGTTGTGCTTTTACATCAGGAATTACGGTTCCTGTCGAATCACGTAATTCTCTATAAAAGGGCGGTTGGTGGTACACCCCTCCCGATATCCGAAACACCATATCTTTTTGCCAGTCGGGTTTTATCGAAATGGAAGCGCGAGGACTGAATACAAATTGAGAGGAATTTTTTAACCCCGAGCCTGAAACCGCCCACTGGTGGCCGCGAACTCCGGCATTGTACCAAATATCAGCCGAACCTAATTTTCCTTTGTTACTCCATTGTGCATAACCAGAAAAACGATCAATAGTTACAAAATTGGTTGCGCGAACATTTTGAAACGGAATCAGCGGTCCAATATAGGGTTGTGCAGGTTGATTGTTTGGAAAAACAAATTTAGGTGGATTTAGCGAAAAACCCGCTGAGTCAATCACTTCCCACTCCACTACTCGATCCCTAATGTCTTCCCGTGTATACTTGAAACCCCATTCGATGGTGTTGTTTTGGATTTTATCAATTCCTTTGACCTCGCCATTAAAAATCAATGCATCCAAATTATTTCGAGCGTGATTCAACTGAGTACCTACTCCTTCGGAAAATGTTACCGAACCCAGATTTTCCGAACCCAAACTTCCATCCACTTCACCCAATGAATATTGTGCTAAAATATCAAAATACTCTTGTTCGGTAGTATGGTACAGCGAACTAATTAATTTTAAAGTAAAATTTTCACTGACTTCATAAACTGATTTCAAAGCACCAAAATAAGTCGTGTACTCGTCGTTTTCTTGACCTTGATAAAATATACTCAAAGCAATAGGGTCATCAATCGTACCAAAATTGGTTTGCCTTGTCAATGGCTGAAATTGGTATTTGTTTTGCGAAATATTTCCAAGAAAACTCCACCTCCATTTTGTAGAAGGTGTAAAAGTAATGTAGGTTTGTACGTCGGCAAACGTAGGTCGGAAATTGGATTGTGTTTCTTGACTATTAACAAGCAGACTGTTATCCCGATATCGAACGCCTGCGATACCTGTCCACTTTTGATTTTTAGAAACCGCATCCAACGCGAGACTTCCGCCGAGGAAACTCGCCTCTGCAGCGACGCCAAACTTTTTTGGAATCCGGTAGGTTATATCTAAAACGGATGATAGCTTGTCGCCAAATTTAGCTTGAAAACCTCCAGCAGAGAAATCCACATTTTCGGTTAAATCGGTATTGGTAAAACTCAAACCCTCTTGCTGACCGGATCGAATTAAGAACGGACGATAGACTTCTATTTCGTTTACATAAACTAAATTTTCATCGTAATTTCCACCACGAACAGAATATTGCGTACTTAATTCGTTGTTGCCGTTTACACCTGCAAAAGTTTTTAAAACATTTTCGACACCTGCATTCGCTCCCGGAATTTTTCGTATCGTGGCAGGATCAATATTTGCAATTCCTTCAATACGATCACGCTTATTTTTGGTGATGGTAACCTCTTGCATTTGTTCGGCCACATCATTCATTACGGGATTAAACTCAAAATCTTCGTTAGATGAAAACGTCTGAATTAAGGTGATTTTCTTAAAACTAACGTGCGAAAATACGACGGTTACTGGCTTATTGGCCGATACTTCAAGGACATAAAATCCTGTAGCATCTGAAGTAGTTGTTTTATTAGATGCTGAAATAACAACATCACGAACAGGCTGATTCTTCTCATCCAGAATGACTCCTTTTAAACGAGCAGTTTGCCCATAAATAGTGGAGAACGAACAAAATATCAAAAGGAAAAGTAAGAGGTGCTTTGTTTTCAAAAGATCGACGTATTTATTTATTACTTCTAAAAAAATGAGTTTCAAAGATAGTAGAATTCCCAACATTATCAATTACTTCCAATTTAAATTCATTTCGACCGTCTTGCAAAAGTGTCTTGTCAAATTCATGTGTAATTCGTGCTTTTTTATAATCATAATCAAACAAAATCCAATTGCCGTTGATGGATCCGTTATAGGAATCAATCCCAGAAAAATCATCGCTGATGTTAAAATCGATGGTATTTTGCGTATTCATCCATTTGCCTTCCGAAATATTTATTGCCCTTATTTTGGGAGCTATGGTATCTTGTGCTAAATAAAATTTTCCTAAATTCTTAGTCCAAGTGGTAAAAGTACTGTCCGAAACTTTAGTTGCATTGTAACTTTTTCGTTTCCCATCTATTGATACAATAAACGTTTTCTTTTTCAAATCTTCGCTAAAACTATTATTATCAATACTGATTTTAAAATTTTTGTGCACTGGCACTGATCCATCTTGAAAAGTCAAGGTATCCTCTTTAACGTCAAAATTTAAATAAAAGTCTTCATAAAATGTACCCGCTTCAACAAAAACTGAAATATTATCCTTTTTATACATATTGTCGTTGTTGGCTTTCAAAAAATAAGGTGTTTTTACAATTTTACTAGGTGTTTCAGCGGCCAAAGGTGTGTACTGGATCGGAATATTGATGACGACTTTATTGTTGTTAAAATCTCGAACTTCAATACGATACGTATTATTTATATTGGGTTTAACCCCAATTATACCGTTATTTTTATCCGTCTTAACAATACTCAACGGATACGGATTGCTCATAAAAAGACGTTGGATCCGAACGCCTGTTTTTCGAAATCTAGAAAAATCAATCAATGCATTAATGTAGCGACTTTCGTCAAATGCAAATGTGTTGAACTGATAATTAAAGGATTGTTGACCATTTAAAAAAGACTGAACGTGATAGATGCCGTTTTTATTGTAATTGAAATCAAACATATCATACGCATTGATGCCAAAACCAACTGCACCACTAACTAAAACTTTGTCGGCTAAAAAAGTACCGTCGGGTTGTTTTGTAAAATTGATTGCTAAAGGTTCTTGCGATTTATTTACAACCGAATTTTCGCCCACTGGATAAGCCATTAAAGTACTCACAACAGGTTCGCTTGTATCATTAATCATCAAATCAAAACCAAAAAGTAACGGATTTATAGGTTTCTCAGATTTTGTATCGCGAATTTCAAAATGCAAATGCGGTCCACCTGAACCACCCGAATTTCCAGAAAGTGCAATCATTTCTCCTTGTTTTACAACCAGTTCATCGGGTTTTAAAAAAAGTTCGATTTCAAAGGCTTTTTCTTTATAATGCGACATTTTAATGTAGTCTTGGATTTTACTACTTCCTTGATTCAAATGTCCGTAAACAGTCGTATACCCGTTGGGATGTGTAACGTAAATGGCTTTTCCGTACCCAAAACTGGAAATCTTTATGCGAGAAATGTAACCATCTGCAGCGGCATACACCTTTAAATTTTCTTTTTGATTGGTTTTAAAATCCAATCCAGTGTGAAAATGGTTGCTTCTTAACTCCCCAAACGAACCCGATAAGTTTAACTTAATCATTTTGAGCACAAAGTGAAAATGGTAAAAAGAAAAGTAAAAGGCGGATAATCATGGCTTGCATTTTTCGCTAATATAAAAAAATTTAATGATGCACTTATTTATTTTTACAAAGATATAAGTTCTTATTCATCACAATAATAACGCATAAAACAAGTTTAATTGTAAAAAAACAACAAAACTATTGTGTAATAAAATAGGAATACTAACTTTGTGATTATAAGTAACGAATAATGATTCGATGAGTGAAATTGCAGAAATAGTTGATACTCTTGAAGATAAGATCAAAAGACTTTTTATAAAATTAGAAGGTTTAGAAAAAGAATCTCAAGGTTTAAAACTAGAATTACAAAAAGCTGCGCGAATTATCAATCAACAATCTAGTGAAATGGCTGCTATAAAAACGCAGTATGATGCATTAAAACTAGCAAATTCTTTACTTGGCAGTGACGAAAATAAACGAGATACGAAGCTTAAAATAAATGCATTAATTCGGGATATTGATTACTGTATCAATCAGTTATCAGAAAAATAATTATGGACGAAAAGCTTAAAATCAAAATATCAATTGCCGACAGAGTTTATCCCTTGAATGTGGATATGTATCAGGAAGAAGGACTGCGAAGCGCGTCTAAAAAAATTGATGTGATGATAAAGCAATTTGAAGAAAATTATGCCGTTAGAGATAAACAAGACGTTTTGGCTATGTGTGCTTTGCAGTTTGCATCGCAACTAGAGCAAAAACAGATTGATAAAGTCGAAGACCATACCAATACAACCGAAAGATTGAAAAATTTAAATGATTTATTAGATACGATTCTCCTAAAATAATACGTTCTTAACACAGACTAAAAATACTGCCTACATTAGTTTTTATTTGGTAAACTCAACACTAACAAATTAGAATGAGCAAATCATCGCTACTAGAGCAAGCCGTTTAAGTACGGAAGCTTGAACAGTGAGTTAGCTCAAAACTTGTCTTTTCGAGTTTATACATTTCCCTAATGTAGGCTTTTTTTATATACAAACAAAAACAAACAATGGACACACCAGTAATAGTAATTTTAGCAGCAATCATAGGAGTTGCAATCGGTTTTGCAATCGCAAAAATGTTAGAAAAAAGCAATTCTTCAAGCCTTATTAAAAGTGCGAAACGACAATCAGCTTCCATCTTAAAAGAAGCCAATTTAGAAGCCGAAAACATCAAGAAAGATAAAATTCTGCAAGCAAAAGAAAAGTTTATCGAACTGAAAGCAGAACACGAACAAGTGATATTGGGTCGTGATAAAAAAATTGCTGAAGTAGAAAAAAGAGTGCGCGACAAAGAATCGCAGGTTTCGGGCGAACTTACTAGAGCCAAAAAATCGATCGAGGAATTCGAAGCAAAAACGAAAGAATACGAAACGAAACTCGATATTTTAGACCGCAAACAGCATGAAGTAGAACGTATGCATAAAAGTCAGTTGGAACAATTGGAAGTAATTTCAGGACTTTCTGCCGAAGATGCTAAAAATCAACTTATTGACGGTTTAAAAGCAGAAGCTAAAAGTAGCGCAATGTCCTACTTGCAAGACACCTTGGAAGAAGCGAAACTAACGGCCCAACAAGAAGCAAAGAAAATAATCATCAATACGATTCAACGAGTAGGAACTGAAGAAGCAGTTGAAAACTGTGTTTCTGTTTTTAACATCGAATCGGATGATGTTAAAGGTCGAATTATTGGCCGTGAAGGCCGAAATATCCGAGCCATTGAAGCTGCAACAGGTGTTGAAATTATTGTAGACGATACTCCAGAAGCTATTATCCTTTCTTGTTTTGACCCCGTTCGACGTGAAATTGCTCGATTGGCTTTGCATAAATTAGTAACCGATGGTCGAATTCACCCAGCCAGAATTGAAGAAGTAGTTGCTAAAACAACGAAACAAATTGACGATGAAATTATCGAAGTTGGAAAACGTACGGTAATCGATTTAGGTATTCATGGTTTACATCCAGAATTGATTAAAGTGGTTGGTCGAATGAAATACCGTTCGTCTTACGGACAAAACTTATTGCAACACTCCAGAGAAGTTTCTAAACTTTGCGGAATTATGGCGGCCGAATTAGGATTGAACGTAAAACTTGCTAAAAGAGCCGGTTTACTTCACGATATCGGAAAAGTGCCCGATACCGAAAGTGATTTACCTCACGCTTTGTTGGGAATGCAATGGGCTGAAAAATATGGAGAGAAAGAAGAAGTGTGCAATGCCATTGGAGCCCACCACGACGAAATTGAAATGAAATCGTTATTATCGCCAATTGTACAAGTTTGTGATGCCATTTCTGGTGCACGTCCTGGAGCAAGACGTCAAGTATTGGATTCGTACATTCAACGTTTGAAAGATTTAGAAGAAATTGCTTTTGGATTCCATGGCGTAAAAAATGCGTATGCCATTCAAGCAGGTCGCGAACTTCGAGTAATCGTTGAAAGTGAGAAAGTAAGCGACGACAATGCTGCCACTCTATCTTTTGATATTTCTCAGAAAATTCAAACTGAAATGACGTATCCAGGTCAAGTTAAAGTAACTGTTATTAGAGAAACTCGAGCGGTGAATATTGCGAAGTAGGAAATTTTAAAAGTCGCAGGCTCTATATTGTAAGATGAAGATTACAAATAAATATCATATAAAGACCCGTTGAAATTTTCAGCGGGTTTTGTGTTTTAAAAATCTTTTCGAGGATGAAAATCGTTGATAACTTGAGCAAGATGTTTTCGATCTAAATGCACATAAATTTCAGTCGTAGTGATGGATTCATGTCCCAACATCATTTGAATGGAACGCAAATCAGCTCCGTTTTCGAGTAAGTGGGTCGCAAACGAATGACGAAAAGTATGTGGACTGATTTTTTTTTGCAGATTAATTTCGACCGCCAACCTTTTTATAATCGTAAAAATCATCGCCCGTGTAAGCTTTTTACCCCGACGATTTAAAAACAAGGTATCTGAATCGGCTTTGTGAATCGTCTGGTGACAACGAATTTGATCTTTGTAGATTGTAATGTATTTTTCAGTTGCTTCTGCAATGGGAACAAAACGCTCTTTATTGCCTTTACCAGTGACTTTTATAAAACCTTCTTCAAAATATAAATCCGAAATTTTTAGTGCCACTAACTCCGAAACCCTAAGTCCACAGCCGTAGAGTGTTTCTAAAATCGCACGGTTTCGTTCGCCTTCATTCGAAGTCAAATCTACAGCACCAATCAATTGATCAATTTCTTCAATAGATAAAACATCGGGTAATTTTCGACCCAATCGAGGCGATTCTATTAATTCCAAAGGATTATCCGTTCGGTAGTCTTCAAAAATCAAATAAGAAAAAAAACTTTTCAACCCCGAAATAATTCGGGCTTGCGATCGTGCATTTACCTCTTTCGAAACTTCGTAGATAAACTGTTGCAAAGTTTCTTCTTGAATTTTAACGGGTGAAATTTCCATTGCATTGGTTTCCAAAAAAAGTATGAGACGTTCGATATCGTAACAATAACTATTAATGGTATTTTGCGACAACCCGCGTTCGATTTTTAAATACGACTGATAACTTTTGATATACGAATTCCAATTCATATTACAAATAAAAACAAAATTTGACAAAAAAAAACCATTTAAAAATTTAATGTATATCCGTAATTGCTCATATTTTTGTATATTTGTTTGATAGATAAATTATTGGGTATGAATATTTTTAGTTTTGGAGTCGAATTTAGTAGTGAAGCCAATTGTATTGCGCATTTTAAAG
>NZ_JBIPPD010000135.1:0-8901 GCF_044368625.1 Flavobacterium sp. | reverse complement strand
TAAAATGTACGTTGTTCAAGTTACTGGCTTGACCCAAACTGAAAGTTGCTGACTCTGATTGTACCGAAACCGAGTTTTCATTCAAAAACAAAGTACTCACACCACCGATGAGGTTGACGCCAAATTTCCGATCCAAAACCGAATATGAAAGTTCCAGCGGCACTTCATAATAACCCATTCGTTGGTTGAGGACACCACTTTCCAAGTTTTGCATATTATCCTCAAAAGGCCGTAAAGCGTCAAAATTATTGGCACTAACCACCTCCATACTCGCGGTAGCGTCACTCGTACTCAAATTACTAAATCCAGGCGAATCAATCGCACCAAAAAACACCACATCGTTGGTTCCATAACCCAAAGTAACTTTATTAATTCCCGCCCGAACGGCTAATTTTTTGTTTACCGCATATTGTACGCCAACACCCATACTCAAATTGTTTTCGTATGATTTGCTGTTTCCTTCAAATTGGGCTTCAATTGGCGAACCATTCGTTGCTGAATTAAAGTAAACAGGTGCGACACTTGTGGATACCTGCCAACGGTTTATTTTTGCTTCTGCAACACTTTCTGTAGTCTCTTTTTTCTTTTTCAAAATTTCTTCTAGCGGATTGGGCTCTAATGTCAAAGCCAAAGCTTCTTTTTTTTCCAATTTCTTGTCGGCAATTTCTTTTTCGGTCAAAGAATTTTCGGCATTAGAAGTTTTTTCTCTTGATGTTTTGGTTTTATTTTCTGCTGAAACGATGGCATTTTTCTCACTAATTTTATTCGCTTCTAAAGTAGAAACCGAACCATCTGTAACAGAACGATTAGTGTTTGAAATTTTTTCAGTCAAAGATTTGGCATTTTTCTCAGCAGAAACTATGGCATCTTTATCAACAACTTTATTCGCTTTAGAATTAGAAAACGAATCGGTTTTCAAAGTTTTTTTGGCTTTGCCAATTCCTTCTTTTCCATTTTTATTTGTTTGGCTTGCCACTGCAGTATTTTCCGCCTGCTTCTGCGGAATTCCAATCGGATTATTTTTATTTTTTGAAGTATTATTTAGAGTTGAATTGGTGTTTTTCTTAGTGAGTGAATTAGTTTCGACCAAAACTTCTTCATTTTCAGTAGCAATTTCATCGGTAGCGATGCGGTTTTGATCGACAATTCCAGTTTTCTCCGTACTTTTTGTCTGATTAATATTCGTATTCGTATTCGTATTTTCAATTTCTTTTGGAGCAACCACAACAGCTGGAAGCACTTCATTCCTGGTTCCAAAATTTTGGAACGCAAAAAACGCAAGCATAAATCCGGCAGCAATTCCAGAGAATTTCCACCACAGCGGAATCACTTTTCGTTTTTTCTTTTCGTGCAAAGCATCGTGAATGTGGTTCCAGATTTTATCGTTTGGAACGGATTCAAAATCCTTAAAACGCTCTTGAAACAGGCGGTCTATGTTTTTTTTGTCATTCATTGGGTCGAAGGTAATGTGTTTTTTCCAGTATGTTGGTCAATTTTTTCTTTCAAAATCATTCGGGCGCGTGCCAAATTGGATTTTGTAGTTCCAGTTGTAATACCAAGCATTTCAGCAATTTCTTTGTGAGAATATCCGTCGAGTACGTAGAGATTGAAAACCATTCGGTAGCGGTCGGGTAATTCTTGGATGATTTGCATCAGATAATCCAGAGAAACATCTTCGTTGTCGATGTCGGGAATTTCGTCTTCAATTATATTATCGTTTACGATTTCTAGAAAACGTACTTGGGTTCGGTATTTTTGCAATGCATTATTGATCATGATGCGTTTTGCCCAACCTTCGAAGGAACCTTTAAACTGAAATTGTTCGATTTTTTTAAAAATAATGATAAAACCATCTTGCAAATTGTCTTCCGCCTCCGCATAATTTGTCGAATACTTCAAGCAGACTCCAAAAAACTTTGGAGCAAACAATCGGTAGATTTGCTCTTGGGCTTTAGCGTCGTTATTTTTACAATCAAGTATGAGTTGGTCTAAACCCACTGGCTTTTTAATTATTCGTTTGTAACAGGAATGGTGACGTTTTCAAATAGGGGTTCGCCATTTTCATCTTCTCCTTTGTAAAATTTAAAAACGTAGGCTTCTGAGTTTATCACCTCAAATTGAAATTTTAATTCGAACACATCTTCATTTGCAATAAAGTTACAGTCGTTTCTATTGGCTACAAATGACTGCACGGCAACGGTTCTTATTTGTCCTTTTTTTTCAAAATAAAGCGTTGGATTGACGTGACAATCAGAGGGAAGTTTATAAAAAAGTTTGATGGTGTAAATTTCACCAAGTTCAAAAGAAGCGGGAATTTCGTAACTTTCAACAGGTAAAATTTCATAGTAATAATTGTTATTATCATCGCTAACGGAACAAGAAATTCCGATTAAAGATACTAAAAGCAGTAGGACTATTTTTTTCATTTTTAAAAACATTTAATTTTACCGAAGATGCTGCAATACGATAGGGGTTGCGTTTAAATACAAAAAAACCGCTTCAAATAATGCTGAAACGGTTTTTAGTATAAATTTTCGCTACAGCGAATTAATTATTGTTCTCTTTGATTTTCTCTTTGATTTTTACTTCCAGTTCATCGGCCAGTTCTGGATTGTCCTTGATCAAGGATTTCACTGCATCACGACCTTGACCCAGTTTGGTTTCGCCATAACTAAACCAAGAACCTGCTTTTTTCACGATTTCAAATTCTACGGCTAAGTCCAAAATTTCTCCTGTTTTAGAAACGCCTTCGCCATACATGATGTCAAATTCGGCTACTTTAAACGGTGGTGCTACTTTATTTTTAACCACTTTTACTTTGGTTCGGTTTCCAATAACATTGTCACCATCTTTAATTTGAGACGAACGACGAATATCTAAACGAATGGATGCATAAAATTTTAGTGCATTTCCACCCGTTGTTGTTTCTGGATTTCCAAACATCACCCCAATTTTTTCACGCAACTGGTTGATGAAGAATACCGTACAATGTGTTTTACTGATGGTTCCCGTCAGTTTTCTCAAAGCTTGCGACATTAATCGGGCATGAAGTCCCATTTTAGAATCGCCCATTTCGCCTTCAATTTCACTTTTTGGCGTCAATGCTGCAACCGAGTCAATTACTACGATGTCAATGGCTCCCGAACGAATCAAGTTTTCGGCAATTTCCAATGCTTGTTCACCATTATCGGGCTGCGAAATAATTAAATTTTCGATGTCAACACCTAGTTTTTCGGCATAATTTCTATCAAATGCGTGTTCGGCATCGATAAATGCGGCAATTCCGCCTGCTTTTTGCGCTTCTGCAATAGCATGAAGCGTTAAAGTTGTTTTACCAGAAGATTCCGGACCGTATATTTCGATGATTCTTCCTTTAGGATAGCCGCCAACTCCGAGTGCCAAATCGACCCCTAAAGAACCGGACGAAATGGTTTCTACTTCTTCTATGGCTTTGTCGCCCATTTTCATTACGGTTCCTTTTCCGTAAGTCTTGTCTAGTTTGTCAAGCGTTAACTGTAAGGCTTTTAACTTTGATTCTTTCTCTGAACTTGTCTTTTCTTTCATTATATTGGCACTTATTTTTCGTAAAATTACTTCTTTTTAGAATGTAAATTGCTTTAATTTAAAATATTTTACGAAGGTGTTTGAGTTTTGTTTAAATAAGCGGTTTAATATTGTTTAATCTCAAAATAATTTAAATTTCGATATTAGGAAGATAATGGATATGTGCTTTTTTCAATAAAATTTTCCTTTTTTTCTTCGTTTTCACATCGACGATATAGATTACAATTTTATTTGAAGCTAGTGTATGCGTTACTGTATCAAATCCCGCTTCGATAAATTGCTCCAAAGTGAATATTTTGAATTTTGAATTTTTTAGTTTCTGTTGACAAATTTTTATATTTTCTTTAGCAAATATTCCTTTTTTATGTGTTAAAAATTTAAGAATTCTTTTGTCCTCAAAATATAATAAATATGTTTGATTTATATTGTTCTTATTAACTTTTAATTTCAAACTTTCCGAAATATTATTATTATCAACAATCAATACAATTGTATCCTTAAAGATTAGTTTATCGAATTTTTGGGCAAAAATTGTTCCTGATAAAATAAGAAAAAATATAGTTATTTTATACATAGTTTTACGGGTTAAATATTATATTGTATGCATTTATATAACTAACACGAAGGTAATTTGCATCCGAATTTGGTGGGAAGATTGTTGGAAATGCACTGCTCGATTGAAGACCAGTATAGGAAAAATATTTAAAGAAATCGTTCCAATTCCAAGGTAATATTGTTGCAGATGCACTCGGTGGATTACCCATAGGTTGATAAAGAATGGCGCCACCGTTGGTTGGATATATTAGTTGTTGTTCTTGGGAAGGTGATATTAATAAGGGTTTTACGTCATTAAGTATATTAACCATAACTGGAATCATATAATTAACATAAAAGCTATGTTGTGTTTGATTACCAGAAAATCCATTATAATATGTATTTATGCACTGTTGAAAATCCATATTATTAATATCATTTATTGACATTCCAATTGTTGGATTTCGGAATTTAATATTTAAATAAGCGTGAATAGATTCATGAATTATAGTTAGTGCAATATCTAAATAAGAATTATTATTAAGATGATTTCTATCAATTATAATTAGGTTATAGGGAGACAAGCTTTGATTGCCATTAAACATTTTACATATGCCGTTTGTATGGCCTGTTCCATCTTGAGGAATGTCTTCAATTACAAATTTTACATTAAATAGGGGTGTAGGACCGAAAAGATTTACAAATAATTCTTTAAATATAGGTGATTTTTTTAGTTCATTGTATACTTTTCTGAATTTAATCTCTTCTGGGGAATTACCCGATGTAGATGAAAGATCGATAAAGAACGGAGATTTTGCTGATGCTTCAACATCAAAATTTAAGGTTGGATTAAGTGTTGCTTGAATTGTTAACTGTTGTGTAAAACTTATTACGTCTTCATCTTCTTTATTTTCGTAGAGATAATCAACTAATTCATTTGCGGCATCATATTCGGCATCTTGAACAAAGTTTTTTATTTCGTTTATTTTTGTAGTATTGGCATTTAAAGGGTTATTGTTTAAAAATGAATAAAATGCCCAAAGGTTGAGTCTGTTAATACTTATGGAAGTTAAATTAGGATAAAGGGAATTTAACTGAAAATTATTAAAATTAGTGAGTGCTTGTACCATTTTTTGCCTGTTAATTGAACTCAATGTACCGCCATTATTTCTGCAAAAATCCACGAGATAGGGATAGATAAAAGGAGTATTTGCAATTAACGTTTGTAAATTAGGAGCTAATGTGTTGGTAAATGAAGCCACTTGACCAGCAAGCAGAAAATCTAAATTATCAATGGCAACGTCTCCTTCATAAGGATTTGGAATATAGATACCGCTATCATTACCGCCTCCTCCACCAGATGAACCTCCTAAACTTGGTGGATTGCCTCCTTGCACATTACCAGTATCTTCAAAACCAACCCAGACGTATGAAATTGTCGTTTGGAGGCATTCGCCTGTCTCGCAAGTCAAGCCATCACATGATCCTCTCTTTATACAATAAGCATTATTAGTACAAACTACATTATAACTAACCACAACAGCATAACCGGCACGTGCAGACATTCTATTATAAACCATTTCTGAACTTTCAAGCTCTCCTGCATGTGTAGGATTGGTTTTTTCAATATTATAAAAAATGATTTCATTCCATTCAGTTCCTATTTTTTCATAAACTAAATTGTAATATTCTTTAGCATTTAAGTCTTGAGAAACTGGATAAATTTTAAAGGAATAGGTTGTTTTACTATCAACTGGATTTACATACTTTTTGATGCCAATTGTATCTGTCACAAATTCAGCTTCAATGTCGCGAGCCATTAGGTTATTAGACATATTTATATTCGCGGATTTAATGTAGGCAAATTTCGTTATACCTGTTTCAGTTTTGAATTGATTAAAGGAGATTTCATTCATACTGTGTGCTTTACTATGAGATTGCTGCAATTCTAAATCTTCTTTGCTACAACTAAAAAATAAAATTGTAAATAAAAATAATATTAGTGTTTTAATTTGTTTGGTTTTCATATTCTATGTGGTTTTAAGTTAAAATTTATTTCTGAATAATATTTTCTATTCAAATTAATTGGATTTTTATAATTGCCCAATTGGTCCAAAAAAAAAGGGATTTAGTTCGCTTTCCAACTTTCGATAATTTGTTGAACCTCTTTCTGGCTGTGTATTTTTCCATTTTTTATATCGTCTTCGGCTTCAGCAATCATTTTGTCTTCCTTACTCTGATGGGTATATGCCTTAGCCATCTTATAGATATTCTTAATGAATTTTTCGTCTCCTTCATTAGTCAAATCGTGCAATTCTTTTTTTAAGTCTAATGTACTCATAATGAAAAGATTTTTGATAAAACAAATATACGTTTTATAATTATTTAATTATTTGTGGCCAACATTTCATAACAAATCATTTCCTCAACCCATTCAACCGCGCCACATATTTCCCAATTACATCAAATTCTAAATTGACTTTCGTTCCTACTTGAAAACTATTGAAATTTGTATGTTCATAAGTATAAGGAATAATCGCTACACTGAATTCGTTTTTCTTGGAATTTACCACGGTAAGACTCACGCCATTTACGGTAATCGAACCTTTTTCGATGGTTATGTTATTCAAATTTTCATCGTATTCAAAAGTGTAGTACCAACTTCCATTGGCATTTTCTACGCTTTTGCAAATGCCGGTCTGGTCCACATGTCCCTGAACGATGTGGCCGTCGAGTCGGTCGCCCAATTTCATCGCGCGTTCGAGATTTACAGAATTCCCCGTTTTCCAGTCGCCAATATTGGTTTTATCCACCGTTTCTCTAATCGCAGTTACGGTGTACGAATCGGCTTCAAGGGCCACAACTGTCAGGCAAATGCCGTTGTGGGCCACACTTTGATCGATCTTTAATTCGGGTGTTAATTTTGAAGAAATGGTCAGATGCAAGTTGTCCTGATCTTGACGAATTTCTTTTACAGTTCCAAGGGATTCTATAATTCCGGTAAACATTTGTGGTTTTATTTTACTAAATTTGTAACCTCAAAATTAGCAATAAATAACTTGAAGTAAATGAAAAAAGCAGAAAATATAATCGTTGGAATTTCGATTGGAGATCTAAACGGTATTGGAAGCGAAATTGTTTTAAAAACATTTGAAGACGCCCGGATGCTTGAAATGTGTACGCCCGTTATTTTTGCAAATGTTAAAACGCTTTCTTTTTTGCGAAAAAGTTTTGAATCTACCGCACCGCTACATGGTATTGACAAATTGGAACAAATTATTCCTGGAAAAATAAATGTTTTGAACCTTTGGAGGGAGCCCATCCAGTTGGAATATGGTGTGAACAATGAAAAGGTTGGCGAGTATGCCATCAGGTCTTTTAAAGCAGCAACCCAAGCTTTGAAAGAAGATTTAATCGATGTACTGGTTACCGCACCCATCAATAAATACAACATTCAATCGGAAGAATTTAAATTTCCCGGTCATACCGATTATCTTGACCAAGAATTGGAAGGAAACGCCTTGATGTTGATGGTAAGCGGTTCGCTACGCATTGGATTAATGACAGATCATATTCCGGTAAACGAAATTGCTTCGCATTTAACGGAAGCTTTGATTCGAAAAAAAATCGCAACCATCAACCATTGCTTGATTCAAGATTTCAGTATTAATAAACCTAAAATTGCTGTTTTAGGATTAAATCCGCATGCGGGAGACGGCGGGGTGATTGGTTCTGAAGATGAAAAACTAATTCGTCCGGTAATCAAAAAAATGTTTAGCGAAGGAGTTATGGTTTTCGGACCTTATCCTGCCGACGGATTTTTTGGAAGCAATCAGTATGAAAAGTTTGATGCAGTAATTGCCACTTACCACGACCAAGGACTGATTCCGTTTAAAACACTTTCGTTTGGAAACGGCGTAAACTATACCGCTGGTTTAAGTAAAATTAGAACTTCACCCGATCACGGAACAGCTTATGACATTGCGGGAAAAGATTTGGCCAACTATAATTCGTTTAAAGAAGCGGTTTACTTGGTACTTGACGTCTATAATTCGCGAAATGAGTATGCCGAAATTAGCAAGAAACCACTGAAAACAAAGGAAAAGCAGTTATAAACAAAAAAATGTTTTTTAGTTCTTGGTCTATTAATGCAAAAGGCAACAGAAATTTTTATGTATATAGACAGAATTTATTTTAAAGTCAAATTACAAGACAAATTGTAATTTACTTGTTTTCTAATTTTCTCTCAAGTTGTTCAATTCGCATTAGCATTCTTTCCAGTAATCCTTCTGGAATAGTGTTATTTACAGTTCCGTTTGTGCATCCGATGTTGCAATTTGATGGTTTCTTTATTTTGTTGTTACTTTTTTCTTCTAGGAAATAGTCAAAATCCACATCGAACAATGCACAAATTTTATCCATCAAAAAGAAATCTATTTTCCTAGTTTTACCGCTTTCAATTTCTGATAAAGATGTTTGGCTAATATCCAGTTTGAAAGCTAATTCTGGCTGAGACATCTTGTTTTGTCTTCTCAAAATACTTATTTTTGTTCCAACATCCATAATAATTATTGTTTTTACGTTACTTTCTAAAGGTTTTCCGTTTGTTTGCAAATGTACGCACTTCTAATTTTAGAATATTATAAACGAATAAATTTTATTTTTATTAAATCCTTAAAATGTAAGTTCAAGTTATAAGTGCAACAGATAAATTAAAAACACTTGGAGTTTTCCTCCAAGTGTTTAAGGTCAAAAGCCTAAATTTGTCTTGCATGAAAAAATATAAACAATTAACCGTTGAGC
>NZ_JBIPPD010000134.1:0-8908 GCF_044368625.1 Flavobacterium sp. | reverse complement strand
GCAGGACATTGGCGTTCAGGCTTTAACCGTTCATGCCCGAACAAGAGCCCAGATGTACAAAGGCCATTCGGACTGGAGTCACGTAGAACGCATCAAGAAAAACCCACGGATTACAATGCCAATCTTCGGAAATGGCGATATTGATTCGGCAGAAAAAGCTTTGGAATACAAAAACAGATTTGGTCTCGACGGGATGATGATTGGTCGGGCTGCGATTGGTTATCCTTGGATTTTTAATGAAATCAAACATTTTTTTGAAACGGGAACGCATTTGCCAAAACCTACAATCGAACAACGTGTGGAGGCAGCCAAAAATCACTTGCAATGGGCAATGGATTGGAAGGGCGAAAAACTAGGCATTTTAGAAACACGTCGTCATTATACCAATTATTTCAAAGGACTTCCGAATTTTAAGGAACACCGAATGAAAATGGTTTCGAGTGAAGATCCTGAATTTATTTTTGAAAGTTTTGCAGAAGTGTTGAAGATTTATGATGGATTGGAATTGGTTTAGAAGCTGAAACTAGTTCAGCTTGACAAATTTATTTCTGGCTCTGCGGGACTTTTTTGTGTTAGGGATGGAAGCGGAGCTCTTTTTTGATTCCGATTTTTCTTCGGAAGCAAAAAAAGCGGGAGTGGACAGCCCGGGCCCGGAGTTTTTACGGAGGGTAACACCCCAAAAAAAGTGATATAGAAGCTGAAATATCCCGAAGCGTCGGGACAGCTTGACAAATAAGTGGTTTCAGACTTCTGTAAAATAAAAAAGGCGGATTTTCATCCACCTTTTTTGCCCCAAATCTACCATAAACTTAACCTACTAATATTATGGTTTTGTAAATGTAATTTAGTACTTAATGTTGTGCAAAAAAATCAGATGAAATACACATTTATCCGATTAAGTGCGTTTTTTGAACGTTAATAAGCCCTTGCATCGTTTCCTTCGTAGAAATTGATAAAGGCACGATTCACTACCCGATTTCCTCCTGGAGTGGGATAATCGCCCGTAAAATACCAGTCGCCCAAGTTTTTTGGACAGGCAATGTGTAAATTTTCGACTGTTTGAAAGATGATTTTTACCTCTGCTTTAATTTCTGGCGAACTGAGCATTTCGGCAATTTTATCTGATATTTCTTGAGGCTCAAATGGGGCATAAATTTCGGTTACAAAATTTACCACTTCTTTATCCTCTAGCTTTTCTTGGGTTTTACATTTTCTGTAAACTTCCTCGACAATGTGGTATAAATTTCTTTCTTTTAAAAGTGCTAGTGCCGCTCTAAATGCTACTAAACCTTCAAGTTTTGCCATGTCAATTCCATAACAATCTGGATAACGAATTTGTGGCGCTGATGAAACGATAACGATGCTTTTGGGCTTCAAGCGATCCATCATTTTGATGATACTCATTTTCAGAGTAGTTCCGCGAACGATACTGTCGTCGATAATGACCAAATTGTCTTCCGGTTTAATCACGCCATAAGTTACGTCGTAAACGTGCGCGACTAAATCGTCTCGACTACTGTCTTCGGTAATAAACGTTCGGAGCTTTGCGTCTTTGATAGCCACTTTTTCTGTTCGAATTTTAACTTCTAACAGTTGTTGCAAGGTTTCTTTTGTTAAAGTGTCCTTGTTTTCTAAAATAAAATTATTTTTTCGTTGGTTCAAAAAATCCTGAGCGGCTTCGACCATTCCGTAAAAGGAAGTTTCGGCCGTGTTTGGAATATACGAAAAAACGGTATTGTCGGTATCGTTATCAATGGCGTTTAAAACTGCAGGAAGTATCAATTTGCCTAGGGTTTTTCGCTCCTGATAAATTTCAGCATCACTTCCTCTTGAAAAATAAATACGTTCGAACGAACAAGCCTTTTTGACTACTGGCGTGATGATTTCTTCTTCGGTAACCGTTCCGTTTTTTTTAATAATCAACGCATTGCCAGGTTGTAATTCTTTGATTTGTTCAAAATCCAAATTAAAAACGGTTTGAATCACAGGACGTTCGGAGGCAACCACTACAATTTCATCATCTTCATAAAAATAAGCCGGTCGGATTCCTGCTGGATCCCGAAAAACAAAAGCGTCGCCGTGACCAAAAAGTCCTGCCATTGCATAACCTCCGTCCCAGCCTTTTGAGGCTCTTTTCAGGATTTTTTTTACATCCAATCGTTCGGCAATTACGGGAGAAGCTTCTCTTTTCGAAAGTCCTTCGTTTTTGCAATCCAAGTACAAATCGGTGACTTCGTCGTCCAGAAAATGTCCGATTTTTTCCATAACCGTTACCGTATCTGCCAGCTCTTTGGGATGTTGACCTAGTTCTACCAAACTGTTGAAAAGCTCGGTTACATTGGTCATGTTAAAGTTTCCAGCAACGATTAAATTTCGGTGCATCCAATTGTTTTGACGTAAAAACGGATGAACGCTTTCGATACTGTTTTTACCAAAAGTGCCGTAACGCACGTGACCTAAAAATAATTCGCCGATGTAGGGAATGTTTTTCTTTTGAAGCTGCACATCATTCGCCCATTCGGGATGCAATCGTAACTCTTCGCTGATGCGGTTGTTGATTTGCGCAAAAACATCTTGAATCGGTTGTGAATCATTGGATCGGACTCGGCTGATGTAACGTTCGCCTGCTTTCAAGTCGAGTTTGATGCTGGCAAAACCGGCTCCGTCTTGTCCGCGGTTGTGCTGTTTTTCCATCAAGAGATACATTTTTTGTATTCCGTAGAAAGCCGAACCGTATTTTTGTTTGTAAAACTCGAGTGGTTTTTTCAACCTTAAAAGGGCAATACCACATTCGTGTTTAATTGAGTCGCTCATTGTGTTGTAGGTTAGTAGTTATATTTACCGCAAATTCGCAAATTTATAGTAGTGTTTATTACAATTTAAATTTCAAACTGCCCGTTATCATTCAATCAAAAACGCCCCGTTTCCGAGGCGTAAAATTTCTATTGTAATGCAATGTCAAATTGCGTCAACGATTTAAATTGCTGCAAGCGGCTGATTACTTCTTCATGTGTTAAGGTTTCCATTCTTTCGGTTCCAAATTTTTCTACGCAAAACGAAGCAAGATTCGAGCCATAAATGATGGCGTTTTTCATGTTTGTGAAAGAAATATTTTCGCTTTGCGTAATAAATCCTGCAAAACCTCCTGCAAAGGTATCACCCGCTCCTGTTGGGTCGAAAACTTCTTCAAGTGGCAATGCTGGTGCAAAAAAAACTTCTTTGTTGTGAAACAATAATGCGCCATGTTCGCCTTTTTTGATGACCACATATTTTGGCCCCATCGTATGGATTTTGGCTGCCGCCTTCACTAACGAATATTCTCCCGATAATTGACGGGCTTCTTCGTCGTTAATAGTGATAACATCTACTCGTTTGATTACGTCCAAAAGTTCGGGTAAAGCACAATCCATCCAGAAATTCATCGTGTCTAAAACGACTAATTTTGGCGCTGTTTCCATTTGATCCAAAACACTGCTTTGTACCAAAGGATGCAAATTTCCAAGCATTACTACATCAGCATTTTTAAAATCCTGAGGTACTTTTGGTTGAAAATCGGCCAAAACATTTAGTTCTGTTGCCAATGTATCGCGGGAATTTAAGTCATTGTGGTAGCGACCGCTCCAGAAGAATGTTTTTCCTCCAGGTACGATTTCCAAACCCGAAATATCAATGTTTCTTGTGGTCAATAAATCCAAATGCTCTTGTGGAAAATCGTCTCCAACTACCGAAACTATTGCCGATTTTAGGTTAAAAAAAGAAGCTGAAAGTCCGATATAAGTAGCGGCACCACCTAAAATTTTATCGGTTTTCCCAAAAGGGGTTTCAATAGCATCGAAAGCAACGGTTCCGACAATCAACAATTTATTCATTTGTTAGGTTTGAAATTAGGGTGCAAAGATAAACTTTAGTTTAAAAGTTTAAAAGTATTTAAGGTTTAAAAGTTTTGGTACAGTATTGGATTGAAAAAAGTAGTCTGCGATAGGATTTTGAGATGGGTTCAAATGGAATGACAGCAAGTTTGAACTATTTTAATTTCTTGAATTGAGAAGGTTTTCTTTTCAAAATCAATGTAAACTTTTAATTTTTTTCCCACAAGGTTTTTCGGAATCTTGAAAGCAAGATTCACAATAGTATCGTTCGGGGTTAAAGTTTGCTCCATCACACGTATAAATTTACAATAATTTTTTATTTGAAATTGATTTTATACAGATTACAATAAATCTTCTACTCGTCTTCATAAAAACTAATACAAAACCCGTATAAATTATTACGAAAATTAATGAAAACGTCTTAAAAATTTATTTCTTATAAACTCCAATTCATATCCCAAACCATTTCCCAAATATCATCTCAACTTTAAAATTACACTACTACTTACTTTGAAAATACACTACAATTAACTTTGAAAATACACTATAGGTAACTTTGAAAATGCACGGTTAAAATCAAATCAACTTTCCCTCCTCATTTTCATAAAAAGCATCAATGGATAAGTTGGGCAGCCCTGAAGCATAAACCGCCAATTCATCGCAGCGTTCGTTTTGAGGATGATTATTATGACCTTTGATCCATTTGAAATCTACTTGGTGTTTGCGATAGATCTTGAGAAATCGTTTCCATAAATCTGAATTTTTTCGGTTCACAAAACCTTTTTTTTCCCAGCCTAAAACCCATTTTTTCTCCACCGAATCCACCACATACTTAGAGTCAGAAATCACTAAAACTTTCATATTTGGATTTTTGAGTTTTTCCAAACCTACAATTACCGCAAGAAGTTCCATCCTATTATTGGTCGTCACGCGAAAACCTTCGTAGAATTCTTTTTTATACGGCGTTCCTACCAATTCCATAACCACGCCGTAACCGCCGTTTCCGGGATTTCCTTTTGCCGCTCCGTCGGTGTAAATGTGTACGTCGTGATTCAAAATTAGGATTTTAAAAGATTTTCAATGATTTGTGGAAAATACTCGTGCTCTAATTTTCCAATTTTTGCAGCGATTTCCTCTGGCGAACTACAATCTGTAACTGAAATACTTTTTTGAAAAATAATATCGCCTTCATCATAATGTTCGTCGATATAGTGAATCGTAATTCCGGTTTCCGATTCCTTGTTATCCAAAACTGCCTGATGCACATGTTTTCCGTACATCCCTTTTCCACCATATTTCGGCAATAGTGCAGGATGGATGTTGATGATCTGGTTAGGATAGGCTGCAATTACATTTTGAGGAAATTTCAATAAAAAACCTGCTAAGACAATTAAGTCGGGTTTGAATTCATTGACTTTATCAAAAACAATTTCCGAGAAAAGATCCTCTTTTGAAAACACAAAACTATCAACACTTAGGTTTTTTGCCCTTTCTATCACTTTGGCTTTCGGATTATTACAGAAAACAGCCACGACTTCAGCGGTTTTTTTCTGCTGAAAGTAACGTATAATATTTTCTACATTAGTACCTGAACCTGAAGCAAACAAAAGTATCCTTTTCATCATTTAGATAATTAGCCAACAAAAAAAAGAATAAAAATTGATATTAAGTCGATTTTAAAGGGCTTTATGAAATAAATTTTATAATTTAGTATTTATATTTACAAACAAAGGATGGTTATAAGATAAAGTTTTTTATTTTTGCCAACAAATTAAATTTTAAAATTAAAAATTATGTCAGACATTGCATCAAGAGTAAAAGCGATTATCGTAGACAAATTAGGCGTTGACGAAAACGAAGTTGTGTTAGAAGCTAGCTTCACAAATGATTTAGGAGCTGATTCATTAGACACTGTTGAGCTAATTATGGAGTTCGAAAAAGAATTTGACATCCAAATTCCAGACGACCAAGCGGAAAACATCGCTACTGTTGGTCAAGCTATTTCTTACATCGAAGAGGCTAAAAAATAATAATTTGCGTCTGGATTTTTATTAATTCAGACGTTTTTTATTTTAATTAAAAAATTAAGCGTTGGTATATTATGCCAACTGCATCTATAAAAGTAGCGTTTAATACCTATGTCTTTTTTATGATTTCCATAGAAGAACACAGGTATTATTTGTTTTAATACAAGACTAAAATAATTTACTTATGGCATTAAAGCGCGTTGTGGTTACTGGTTTAGGTGCACTTACTCCCATTGGAAATTCTATTGAAGAATATTGGAATTCTCTAATAAATGGTGTGAGTGGTGCTGCCCCAATAACGTATTATGATACTGAAAAGCACAAAACCAAATTTGCATGTGAGGTAAAAAACTTCAACATCGAAGATTATATGGATCGCAAAGAATCCAGAAGACTCGATAAGTTTGCACAATATGCAATTGCTGCCAGTGACGAGGCAATTAAAGACGCCGGATTAACCTTAGAAAATACCGACAAACACCGGATTGGTGTGATTTGGGGAGCTGGAATTGGTGGCTTGCAGACGTTTCAAGACGAAGTGATGTACTATGCCCAAGGCGATGGCACGCCAAAATTCAATCCGTTTTTTATCCCGAAAATGATTGCTGATATCGCTCCAGCCCATATTTCGATGCGAAATGGCTACATGGGACCCAATTATACTACGGTTTCTGCATGTGCTTCATCAGCAAATGCGTTAATTGATGCGTTCAATTACATCCGATTGGGAATGTGTGATGTGATTGTTTCGGGAGGTTCCGAAGCAGCAGTTACCATTGCTGGAATGGGTGGCTTTAATTCCATGCATGCATTATCTACTAGAAATGAAAGTCCAGAAACCGCTTCAAGACCATTTGACGCTACTCGCGATGGATTTGTATTAGGAGAAGGAGCGGGTGCTTTGGTTTTAGAAGAGTACGAACATGCCAAAGCCAGAGGTGCAAAAATTTATTGTGAAGTGGGCGGTGGCGGAATGTCCTCTGACGCTTATCACCTTACTGCACCACATCCAGACGGAATTGGTGTTATTGCAGTAATGCAAAATACGCTACGAGATGCAGGAATGACTCCCGATCAAGTAGACCACATCAATACCCACGGAACTTCTACCCCTCTCGGAGATGTTGCCGAATTGAAGGCCATAACTGCAGTTTTTGGCAATCATGCTAAAAATATCAACATTAATTCGACTAAATCGATGACCGGACATTTGCTTGGTGCTGCTGGTGCAATTGAAGCAATCGCCTCGATTTTGGCAATGAAACATAGCATAGTACCGCCAACAATCAATCATTCAGTTGTTGATGAAAATATCGATCCTTCATTGAATTTGACTTTAAACCATCCACAAAAAAGAGAGGTAAATGTTGCAATGAGCAATACATTCGGTTTTGGAGGTCATAATGCTTGTGTTTTATTTAAAAAATTAGAAGAATAAACCAATATGGGTATTTTTAAAAAAATATTCTCGAAATCCCGTACTCTTGAAGGCGGGATTTTTTTTGATGCCATTTCTAAAATATTGGGATTCAAACCAGTAACTGTAGAATATTACCAAAGAGCATTTACACACCGCTCTTCAAATAAAATGGACATCAACGGGAACCCCATCAGCTATGAACGATTGGAATTTCTGGGAGATGCAATGCTAAGTTCGGTAATTGCAGCCTACCTATTTATGGAAGTACCTTCTGGAGACGAAGGTTATTTGACTAAAATGCGTTCAAAAATTGTCAGTCGCGAACATTTAAACGAATTGGGCCGTGATTTGAATTTAATCCAGTTTGTAGAAAGCAAAGTTCCGGCACAACATTTTGGCGAAAACATCCACGGAAATATATTTGAAGCTTTGGTGGGAGCTATTTATCTGGACCAAGGCTATATCGTTTGTGAGAAATTTATCCAAAAAAAAGTCATCACCCCTTATGTGGATATCGCCCGATTGGAAGGAAAAGTTATCAGCTACAAAAGCCTAATAATCGAATGGTGTCAGAAAGAGAAAAAGACATTTAATTTTGATGTTTTTGAAGATAATGGAATTACTGGCGAAAAATTATTTGGGGTAAAACTCAGTATTGACCAAAAAGTAATCGCAAAAGCCCGGGCCGTTTCTAAGAAAAAAGCCGAGGAAAAAGCAGCACAAAGAGCCTACTTTGCACTTCAAGAAAAAATTTCCGAAAAATAAGTTGAGCTTTAATCCTACATCGTTTTCGTTGATAAATTATCGTTAAGATACTGAGGCAATCTGTGTTCGCAAGTTTTTATACCTTATATTTACAACTTATTTTGGATGTAAATGGCGGTTCGTAAGTTATCTTTAAATGAATTTGATGCAGTTGATTATGATTTAATTGCAATTCACACCTCTCTCGAAGATTACCGATTGGCTTATTTTCTTAATCAAAAACTCCCCATTTTATTAAGCAAAAGTAGCAGTTTTGTAGAAAGTCAAAGCACAAGCGGTGTCGCATTTTTTTCAAAATTTTCTTATTTGGTAAATGAAACCCAAGAGGAATGGCACCTGATAGAGAACAAAGATGAGATCATTGTAGCTTCAAATGCCGCTTCAAATGACTTATTTTCTAATGAAGCACAGAGCATCTCAACAAATGTTTATCTTTTGCCCGAAATGAAAAAAGTAAATTTTTTCCTAAAAATAGAAAACACCTTTATCACAATTAGTGAAATCGTATCACGTTTAAATTCAATTAACCATATTTCCACAGCTTATGCCGTAGAAATTGAAAACTTAAAGTCAAAAAACAATTTAATTTTTTAAAATATGCCCACGAAAAAAAAGACGAAAATTGTAGCCACATTGGGTCCTGCGTGTAGCACAAGAGAAGTATTAAAAAATATGATTGACGCAGGTGTCAATGTATTTCGTATTAACTTTTCGCATGCCGACTACGAAGACGTTAGCGAAAAAATCAATTTAATTCGAAGCCTCAACGATGAGTTTGGCTACACGACAGCAATCCTAGCCGATTTGCAAGGTCCGAAACTCCGCGT
>NZ_JBIPPD010000133.1:0-9020 GCF_044368625.1 Flavobacterium sp. | reverse complement strand
TGCAAGACAAATTTAGGCTTTTGACCTTAAACACTTGGAGGAAAACTCCAAGTGTTTTTAATTTATCTGTTGCACTTATAACTTGAACTTACATTTTAATAATGTAGTGAAGTTTTTTTTTGATTTTTTTAAAGAATTTCTTTCAAATCCGTCATAATTTATTTCATCATGAAAAGATTCGGCAATTTGTTTCGACCATCTTTTCATTATTGTAACAAATTCTGTAAGGTCAGTTCTATTTAATTCTTGCCCAGTTAGTTGACCGTGAAATATTTTATTGCGAAAACTTTTTAAATTAGAAATAGAGTTGTAGTCAACTTCATAACCAAAACCATAAATATCCTTAATTTCTTTGATGTAGATTAAATTTATTCCGCTAATTAAGTGTCTGAAATAGATATTATTATTAGCCGAAAGAATATTAATAATTTTTATTTTGTCAGAAGGTTCAAAACATTCGTATTGATAAATAAGATGAGTAAATATTTTTCTTATTTGTTTTTCTATTTTTAGAAGTGATAAAGAAAACGAATCGATTGCTCGAGATTCATTGTTAGAATTTAATAAATATCCAATTACTTCAAATTCGCTTTCAAAATTACTAAGTTTAAGATTTTGTTCTGTCATTTTTTTTAAGTTCTTCATACATTTCCATCAAATTTTTATCTCTTTTAATTTTATCTATTTCGCTTAAAATATTACTTGGAGTTATTGCAAAATGTTTTTTTCTACATTATTTATTGCAAACTTTACTAATATTGGATTATTTTTTTGTTCGTATTCAAGTAGTTTATCATTTGTACGCTGTATTTCAGAAGCTGAACGCCCTCCATATTTTGGAACTGCGGTTATTCCTAAATATTTTTCAATTAAATGAAAAATTACGCCTATAAAAATCATAAAACCTACTGAATAAACAATTCCTAAAAAAATCTTCTCCATATTTTGTTTTATTTTAAATTAATTAATTCGTGATTTTAGGGAAAAATTGTACAAAACTCGTGTTAAACTAAACAAACCCTCGGACGTACACCCAAAATCAGCTAAATTAAACATAGTTTGTTTCACTTTTTGTTTTTTCAAATATACTAGTTTCTTCTTTCAAACAATCAAAAGGACTTTTCTTTTTTAGAAGAAAAAATAGTCCTAGAAGTGAAACAGTTTAATCTTTAACACCTTAATAAAATTACTGTAAATTCTTAGTCTGCCAACTTGTCACTTTTACTTAAAATTGCGCTATATTTGCAGACGGAAAAATTCCTACTTTACAACACGATGGAAAAGACAATTGAAGAAAGCAAACAAGGCGAAAGCTTGGTTTTAGAACATAAAGCACAAAATTCAAAGAAATTATTTATTGAAAGTTATGGTTGCGCGATGAATTTTTCAGACAGCGAGGTCGTGGCTTCCATTTTATCGGATAATAACTACAACACGACCACAGTTTTAGAAGAAGCAGATTTGGTGTTAATCAATACGTGTTCGATTCGCGACAAAGCCGAACAAACCATCCGAAAACGTCTAGCCAAATACAATGCGGTAAAACGCGATGTGAATCCGAAAATGAAAGTCGGCGTTTTAGGCTGTATGGCCGAACGATTGAAAACCCAGTTTTTAGAAGAAGAAAAAATAGTTGACCTCGTTGTGGGGCCCGATGCATATAAAGATTTACCCAATTTATTGCAGGAAGTAGAATCCGGGAATGATGCCATCAACGTAATTTTGTCGAAAGACGAAACGTATGGCGATATTTCACCGGTGCGTTTGAACAGTAACGGAATTTCTGCATTTGTTTCTATTACAAGAGGTTGCGACAATATGTGTACTTTTTGTGTTGTGCCTTTCACCCGCGGAAGAGAACGGAGTCGCGAACCCGAAAGTATCATCACAGAAATTCAAAATTTGTGGGACAAAGGTTTTAAAGAAATTACGCTTTTGGGTCAAAATGTCGACAGTTATTTGTGGTATGGAGGCGGTTTGAAAAAAGATTTTGATACTGCTTCTGATTTTGCGAAAGCTACATCGGTTGATTTTGCGCAACTTTTAGAAACTGTAGCCATTAAATTTCCTAAAATGCGCATTCGGTTTTCGACCTCGAATCCGCAAGATATGCACGAACCGGTTTTACACATTATTGCAAAATACCACAACATTTGCAAGCACATTCACTTGCCTGTTCAATCGGGAAGCGACCGTATTTTGAAAGCTATGAATCGTTTGCATACACGAGACGAATATTTCAGATTAATTGATACAATTCGTTCCATCATTCCAGAATGTGCTGTAACGCAAGACATGATTGCAGGATTTCCAACAGAAACGGAAGAAGATCATCAAGACACGATGAGTTTGATGGAATACGTAAAATACAGTTTTGGTTATATGTATGCCTATTCGGAACGCCCGGGAACATTGGCAGGACGAAAAATGGACGATGATGTTCCAGAGCTCACAAAAGCCAGACGTTTGCAAGAAATTGTAGATTTACAAAGACAACACAGTGCGTTTAGAACACAAGAATTTCTAGGTAAAACCGTAGAAGTTTTAATCGAAAAAGAATCAAAGCGTTCGAATAAAGAATGGGCAGGACGAAATTCGCAAAGTATTATGGTGGTTTTTCCGAAAGAACATTATAAAGAAGGTGATTTCGTAAATGTAAAAATTACCGATTGCACGAGTGGCACTTTGATTGGGAAAGCAGTGGGATTGAGTGGGATGAATTAATTTTACCGCAAATTACACAAATTTTCACAAATTGATTAATTAAAAATTATGAGTAACAATTTAGAATATTATTACAAGAAAGATGAGAATTACACAATAGTTGGATTGTGCATGGAGGTTCACCGAATTTTAGGTCCAGGGTTACTAGAAATCGTATATAAGGATGCTTTAGAAATTGAATTTAAAAATCACAATATTCCTTATGAAAGGGAAAAAAGGTATGATGTTGAATATAAAGGATATATTCTGCCACATGATTTTTATGCGGATTTTGTAGTTTATGATGATATAATTTTAGAAGTAAAGTCAGTGAAAGAAGTTACTAATGAACACCTTGCCCGAACCTTAAATTATATGAAACTAGCTGATACTCCAATTGGAATTATTGTGAATTTTCAAAACAAATCATTAAGTCATAAAAGATTAATTAGCACTTAATTAATTTGTGGAAATTTGTGTAATTTGTGGTTAAAAATAAATACCAGATTACTTCGTGGCAGAAAAAAACAAAGTATGGAAACAGTACAAGCTATAAAACAACGATTTGAGATTATTGGAAATAATCCAAAGCTCAATCGTGCCATTGAAAAAGCCATTCAAGTGGCACCAACCGATATTTCGGTTTTGGTTGTTGGAGAAAGTGGTGTGGGAAAAGAAAGTATTCCAAAGATAATTCATTCGCTTTCGCATAGAAAACACGGGAAATACATCGCGGTAAACTGTGGTGCGATTCCAGAAGGCACGATTGATAGTGAACTATTTGGACACGAAAAAGGTGCTTTTACAGGAGCAACCTCTACTCGAGAGGGCTACTTTGAAGTGGCAAGTGGCGGAACTATTTTCCTAGATGAAGTGGGCGAATTACCGCTAACCACTCAGGTTCGGTTGCTACGGGTTTTGGAAAATGGCGAATTTATTAAAGTAGGATCTTCCCAAGTGCAAAAAACAGACGTCCGGATTGTGGCAGCCACAAACGTAAATATGTTTGAAGCGATTGAAAAAGGGAAATTCAGGGAAGATTTGTATTATCGATTGAGTACCGTAGATATTACATTGCCGCCACTTCGCGAGCGAAAAGAAGACATCCATTTATTGTTTCGCAAATTTTCTTCTGATTTTGCACATAAATATAAAATGCCTGCCATAAAATTAGACGAACAAGCCGTGCAATTATTGCTACAATTTCGTTGGAGCGGGAACATTCGTCAATTGCGAAATGTAGCCGAACAAATTTCGGTTTTAGAAACCACTCGCGAAATCAATAGCGCAACATTAAAATCGTATTTGCCATCCGAAGCGTCCAATTTACCTTCTGTGATTAGGGATAAAAAAAACGAATCCGACTTTAGTACAGAACGAGAAATTTTGTACAAAGTATTGTTTGATATGAAAAGTGACTTGAATGATTTGAAAAAATTGACCATGGAGTTGATGGAAAATGGCGCCAGTCAAGTGCAAGAAAAAAACAAAAATCTGATTCAAAAAATTTACGGTTCAAATCAAGAGGAGAACGAAATTGATTTTGAAGACGATAATGAAATGTCGGTAATCCCGATGGCTAAAACCACCCAAACTTCCACTAATAACTACGATGATTCGGAAGACAACTATCTTTTTGCAGAAACGGTCGAAGAGGAAGAGATACTCAAATTGGAGCAAAAAGAAATCGAAATGATCAAAAAATCACTAGAAAAAAACAAAGGAAAACGCAAAGCAGCCGCCGATGAGTTGGGAATTTCTGAAAGAACGCTGTACCGAAAAATAAAACAATTTGATTTGTAGTATATTTGACCTTTTAAAAAGATGATGCAAAAATTAAAACATATAGCTTTACTAGTAGTAATCGTTTTCGCGTTCAATGGTTGTTCCGTTTATAATTTTACAGGAACGGGAAAAATAGATGCTAAAACGTTTCAGGTAAACTATTTTCAAAATAATGCCGATTTGATTGAACCAGGTATTGACTTAGCATTTACGCGTGCTTTACAAGATTTAATTCAAAATCAAACCAACTTGAGTTTGACCAATTCGGGAGGCGATTTAGTATACGAAGGTGAAATTACGAGCTATAACATTACACCCATGACGGCAACTGCCGATCAACGTGCGGCTCAAAACCGATTAACGATCCGGATTAATGTACGTTTCACCAACAAAAACAAAGAAGAAGACAACTTTGAAAAACCATTTTCATTTTTCTTTGATTTTCCCGGAGAAAATTTACCCTCCAGAGCTCAATTGAACCCCGCATTAGACGAAATTTTTGAACGAATTACCCAAGACATTTTCAATGAATCTTTGGCAAAATGGTAATTTATTATTTTTAATAACACAATTTTGAATACGCACGAATTTACATTTTTACTCAACAAACCCAATGCTATCAAAGATAAGCATGCCATTGGTTTGGAGCAAATCGTAACTGAATTTCCATTTTTTCAAAGTGCTCGTGCTTTATTATTAAAAGTTTTGTACAACCAAGATAGTTTTCAATACAATCCGGCACTTCGTAAAACAGCGGCATATACCACAGACCGAAGTGTGTTGTTTGATTTTATTACCAGCGGCAATTTTGCTTCGGTTCAGAAATTATTTATTGAAGAAAAAGAAGCTCTTATCAACGAAATTAAAGTAAATGACATCGAGATTGTCACAATAAATAAGCCTATTGCAGATTCAAAATCTGATGCTTTACCCTTCGAGCATTCCTTTGAAAAATCCATTTCAGAAGCAACACCAATCGAGGCATTTTCAGATACCGCACAAAATATTGCAATTGCAACCGAAAAGTTGAATATCGGAAAACCCTTGGATTTTCTGAAAGACGAAAAACATTCTTTTCAAGAGTGGCTTCAATTGGCCAATTTCAATCCGATTCAAAGAGAAAACAAAGCGGCAGAAACACAAAATGAAGCTATTGAACAGCCTATTGACCCAGTAAAACAAAAAAAAATAGCCCTGATTGATCGGTTTATCGAGAATAATCCGAAAATTTCTCCCGTTAAAGAAATGTCCAAAATCGCCCACATTCCTGAGCAAAACCAAGATCACTCCTACTTGATGACCGAAACATTGGCCAAAGTGTATTTGGAACAACGAAAATTTCAAAAAGCAATTCAAGCTTATGAAATATTAATTTTGAAATATCCAGAAAAAAGTACTTTCTTTGCAAACCGAATTTCGGATATTAGAATCTTACAACAAAATAACAATTAATTAGATAATCATGTTTTCAATTTTTTTAGTACTAATCGTAATCGTTTGTTTTTTATTAATCGTAGTCATCATGGTTCAAAACCCAAAAGGTGGTGGTTTATCTTCAACACTTGGTGGTTCACAACAAATGGGTGGTGTACAAAAGACGACCGATTTTTTAGATAAAAGTACTTGGACACTTGGAGTTTTGTTAATTATCCTTATTCTGTTTTCAAGTTTAAGTTTTAATTCAGGAAATAGTGAAGTGAAAATCATTGACGATAAACAAGTTACTCCTGCAAAAACAGAAGTTCCAGCACCAGCAACAACTCCAGCTGAAACTAAACCAGCAACAGAAGTCCCTGCACAATAATCATTGAAAACAATCATACTAAAATGCCAGCTTGTCAAGCTGGCATTTTTTTTTAGGCAAAAATGACAGATTTAGCCCCTTGGCACAATTTCTGACTTGCTCAAAGAAATAATTAATCATTTACACAAATATAGTATTATGGCATTAAACATTAAACCTCTTTCGGATCGCGTTTTAATTGAACCGGTTGCAGCTGAAACTAAAACAGCCTCAGGAATTTTTATTCCAGATACCGCAAAAGAAAAACCACAAAAAGGAACCGTTGTCGCGGTTGGAAATGGCACAAAAGACCACACGATGACCGTTAAAATTGGCGATACTGTTTTATACGGAAAATACGCAGGAACAGAACTAAAATTAGAAGGAACTGATTATTTGATTATGCGTGAGGATGATATTCTGGCGGTAATATAAGCCCCACCCCGACCCTCCCCGAAGCGGAGGGAGAATAAACTGGAATCGAACTACAGAAAATTATTAATGAAAAATTTAACGTACTAAAGTTCTTTCTAGATTAAATTAAAATTTTCAAAAACAAGTAAAAATTTGTTTTAATTCTGAACATAAAAATATTTACAAACAAAATCCATCTCGGCTCCCTCTCCTTCGGGGAGGGCTGGGGTGGGGAAAACAAAAAATTAAAATGGCAAAAGATATAAAATTCGATATTGAAGCACGTGACGGATTAAAACGTGGCGTTGACGCATTGGCTAATGCAGTAAAAGTAACTTTAGGACCAAAAGGTCGAAATGTAATTATTGGAAAATCATTTGGTGGGCCAACCGTTACTAAAGATGGTGTTACGGTAGCTAAAGAAATCGAATTGAAAGATCCTTTAGAAAATATGGGTGCTCAAATGGTTAAAGAAGTGGCATCAAAAACCAATGATTTAGCCGGAGACGGGACAACAACTGCAACTGTTTTGGCGCAAGCCATTGTAAAAGAAGGTTTGAAAAATGTAGCCGCTGGAGCCAATCCAATGGACTTAAAAAGAGGAATTGACAAAGCTGTTGAAGCCATTGTAGCTAATTTGGCTACTCAAGCTCAAGTGGTAGGAAGTGATTCTGATAAAATCAAGCAAATCGCTTCGATTTCTGCAAACAACGACGATGTTGTGGGCGAATTAATTGCAAGCGCTTTCGCAAAAGTAGGCCGTGAAGGCGTGATTACTGTTGAAGAAGCCAAGGGAACTGACACTTATGTAGATGTTGTAGAAGGAATGCAATTTGACCGAGGATATCTTTCTCCTTATTTTGTGACGAATCCAGAAAAAATGGAAACCGAATTGGACAGTCCATACATTTTATTGTACGACAAAAAAGTTTCTTCGTTAAAAGAGTTACTTCCTGTTTTAGAGCCAGTGGCTCAGTCTGGAAAACCATTATTGATTATTGCTGAAGATGTAGATGGCGAAGCGCTATCAACATTAGTAGTAAACAAATTACGTGGTGCATTGAAAATCGCTGCTGTAAAAGCTCCAGGTTTTGGCGACCGAAGAAAAGCAATGTTGGAAGACATCGCTATTTTAACCGGAGGAACGGTAATTTCTGAAGAAAGAGGTTATACTTTAGAAAACACAACACTTGAGATGTTGGGTTCAGCCAAGAGAGTAACCATTGACAAAGACAATACGACCATCGTGAGTGGTGCAGGCGAAGCCGATATGATCAAAAATCGCGTAAACCAAATCAAAGGTCAAATGGAAACAACGACTTCTGATTACGACAAAGAAAAATTACAAGAACGTTTGGCTAAACTAGCTGGTGGTGTTGCTGTTCTTTATGTTGGTGCTGCTTCTGAAGTAGAAATGAAAGAGAAAAAAGACCGCGTAGACGATGCTTTACACGCCACTCGTGCCGCTGTTGAAGAAGGAATCGTAGCTGGTGGAGGTGTTGCCTTACTAAGAGCTAAAATTGCTTTAAAAGACATTCAAACTTTAAATGCAGACGAAGCAACTGGTGTTCAAATTGTAGCGCGTGCGATTGAATCTCCTTTAAGAACGATTGTTGAAAATGCAGGCCTAGAAGGCTCTGTAGTAGTAGCAAAAGTTTCAGAAGGCGAAGGAAATTTTGGTTACAATGCTAAGACCGACGAATATGTCGACATGCTTTTGGCTGGAATTATCGATCCGAAAAAAGTGACTCGTGTGGCTTTGGAAAACGCTGCATCAGTTTCAGGAATGATTTTGACTACCGAATGTGCCTTAATTGACATCAAAGAAGAAAGTGCTGGCGGAAACCCAATGGGTGGCGGAATGCCGGGAATGATGTAATAAGAATTTTCTTAATAACAATAAATCCGAAGCTTTTAGTTTCGGATTTTTTTTTACATTTACTTTTCAAACGAATTTTTCAATTAAAAGCCTAATAATCATTTTATGTTTTCGAAACCAACCTCACTCCTCTTGTTTTTAGTATTGATTGTTGCAAATGGGTTCAGTCAAAGTAATAATTCTAAACAGCAAATAGTTCAACACTTTGAAAATTACTTCGCATTAGAGCGCGAAAACATGCATTTACATCTTAACAAAAATACATACTTAACAAACGAGAGTATTTGGTTTAAAGGTTATGTTTATAATAAAAAAGACAAACTCCCCTTTTTTTTTACTACAAATATCTATGTGGCTTTATATGACGAAAATGGGACTAAAATAGAAACCAAATTACTTTATGCAAACGCTGGCTGTTTCTCCGGCAATTTTGTTTTAGGAGAACATTTCAAAACC
>NZ_JBIPPD010000012.1:0-28704 GCF_044368625.1 Flavobacterium sp. | reverse complement strand
CTTACAACTGTATCTGAACGAGTTTGTTTATAAGCTAAATCGCAGATATTTTGGTGAGAAAATCTTCGATAGACTAGTGATAGCAAGTATTACAGGAGTATGATTAAAAAAGGATATGCATAAAAATATAATTTTTATTTTTTTCTGCTCTTTTTTAAAATCTCCTTCGTAAATAAATCGGCTGTATATTTTTCGTATAACTCAAATAAGTAAACCATTCTGTTGGCTTCGCTTGTAAATGGTGCAGTTCTGTAAGCAGAATCTACAGCTTTGTCTAACTCGTTATGTGCTTTTATTAATGTTGGTGGCATTGTTAACGGATTGTATAAATCAGCCAAAGAACTATTTGGAAAACTTGAACGAACTTCTAGAACTTTTTGTGCTTTTTCATCAATTAGTTTTATTTGTTTTACTGAAGGACTTTCTGGCCAAGGATAGTTGTTATATACTATACTTGCGGAATATCTGTAGTCACTTTTTAATCTACCACAAATGTATTTTACCCAAGCCATGTGCATAATTGAAGTCAAAATACCAAAATGATAAAGAGTTGAATTTGGTAAAACATACAATTGATTTGAAGCAATAATTTCAGAAGAAAGAAATGCAATTGGAATATATTTTCTATTAACAGAAGAAACGGTTGGGAAAGCTAAATAATTTGTTTTTGGTTGTCTTACTTCAGCAAAAAGAGTTGGAGTCTCAGCTAATTTTTTTGTATTACCTCTTTCACTATTTGAACGCCACTTTCTAACTAATTCTACTCTTTCCTTAATTAGTGAATTATTAATAATTTCGGAAGGTTCTGCATTTGCAAGCCATAAACAAAAACGCTTTTCTGAATGAAGTAATTCTCTTCCACCGATAAAAGGTTTGATTAATTTGTCTGAATTTTTATTTGCCGAAATAATTTCATTTCGTTCTAATTCTGAAAGAGTATAATTACCATCGTCTAAAGCAAAACTTCCATAAATAATTTCTGGCACATTACAAATTGGAGATTTTCTATTTTCTACTGTAATGTCTTTACCTTCAACTAGAAAGGGATTTATGTTTTTTACTTTTAATTCATGTGGCTCTCCTTTAATATTCTCATATTCAAAAATACTTTTGTTATTAGTGTCGTAGTTCGCAAAACCTACAATCACACAATGCACCGCAGCATTCCCTTTGGCTTCATTACTCCATGAAAAAGTTTGATGAGCAAAATGTATTTTAATTTTGTAAATATCAAATAATATTTTCCATAAAAGCCCAACTTGTTCTCCTTGAGCAATAGAATTTGTTGATACAAAAGCAACTTTAATTTTTGTATTTTGAATTAGTTGTGATGCTTTTAAATACCAACCAGTCACATAATCTAAAACACCAGTTCCTTTAATATTTACAAATACTCTTTCCATATCTGCTTTTTGTTCAGGTTTTTGTTCCTTTTTGCCAATAAATGGTGGATTACCAATAATATATGAAAGATTATCTTTTGGAATTACATTTCCCCAATCAACTTGTAATGCGTTTCCGTGAACAATATTTGCTGATTTTTTTAATGGCAAACGTGCAAAATATTGACCGAATTCGTTACTAATTAACATATTCATTTGGTGGTCGATTAGCCACATTGCAACTTCTGCAATTCGTGCTGGAAATTCTTCATATTCAATTCCGCCCATCATATCGACATCGAGCCAAATAATTTCTGAAACATCCAAAAATCCTTGTCCGGATTTATTTAATGCACGTAAAACTGCAATTTCTAACAAACGTAATTCTCTGTAAGTAATTACTAAAAAGTTTCCGCAACCACAAGCTGGGTCAAGAAACTTGAGCTGACTAATTTTTTTGTGAAACTCTGGAAGTTTGTTTTTATTGTTTTTTATGTTTTCAAATTCTGTCCAAAGCTCGTCCAGAAATAGAGGTTTAATGAGTTTTAGTATATTGGTTTCGCTGGTATAGTGTGCGCCAAGATTTCTGCGTTCTTTTGGATTCATTACGCTTTGAAACATGGAACCAAAAATTGCGGGAGAAATTTTGCTCCAATCGATGTAACAACAATCTAATAATGCTTTTCGCATTTTGGAATCAAAACTTGCCATTGGCAAGATTTCTTGAAATAGTTTTCCGTTTACATATGGAAATTCTGCTAATTGCTCGTCAAGGTTTTTGAAACGTTTTTCACTTGGTGTGTCGAGAACTTGAAAAAGTTCTTGCAATTTTGGTGCTAAATCGCTTCCATCTTCATTGGTGCGAAATTCTATATAATCTTGAAATTGTTGTTTGTTGAAAATTGTTGTGTCTTCAGCAAAAAGACAAAAGAGGAGGCGAACCAAATATACTTCCAACGGATGGCCATCGTAACCGATTTCTTTTAACCTGTCGTGAAGTTTACCCATAAATTCAGCTGCTTTGATGTTGGCTGGATCTTGTTCTTTGTAAACTTTCTTTTGATAACCTAGTAAAAAGCCAAAACTTTGAACATTGTTTACTAAATCTAAAATTTTAAATTCAACAATGTTTCCTTCTTCTAAATCGTAAAGCTTGAAGATTTCAAAATCGGAAACTAAAATGTATTTTGGTAGTTCGTGTTGTTTTAAACCGTGTAGATAATCTTTAGCTTGTAGAAACGCTCTGTCAAGATTTTTTCCTCGACTTTTCATTTCTATTAAAATCGTGCCTTTCCAAAGTAAATCAATATAACCATCCCGCTCATCAAGTTTTTTAACCCGATGCTCAAAAGTTGCAACTTTTTTACTATAAATTCCGAATACATTAAAGAATTCTACTAGGAATGGTTTTGCGTCTGCTTCTTCATTAAAATATTCTGCCCACTCATTTGAAAATTTTACAGCGCGTTCTTTAATTTCGTTCCAACTTAATGCCATAATTTTAATTCTTAAAAATGCTAAAGTAGTGATTTAATTAACTCACAATTATGATAAAGTTGTCAGAAAAGCATTTTATCAAAAACTATATTATTTAACTTCTTTATTTAATCAACTATTACAATTATCGATTAAGAATCGGTTTAGGCATCCATAGATGTCAATTTTCTTCGGCACCAGAAAATCATTAATTTATTGATCAAAAAAATCCAGTTGCAAATTT
This sequence comes from Flavobacterium sp., assembly GCF_044368625.1. Taxonomy (GTDB): domain Bacteria; phylum Bacteroidota; class Bacteroidia; order Flavobacteriales; family Flavobacteriaceae; genus Flavobacterium. Next base: position 25,602 of record NZ_JBIPPD010000012.1, on the reverse strand, counting down.
GAAAATGCTTGTTCGGATCAAAGGATTATCTAATAGAAATATTTATTTTCGGCAATTTTTCGGCAAAAAATAAAACAAAAAACCCTTAAAACGTTGATTTTAAGGGTTTTCTAAATTTTAAAAGTGCGGATAATAGGACTCGAACCTACACGCCTTGCGGCACCAGATCCTAAGTCTGGCATGTCTACCAATTTCACCATATCCGCAAAATTATCTCACTAAACTAAAGATTTTCATTGGTATACGTTGAATCTTCAATTTGTGAGTGCAAATATATAGATAATTTTGAATTTTGAATTATAATTTTTGAATTTTTTTCAAATTATTTTTTAGTATTTTTGAAGTTGATAAAAATTAAAGTCAAAAATGGATACGATAAAAGATTATGTTCAAAAAAACAAACAAAGGTTCATCGACGAACTGATTGAATTGTTAAAAATACCCTCTGTAAGTGCCGATTCTGCTTATTCGCAAGATGTGATTGACACCGCAGAAGCAGTAAAAACAAGACTTGAAGAAGCAGGTTGCGACAAAGTAGAAATTTGCGATACTCCTGGCTATCCTATTGTTTATGCTGAAAAAATGATTGACCCAAACTTGCCAACTGTTTTGGTTTATGGTCATTACGATGTACAACCGCCGGATCCAATGGAATTGTGGACTTCACCGCCGTTTGAACCCGTTATTAAGAAAACTGAAATTCATCCAGAAGGTGCTATTTTTGCCCGTGGGGCATGTGATGATAAAGGGCAAATGTACATGCATGTCAAAGCTTTGGAGTACATGGTAAAAACCAATAACCTTCCGTGCAACGTCAAATTCATGATTGAAGGCGAAGAAGAAGTGGGATCAGCTAGCTTGAGTTGGTTTGTAGAACGCAACCAAGAAAAGCTAAAAAATGACGTGATTTTAATTTCCGACACGGGAATGATTTCCAACACACAACCTTCGATAACGACAGGTTTACGCGGTTTGAGCTACGTAGAAGTCGAAGTTACAGGCCCCAATCGCGATTTACATTCGGGATTATACGGAGGAGCGGTTGCCAATCCTATCAATATTTTGGCAAAAATGATTGCTTCGTTGCATGACGAAAATAACCACATTACGATTCCTGGTTTTTATGATAAAGTAGAAGAACTTTCGGATGCAGAAAGAGCCGAAATGGCCAAAGCACCTTTTTCATTAGAAAACTACAAAAAAGCGTTAAACCTGAGCGATATTCATGGCGAAAAAGGCTACACCACAAACGAACGAAATTCAATACGACCAACGCTTGACGTTAACGGAATTTGGGGCGGCTACCAAGGTGAAGGGGCTAAAACAGTTATCGCAAGTCAGGCTTTCGCTAAAATTTCGATGCGATTGGTTCCTAATCAAGACTGGCATGAAATTACCGAATTATTCAAAAATCATTTCGAAAGCATTGCTCCAAGTGGTGTGACCGTAAAAGTAAAACCACATCATGGAGGTCAAGGATACGTTACTCCAATAGACAGTATTGGATATCAAGCTGCCGATAAAGCCTATTCTGAGAGCTTTGGTGTAAAGCCAATTCCGGTTCGTTCAGGCGGAAGTATTCCTATCGTTGCTTTGTTCGAAAAAGAATTAAAATCAAAAACCATTTTGATGGGATTTGGATTGGATTCCGATGCGATTCACTCACCTAACGAACATTTCGGAGTTTTTAATTACCTAAAAGGGATTGAAACGATTCCATTGTTTTATAAATATTTTGTGGAGTTAAGTAAATAATTTCATCTTAATAACTTAAAATCCGTTTATTCTTTGCTGGGTAAACGGATTTTTTATTGGGGCGTTACCCCGTCTTGCCAAGTTTTGTTCCGTCTTTGAGGACCGGAACAAAACTTAACAAGACACGGTCGGGCTTTCGCACTCGCTTCCCGATGAAAAATCGGGAGAGCTCAAACAATTGCTCAATCCCTAACGCAAGACAGTCGTCAGCAGAAAATTATTTTATATCTAACACTGCCAAGTTTCAAAACCCAAGAACTGTTATTGCTAAGCAACTATACCAAAATCCAAAATTTGGCGTTACTTTTGTAAACATCATCAATCAATCGGTATTGGACACGTTTTCAGTACCTCAATCATCAAACATCATGTTAAAAAACTTTTTCATCCTTTGTTCAGGTGTCGATCAAGACATTGTTCAAAGTTGTTCAAACGGCGAACAAAACAAATATGCCGGAATTGGCGCCACCGTTTTCTTTACAGCCATTATGGCTTTTATCGCCAGTTCGTATGCCCTTTTTACGGTTTTCGATAATTATTATTTAGCTGTTTTCTTCGGACTTGTTTGGGGATTATTGATTTTCAATCTCGACCGATTTATTGTTTCTACCATCAAGAAACGCGACAATTTCAAAAGTGAATTTATTCAAGCCACTCCCCGAATTATTTTGGCCGTCATCATCGCCATCGTAATTTCGAAACCATTGGAAATCAAGATTTTTGAAAAGGAAATCAACACCTTATTATTGAAAGAAAAAAATGCAATGGCATTGACCAACAAGAAGGAAGTTGCCCTTTATTTTCAATCCGATTTAGACAAAAACAAAACGCTAATCGACAGTTTGAAATCGGAAATTTCCAAGAAAGAAAAAGAAGTCAACGATTTATACAACGTGTACATTACCGAAGCCGAAGGAACTGCGGGAACCAAAAAACTTGGAAAAGGACCTGTTTTTAAAGAAAAAATTGCCAAACACGATTTGGCGAAAGCCGAACTCGACACTTTGCGAAAAAACAACGCGACCAAGATTGCCGATTTAGAACTAAAATCGAAAACACTACAAACTGATTTGGATCAAAAAGTATCCGAAACCCAACCCATTATCGATGGTTTTGATGGACTTATGGCAAGAATCAATGCGTTGAACAAATTGCCTTGGTTGCCTTCGTTTTTCATTATGCTGTTGTTTTTGGCAATCGAAACTTCCCCGATTATTGCTAAATTGTTGTCGCCAAAAGGAGAATATGATTTGAAAGTGGAAGATGCCGAATTGGCTTTGAACAACATTTTAGCCCAAAACAAACACCAAAGCGAATTACAAAAAACAAGTGACGCCGAAATTTATAACAACGTTTATGCTGAAATCCGCGGCGACAAAGAACTGCACGACTACAAGAAAAAACGAGCGATAGAATTATTGAAGTTGCAAGCGGATGGTTTTGTTGAAAAACAAACGAAAAGTATTTAACTTCAATCATTTAATAAATTTTGACTTTGAAATTTCAGTCCATTCACCAACGAATGGATTTTTTTATGCTACTTTTTTTGCTCTACACTTGTAGAATGAAAAATAGTTTTCTACATTTGTAGAACAAAAATTTTAGAATGACTACAATTCGTGTTTTTAAATTACTCTTTGTTTGTGTTTTACTATTTTCAAATTGTAAAATCAACCAACGAAAAAACGGACAAAAAGTTGGTCGTTGGGTTTATAAAGACAACGTTATGGATGACGTACTAATTTCAAAAGGAAGATACAAACACGATTTAGAAACAGGCATTTGGAGAGAATTTGCTAACAAAAAATTAGTCTCTAAAAAGAAATATAAAAACGGAATTTGCCAAACCATCAATTATCATTCAAACGGAAAAAAAATGTCAGAAGGTATTTCTAAATTAGAAATTGATAGCACAATGGCACATTGGTTTTTATCCGACGAATGGAAATTTTATGATGAAAAAGGCACTTATTTAGGTTCGAAATTTTATGAAAAAGGCACACCAATAGCCAGTACTTTAGACACTTTAAATTAATAAAACATGCAACTGACACCAACTGAAGAACAATTAATGAACTACCTCTGGAAACTTAAAAAAGGCTTTATGAAAGACCTCTTAGAAGCTTTCCCAGAACCCAAACCTGCATCAACTACGGTAGCAACTTTATTGAAGAGAATGGTGGACAAAAAATTTGTAGGCTATAAAGTAATAGGAAACAACAGAGAATATATTCCTTTGGTTAAAAAAGAGGCTTATTTTTCAAAACACGTGAACGGTTTGATAAAGAATTTCTTTAACGATTCTGCATCACAGTTTGCATCGTTTTTCACGACACAAACTGATTTATCTACTTTTGAATTAGAAGAGCTTCAAAAAATTATCGACGCACAACTTAAAAAGAAACAGCAATGATGGACTTTTTACTAAAATCGACACTTTCGCTTGGCTTGCTTTATAGCGTATATATTTTGTTGCTTGAAAAAGAAAAAATGCCTTATTTTAATAGATTCTATCTGTTATTTGGGCTGCTATTTTCATTACTTATTCCTTTTTTTACTTTTGAAATACCTGTGGAACGTACAGCTGTTGCAGTTCAAAACACTATACAAGCATTGCCTGTTTCAACTGTAATTTTAGAAGAAAAAACTACTTATATTCCATTCATTCTTTGGAGTGTTTATGCTTTAGTTTCCATTGCTTTACTTTCTCGTTTTGTGCTTAATTTGATTACTATTGAACAAAAAATAAAAACAAATGCTACTCAAAAAATTCAAAATGCGACCTTGGTTTTATTGAACGAGAACGTTTTACCACATACTTTTCTCAGCTACATTTTCATCAACAAAGAGAATTTTGAAAACAAAAAAATAGAAGGCGAATTATTCTCCCATGAACTAACTCACGTCCAACAAAAACATACTTTAGACATTCTCTTTATCGAAATCCTAAAAACCATTTTTTGGTTCAACCCCATCTTGATTTTATATAAAAAAGCAATCCAACTCAATCACGAATTTCTTGCAGACGAAAACGTGGTACGATCTCATAACAATGTTCCGTATTACCAGAGTTTGCTCTTGCAAAAAGGAAACGGCACTCAAACGATTTACTTGGCCAGTAATTTGAATTTTTTAGTAACCAAAAAACGATTAATTATGATGACAAAAACCACGTCTTCGAAAACCATCTTTCTTAAAAAGATAGCCATTTTACCCGTATCTACTTTATTGATTTACTTTTTGTGCTTTGAAACCGTAGCCCAACAAAGGAATCAAACCTCAACAAACCAGTCAGAAAAATCTAAAGTTTCAGATGATGTAAAATTAGACGACTATTTTGCTGGAGTACGTTTCAAAGTTTATAAAAAAGGTTCAAACAGAAAAACAGCGGTTATTGGTGAAGATTTGATTTTAGATAAACTTTATGAAGAGTTAACAACAGAAGACAAAGCAAAATTTAAAACTTGGCTAACAGTTCCTAACGCTATTGTAAAAAAATCGCCAACCAAAAAAGAATTTGAGGATTACAAAGACAGTAAAAAATACGCCATTTGGATAGACAATAAAAATGTTCCAAATTCAGAACTTAATAAATACACCCCTGAAGAAATTGCATATTTTTCTGGAAGTGCTGTTTTTAAAAATGCGCGAACTAAAAAACACCCACAACCTTTTCAGTTTTGGTTTTTTACACATTCGTATTTTGATAAAAATAATATGGGTAAAAAACCTACTAAGTATCCAGGTGATAAAGTAGAACTATTTATAGATTATGAAAAGGAAATTGCAGTTGAAAAAGCACCTCGGTTAGACAAAGAAGTTGCCATTCCGAAAGACCAAGAACCCAAGTCTGACATTTACTTAGCAGTTGAAAAACGACCAGAATTTCAAGGCGGAATTCAAAAATTTTACGATTTTGTTGGACAAAATTATAAAATGCCTGATGTAAAAGATTTAAAAGGAAGAGTTTTTATCCAATTTGTAGTCGAAAAAGACGGAAGCTTAACTAATTTTAAAGTTTTGCGTGACATTGGTCACGGAACTGGCGAAGAAGCCGTTCGCGTTTTAAAACTTTCGCCTAAGTGGATTCCGGGCGAAGAAAACGGGAAAAAAGTACGGGTTTTATATTCGTTACCTATTTCTATACAAGGAAATTGATTTGGATTTAACCCAAAAAAACACCAATCAGAAACAAATTTCAACAAAAAATCCATTCTTTCAACGGAATGGATTTTTTTATAGCTAGGTTTAAGAATTTTACATCAATGCAATAATTTCTTTTTTCAACGCATCGTATTCGCCTTGCAAAATCAAACCGTTGTCTAAAAGTCGTTTGTAATTTTGCAGTTTATCAAATAATTCGTCCTGAGAAAGTGCACTTAATGGACGCTCTTTAGGGGTTGATTCCACATCTGGAAATTGTTTTTCCGCTCTGTAATCTGATTGTGCTACCGGAATAATATCGGCAAAATCCGTCACTTCTTCTGTTTCTATTTCTTCAATTGGTTCTTGCGTTTGTGCTTCAATAAAAACCTCAGATTGTACAATTTCGGGTTGCAAAACGGCTTCTTCCATTGATGCAAAACCCATTTTTTGTTCATCCAATTGTTCTTTGGCAAATGTATAAATTTTTCGCGCCTGAATTTTTGGCAAATAATCCATCGAAATGGTCAAATTTGTTTTGGTAATAAACGAAAATTCAGAACCCAACATACTTTCATTTACAGAAGTATGCGAAATATTGTCCCAGTTATAATCCACAAAGTCCATCGAGAAACCCAGATTTTTTGGTTTGCAAATAATGATTCGTTTGTTGGTCAAAATAATGCTGTCCGGAAAAACAGTTACAGGCTTTTTTTGGACACCAATATACCCAACTTCCTCGTTTTTCATCAATAAATCGGATAACTTCGAAGTGATTTTTTCAATCGCTTTTGGGTCTTGTTCTTCGTTTAAAAACTTTTTTATCTGTTCGTTCATGTTTTGAGTTGCTATTATATTTTGTAAATGTACTGTCTAATTATCTAATTTTCAAATTATCTATTCGCCTAAATTAATCTCAGTCTGTATTTTTTTTGTCAAACTTTTGAAAACCAAATCGTACGAATGATCGATTAATTCTCGAACCATTTTATCCGAAACATCACCGTTTAAAGTCACCGTATTCCAATGGATTTTACTCATATGATAGCCCGGTTGTATGTCGTTGAATTCCGCTCTAAGTTCCTCAGCCCGTTCTGGGTCACATTTCAAATTGACGGAAGGTGTTCCTTTTTCCCATTGAGACAAAGAAGAAAGCGCAAACATTTTTCCACCGACTTTAAAAACCAATGTATCTTCATCAAACGGAAAATGCTCTGTAACGCCTTTTTTGGCAAGACAAAATTCGAAATATTGCTGGATGTTCATTGTGAGTAAGGGGTTTAGAGTTTTGAGTAGGGAGTCGCTAGGAAGTTGGGAGTTTAAATTCTATTATATTTTTGATGAGCCAAATTTAACTGGATTTATAATCATGTAATAAATTAATTTTCCTACTTCATTATTTAAGTCTGTTAGGTTTTTATAATTTGATTCATCCAAATACCCGCAAGATAAAGAGAAATCTAACCATACTTTGGCTTCCGAATTTTCAGTCTCCGCATCGGTCAATTTACTCAAAAAGTTTTTAGAATAAATCCTTTTTCGGTAGGCTTCTGTGATTGTTACAGTTACACTTCTCGAACTCCGCCTGATTTGATCCGTTAAAAAATGTCGTTCTTCCCTCATAAAAGCCTTAGAAACCTCAAAAATCTGCATTGCCAATAAATATGATTTTTTATAAGCCAATAAATCTTTGTAATCCATTTATATTATCATTTAAACTTTAATCTCTTTACTCCAAACTCCGTATTTTAAACTCAAGACTACTCACCACTAACTACTCCAAACTATATAAAATGGGCTTAGACGGAGCTGCATCATTCTCAAAAGAAGCAATTTGCAAATTCAACAAATAACTTCCGTCTGAAATGTCATCTTTTACAAAAATCATTTCGGTAATTGTGGCGTCCATTCGCGCATCTTCATTTAAAATAGTAACATCTTTCACATTCCAAAAGGCTTTATGTGCCAATAATTTTCCCTCGTCGTGTTCCTTGTCCACACTTGGCAAGTCGATTAAAAGGTGTTTTATTCCGCTTTCGCGAATAAATCCCGAAGCTTTTTCATCCAGAAAAGGCGGATTTGTGTTGGAATAGTTCTTTGAAAGTTTCTCGTTCTTGTTTGGTAAAGTCCGGATAACAATTGCCTCTGGCGTTTTTCCATTCAACGCTTTCTCGATTTGCTCCTTTGTAATAACTAAATCTTCTCCTTGCAGTTCTGGCGCAACCGAAACCAATTCTGCCAGGAAAAAAAACGTTTTCAAGGTTTGGTTGATGCTATAAAACTCCTTGGTAATATGTCCCAAACATTCCGTGTGGGTCCCGTGAGCGTGTGGATTGAAAAAAATATTATTAAAATTGGTAGACGATTTTCCTTCCGAAACTTTACCTATCCAATCGCCCATTTTTACGGGTTCAATTTGAGGCAGGTCTTGGTACCAAGCGACTGGATTTTCATCGGTATTGGACAACGTAATGGAAATATCGAGTGGTTTTGAGAAGTCTACTTGAAAGGTTTTCGCATTGTGATTTATGGTTGCTTTCACATTAAAAAATTTAGTATTCCAAAACTAACATTTTTAATTTAAATTTGAGGATAACTTCAAGATTAAGCGTTCGATAAAAAACACCACTTCACGCTTCAGAAAAATTATTATCTTTGAAAAATGACAACAATAGATATAAAAAACGAAATTACCAAAGCGCTGGATCATGTTCCAGATAAAATACTTGTTGATATCTTGGATTTAATTAAAGAAGTACAATCTGACGTTTCTAAGTCAACTTTACCCTCCAACTTAAAAAAAGTTCTGTCGGAAGACAGCGATTTACTTGATAGACTGGCTCAATGATTTCAATTAAAGAAACAGAAATAATTCATAATATCTTAATTGATAAATTTGGCGGTACAAAAGGTATTCGTGATTTCCGTGGTTTGGAATCAGCACTGGCAAGACCATTCTCAACATTTGATAATCAAGATTTGTATCCAAATGCGGTTGAAAAAGCTGCGGCTATTTTTGAAAGCATAATTATTAATCATCCTTTTATGGATGGAAATAAAAGAACAGCTTATACGCTAATGAGATTGTTGCTTTTAGAAAATAATTTAGATATCGTAGCAAGTCAAGATGACAAATATAGCATGGTAATAATGGCAAGCAAAGGGGATTTTAGATTTGAGGACATAAAATTGTGGATCTATTCGAAACTCAAAAAATAAATTAATCTTTTCTCAATCTAAACAAATTGCTTGCAATTCCATCTGTCAAAAACTTTCCTTTTTTAGTCGCTTTGAGCATACCATTTTCAATCGAAAGCAAATCATCAGCAATGAATTTTTGGGATTGTTTCAACAAATAATCCAAGTATTTCACACCAAACTCGTTTTCAATTCGATCCATAGAAACACCCCAAATGGTTCGCAAACCCGTCATCACGTACTCGTTGTACTGGTCGTTTACACTCAGGATTTCTCTTTCCGAAGGAATGATGTTTTCGTTTAGAGATTTTAAATAAATACTATTATTGGCACTATTCCAACTTCTGGAAATTCCATCGTAACTGTGTGCCGACGGACCGATTCCCAAGTACTTTTTACCCAACCAATACCCCGAATTGTTCTTTGAAAAGAAATTTTCTTTACCAAAATTTGACAGTTCGTAATGTATAAATCCACTTTCTTGTAAAGTATCCACTAGAATCTGAAAATGTTCTTGCGCCACATCGTCCCTAGGTTCGGCAATTTTTCCGGTTTGGATTAATTTTTTTAGAGCTGTTTTCGGTTCCACCGTCAATGCATAACTGGAAATGTGTGGAATGCCAAAACTTAAAGCTGTTTTGATATTCTGCAACCACATTTCATTCGTCATGTTTGGAATTCCATAAATCAAGTCAATTGAAATATTGTCGAAATAACGCGTTGCCATTTGTAGTGCATTTTTGGCTTCCGCCGAATTATGGGCCCGATTCATCATTTTCAAATCATCTTCAAAAAAAGATTGAACGCCGATGGAAAGTCGGTTAATTGGGGTTTCTGAAAGTGCAACAATACGTTCCTCTGGCAAGTCATCGGGATTGGCTTCGAGCGTAATTTCAGGATTCTCAATTACTTCAAAATGATCATAAACCGTTTGAATCAAAAACTCAATTTCAGTATTCGTCAAAACAGAAGGCGTTCCTCCTCCAAAGTAAATCGTTTCAACCATTTCAACTATTTCGCTTTTTCGCATCCGAATTTCTTTGGCTAAAGCCAAAACCATTTCGTCCTTCTTTTTCATCGATGTCGAAAAGTGAAAGTCGCAATAGTGGCAAGCTTGCTTGCAAAATGGGATGTGGATGTAGATGCCTGCCATATTTTTTAAATATTGAATCACAGTAGCAGTTTAAAGTTTTGTGACTGAAAACTGCGACTGAAAACTATTTTTTCACTCGTTTCTCATTATCTTTTACAAATGCATCCCATCCCGAATAACTTTTCGTCCCAACGACTTTTCCACTGTTAAAAAAGTGACAAACCGCAGCTGCCAATCCATCCGTAGAATCCAGATTTTTGGGTAAGGTTTTCAGTCCTAGAAGTTGTTGCAGCATTTTGGCTACTTGTTCTTTAGATGCATTTCCGTTTCCGGTGATGGCCATTTTGATTTTTTTGGGTTCGTATTCGGTAATCGGGATTTGGCGTGAAAGTCCCGCAGCCATAGCAACGCCTTGAGCTCTTCCTAATTTGAGCATCGACTGCACGTTTTTACCAAAAAACGGCGCTTCAATGGCAATTTCATCGGGATGATGTGTGTCAATCAATTCGATGGTTCGCTCAAAAATGACTTTCAATTTCATGTAATGATCGTCGTATTTGTTCAAAATCAGTTCATTTAATTGAATGAACTCCATTTTCTTGTTGATCACTTTGATCAAGCCAAAACCCATAATGGTTGTTCCGGGGTCGATTCCTAATATGATGCGTTCGTGTGTCAAAATTATGGTTTCAAGTTTCAAGTTTCTTGCTAAAAATCTGGAATCAGCACTGCAATTTGGGCGTTTCCCTTTGGGCCGGGCTATTCACTTCAATCTTTTGTTCCGTCCCGAAGGGTCGGGACTCCACAAAAGGATTTCCGTTTCTATCCCTAACGCAAATAGCGATTGACCATCAAATGCAGCTGATTTTTCAAAACCAGATAAAATCCATTTTAATAAACTTACAAGGTTTTGAAAACTTTGCAGGAATCTTGATTGCTTTGCTTTACTTTTGCAAGGATGATTTCAATTCCTTACAAAGCTAAACAATTCTTGGTGTTTCTTGCGAAACTTTTAATTGTTGGTGGTGCTTTATATTTTATTTACAACCAATTGGTGCACAACGAAAAACTCGATTGGAACCAGTTTCTTGCATTATTAGAACGAAAAAAGTCGATTGCAGGAATTGCATTTATTCTTTCGTTGAGTTTTTTGAACCGCTTTTTAGAAATTTTAAAATGGCAAAATCTCGCACAAAAACTCCAACCCATTTCCTTGTCCAAAGCTACCGAACAAGTTTTGGCCGCCTTAACCGCTGGACTTTTCACGCCCAACGGAATTGGAGAGTATGCGGGAAAAGCGCTCTATTTTCCAAAGAAAAACACCGGTGAAGTGGTGTTTTTAAACTTGATTTGCAACGGAATTCAAATGATTTTAAGCATTCTTTTTGGGATTGTTGGTTTGCTGATTTTAGGCTATTGGCTTGAAGTGGGCATTTTATTGTTGGTAGTTTTAGGACTTGGTTTACTGTTTTTTTTGCTAAAAAAAATTACCATCAAAGGCTACTCATTGAATCAGTTTTTTGAAAAAATAAATGCTTTGCCTAAAAAAATGCACCAAAGAAACCTTGTTTTGGCGGTGTTGCGGTATTTGACTTTTTCGCACCAATACTACTTTTTGTTTTTGGCGTTTGATGTCAACATGCCTTATTTTACATTGATGGGAACCATTGCGGCAGTTTATTTTTTGGCTTCTTCATTGCCGACTTTTCAGTTTTTGGATTTTGCGGTAAAAGGTGGCGTTTCGGTTTACTTTTTCGGTATTTTAGGAATCAACGAATGGATTATTGTATTTATCAGTATGCTGATGTGGTTTCTCAATATCGTTTTGCCCGTTTTGGCGGGAAGCGTTTACGTGTTTCGATTTAAACCCCAACTTCATAAAACGGTATGATTTACAGTATAATGCTTCTTTTAATCGTTGTGGTTTATGGATATTTTATCCTTCGATTTGCTTTTGGAATAGGCAAAGTTCCCTATTTTACTACACAATACCAAAGTCCGAAAACTGCATTTAGCATCATCGTTCCATTCCGGAATGAAACGAAAGTGCTGCCAGATTTGTTGTTGTCGCTTTCGCAAATAAATTATCCGCGTGAATTATTTGAAATCATTTTTATGGATGACGACTCTACAGATGGCTTTCAGTTTGGTACCTATAATTTTGATTTTAAGGTATTAAAAAACATTCGAAAATCGAATTCCCCAAAAAAGGATGCGATAGAAATTGCCGTACAACACGCCAAAAACGAATGGATTGTTACCACCGATGCTGATTGTTTGGTGCCTGAAAATTGGCTTAAAACTTTGGACGCTTTTATCCGTGAACACAATGTTGAAATGATTGCAGGACCCGTTACTTATTACACAAATGACGAATTTCTGCAGCATTTTCAGCTGTTGGAAATCATGAGTTTGCAAGGTGCTACGATGGGCAGTTTTGGCATTTCAAAACCCTTTATGTGCAATGGTGCTAATTTTGCCTATACCAAAAATTTGTTTGAAAAACTCATGGGTTTTGCTGGTTGCAATCATATTTCGAGTGGCGATGATGTTTTTTTATTACAAAAAACCATTCAATCGCATGAATTTGGAATTTCCAAAATAGGCTATTTAAAAAATCACGACTTTTTAGTGCTGACACAACCCTGTTTTTCGTGGAAGTCCTTACTTCATCAACGGATTCGTTGGGCTTCAAAGACTTCTGCATACAAAAGTTTTTTTGCAAAATCTGTTGCCATTGCTGTATTTCTGGGTAATTTAGCTATCGTTGTCGGATTGGTTTTTTGTTTTTTTGGAATAATTCCATTTTGGGATTGGTACTTGATTTTTACCTTAAAAATCATTGCTGACTTTGTCTTACAATTTAAAACAGGAAAATTTATCCAACCCCGACAAATACGTTTTTATGTTTTGAGTACTTTGCTGTATCCTTTTTTTAGTGTAGGAGTTGCTTTGTTTTCGTTGAAAGGAAATTATGAATGGAAGCCGAGGTGATGTGGGATTTTTGGATTTTTGGATTTCTAGCCCCGATAGTAATGGAAATTTTGAAGGAAAAAAACCCAGTATTTTCCTGATAGAAAGATCGACCAACGGCTCCGAAGCTTCGGGACTTTTCCTACAGAGAAAATAAGGGGCTTTGACTGAAAAATTGAAATGGATAGCAGTCCCGAAGTTTCGGGATAGCTTCAAAAAAAATTATTCCTGCTTTAAGATTACGGGAAGAATAAACTGCGTCTTTACGGGAATTCCGCGTTTAAGAGCGGGATTGATTCGCGGGAAATTTTTGAGTTTTTCGGTCAGTACACTGTCGATTTTAATTTTATCGTAGGCAACCGAATCTTGTGGAAATTGCGGTTCAAACGCAATGGTGGCATCCGGAAAAATGGTTACTTTTACGGCAATGGTGTCGACGTTTACTCCTAAAAACGGTAAGGTATCTTGGCTTATTTTTTGTTGAATGAGAGCGGTTAAATATTCGAAAAAACATTGTTGGCGCTGGGATTTGTCTTGAATATTATCACATTCTGAAATGGATGGATATTGATCGACTTGGTTCCAATTGATGGTGTTCAACTCTTTTTGGAGCAATTCTTCTTTGGACGGAGTAGGTTTGCGAAAATAATCGCATGACGAACCGCAAATTAGAACCAGTAGAATCGCTAAACTTTTAGTGAGTTGCATGTATTGGTCAAGTGTTATTTTATATTTTTCAAATGTACTAAAATTAATTTTTATGGATTACATCTTATTAATGATTGGTTTGATTTGTATGATTGTGGGTATTTTGGGTAGTTTCCTCCCCGTTTTACCTGGCCCGCCAATTAGTTGGTTGGGATTATTACTACTTTTTAGTACCGATGCAGTCCCGATGAACTATTGGACGCTTGGCATTACGCTATTCGTTGCAATACTTGTAGCTGTTTTGGATTATGTGATTCCAGCAAAAGGAACCAAACGTTTTGGCGGAAGCAAATACGGCATTTGGGGTACTAATATTGGATTGATTTTAGGGCTTATCGCTCCAATTCCGTTGGGATTTATTATTGGACCGTTTGTGGGTGCCTTTGTGGGCGAATTGATTTACAACTCTTCGGATAAAAAAAGGGCATTGAAATCGGCGACGGGTTCTTTTATCGGATTTTTGGCTTCTACTTTTATGAAATTTGTGGTTTGTATGGTGTATTTGGGTTTGTTTATTTATTTGGCTTGGACAAACAGCCCTAATTTTTAATAAAAAACATCAATTCAAATGGTTGATTCAAACTGATGTTTCTTTAAAGTTAAATACTTTCAGATAGCATTTCTGTTTCTTCTTCAATTGCCTCGTTTAGTTCTCCAAATGACACTAAATTTGGCTTGGAAGCTTTGGCAGCATTAAAACGCTCTAGTTGTTCCAAATCACCTTCTTCACCGCTAAAATAAGGAAAAACATCCATAATGGGCGATTCCATAATCATCGGAATGGTGTAATCTCCCGTTGTTCCTTTCATTACTTCTACGGTATGGTCAAAAGCTTCTTTGACATCATTGGCTTGAAGCAAAAAGTGAATATTGGTTTTGCGTTCCTTTCCACTCTCTTCATCATAAGCTACTAGCGCGATTTTAGATTTAAACCATCGGTCGCAATTTTCAAACGGATGAATTTCGGCAAAATTGGCTAACTTGATGTTGGTTATTTTAAACTCTTCACTGATGTAGGCTGCCATTTCTTCGTTAATTCGGCGTTCTGCTTCGGTATAAGATACAGCATCAACGAGATACGGCTCGGTAACTACTTTTTGAATTCCAGCATCGTTTGTTTTTCTATATTTTACTTTACATTCGTACCAGGTTGCACTCATAATTTCTATTTTTTTAGGAAGTCAAAGATAGATTAAAACGAAAAATAAAGAGACCGTTTGTAAAAATAGATATTCACAATTTGGAAAATTTACAGAAGAAATAATTAAATACGAAACTGTTTTCATAATAGCACCAAAAACAAAAAAGCCATCCACAAAGTGGAAAGCTTTTCATTGGTCTAACTACTAAACCTACCCTTTCGGGTAAAAACAACACAACTATTTTAGATACCGTTATTGGACAAAAAAGCACTTCATTTCTGAAGTGCTTTTCCCAATATAGCGGTCTGGACGGGACTCGAACCCGCGACCCCATGCGTGACAGGCATGTATTCTAACCAACTGAACTACCAAACCTCTGCTCTATTGCGGTTGCAAATATACAACTCATTTTGATTTCTGCAAGTGTTTTATGAAAAAAAAAAATGCCTTTTATTCCCTATATCAAGCAAAAGATTGTTTTTCAATCAAATAGGTGGTTAAAATTTTTTCAAAATCTTCTCCCACATTTACTGGAACGTAGCGAATTTTGTTTTGCATACAAGTCATTTCAATTTTTTTGAAATAATTTTTCACTTCCTTTTCGTATGTCTCCTTTATATTATCGGCAAAAACATGTACTTCTTCGCCCGTTTCTAAATCTACAAATTTTCTTGGTCCATTATCAAAATCAAAATTTACCTCGGTGTGTTGATCAATTACATGAAACAACACCACCTTATGCTTATTATGCTTCAGATGCTGCAAAGCATTGAACAAGGCGTCTTGATTACCGGATTGAAACATATCGGTAAAAAGCACAATCATCGAACGGCGGTGCATTTTCTCGGCAATTTGATGCAAAAATGTCACCGTATCGGTAGGCTTTGTTTCTTTCTTATTGTGAAGTAGATTTTCAAGTTGACTCAACAACATACGGTGGTGCCTATCGCTTCCTTTTTCAGGAGCATAATATTCGTAAGTATCCGAATAAATACTTAAACCTACTGCATCTCGTTGTTTTTTGAGCAAATTCATCAAAACAGCAGATGCCAAAACGCAAAAGCCAATCTTGTTTTTATAAAATAATTCGTTTGATTTCAATGCTGGATATTGCATAGAAGACGAATTATCAATGATGAGGTGGCAACGCAAATTTGTTTCCTCTTCATATCTTTTGGTATACAATCGATCGGTTTTGGCAAACAATTTCCAGTCGATGTGTTTGGTACTTTCGCCAGCATTGTAGGTTTTATGTTCGGCAAACTCTGCTGAAAATCCGTGAAAAGGACTTTTATGCATTCCCGAAATAAATCCTTCTACTACTTGGTTTGCCAAAAGCTCCAAGTGCTGAAATCGCGCTATATTTTCGAATTGTGATTCAATATTCATAAACCAAAGATATTGAAAAGATTGGAGATTTTGAAAAGGAATTGCATACAAAGGTGCTATGAAAACCCAAATAGCCCCGACTGGAGGGAATCCCGATTTTTCATCGGGATGGATGGAAGGCGGGAATAGGAAAACCTGAAAAAGCCCAAGCGGTTCGCTCCAAAAAAAAAAGGTTTGACAATCGCCAAACCTTTTCCATTTATGTTGCAATTTGCGTTACAACAATGCATCTAGTGCATCAGTATATGCTTTTTTAGGAGAAACGCCCACTTGACGGCCCACCACTTCTCCATTTTGAAATACCAAGACTGTTGGAATATTTCGTACTCCGTATTTTGCTGCAAATTCTTGATTTGCATCCACATCTACTTTTCCTACAATTGCTTTTCCTTCGTATTCCGTAGCAACTTCGTCGATAACGGGACCTACCATACGGCAAGGCCCACACCATGCTGCCCAAAAATCTACTACTACGGGTTTGTCTGATTTCAATACCACTTCCTCAAAAGTAGCATCTGTTATTGTTAATGCCATAATATTTTTTTTAATTAGTACACAAAGCTACATTTTTTAATTGAGTATTAAAATGATTTTAAATTAGTTTTAGCAATTCGCAAATAGCTAAAAATGATTTTCTAATTCAAACGGAAGTTCAAATCAAATTTTTCCAATTGCTGTAAAAGTTCGTGACAAATATTAACTTTTACTTTTCGGCTGTTCATCGACAGCTTGGTTAAAATTCTAGTTTCTTCATTTACCGTTGGAATTTCTAGTGGAATTTCAGTTTCCAAAACTTCCTCTGCATCCATTTCTTGGTCTATTTGAAGATCTTGCTCGTTATCAGAAAAATCCATTTCTACCTTCATCGGGGTGCTTTTAACCAGTGTTTTTTCAGTTTCAACAATTTCAAAACTCAATTGGTGATCGCCTTGAAATTCTGAAAAAACGGTATTCAAATGATTTATAAGTTCAGGTTTCAGGGTTTTAATGTCTAAATCGATGATTATCTTTTTAGAAAAATTAGTCAAGACATCTTGCAGTTGCTTCGCTTCGGTAAACTGAATTCGCGGATCTGATTTTTTTCCCGTTTCTCTATTAACCCAACCTTCTTTGACTAAAATTTTGAAAAACGTAAAATTATTTTGAATCAAAAAGTGTCGGAATTTAAGGTATTCTTCATTGAAAATGCGGAACTCGAAACTTTCGTCAAAACCTTCTAAAGTAAACATTGCCCAGCCTTTTCCGTTTTGAGAAACACGGTGCTGGACGTTATTAATAATTCCGGCAAATGTCAAGCTCTTACCTACATTTTGCTCTAGATTTTTTAAGGCCTCGAGATTGGAATTACAAAAATATTTCATCTCAAACCGGAAATCATCAAGTGGATGACCCGAAATGTAAATCCCAACTACTTCTTTTTCTTTAGCTAATTTTTCCATCGTGCTCCAGTCTTCGCAAGGAGGCACGACGGGTTCGGCAATTTGAACATCACTCGACTCACCAAATAAACTTACCTGAGACGAATTTTCGTTTTCTTGAAATTTAGCTCCATAACGAATTGCTTTTTCATAAAATGTAACATTATCGCTATCTTCTTGGTGAAAATACTGGGCTCTTGTAGTTCCTTCGAATGTGTCAAAACCTCCCGCTAAGGCCAGATTTTCGATTGCTTTTTTATTTGCAGCCCGAAGATCGATCCGTTTAGCCAAATCAAAAATCGATTTGTACTTTCCATCTTTCCGATTTTCTACAATTGTTTGAACTGCTCCAGAACCCACCCCTTTTACAGCTCCCATACCAAAGCGAATGGCGTAGGCATCGTTAACTGTAAACTTATAAAAAGATTCGTTTACACAAGGACCCAAAACCTTTAGCCCCATTCGTTTGCATTCTTCCATAAAAAACGAAACCTGTTTGATGTCGTTCATATTATTCGAAAGTACCGCCGCCATGTATTCTGCGGGATAATGTGCTTTGAGATACGCCGTTTGATATGCAATCCAAGCGTAACATGTAGAGTGCGATTTATTAAAAGCATAACTCGCAAATGCCTCCCAGTCTTTCCAAATTTTTTCTAAAATAGCAGCGTCGTGACCTTTTGCTGAAGCTTGCTCCACAAATTTGGGTTTCATTTTATCCAAAACGTCTTTTTGCTTTTTACCCATTGCTTTTCGCAAAACATCGGCATCACCTTTTGAAAATCCTGCCAAAGACTGCGACAAAAGCATTACTTGTTCCTGATAAACGGTAATTCCATAGGTCTCACCCAGATATTCCTCGCAAGCATCTAAATCGTATTTTATTTCTTCTTCGCCATTTTTTCGGCGAACAAATGACGGTATATATTCAATTGGGCCGGGACGATACAAAGCATTCATCGCAATTAAATCGCCAAAGACAGTTGGTTTCAAATCCTTCATGTACTTTTGCATTCCAGGAGATTCGTACTGAAATATCCCTACCGTTTCTCCTCGTTGAAAAAGTTCGTAGGTTTTTTTGTCGTCGATGGGAAATTCATCCGGATTCAAGTCAATTCCGTTTCGATATTTAACGAGTTTCACGGTATCTTTGATTAACGTCAAGGTTTTCAGTCCCAAGAAATCCATCTTTAACAAGCCTGCACTTTCTGCTACGGAGTTGTCGAACTGTGTGACGTATAACTCAGAATCTTTGGCAGTTGTAACCGGAACGAAATTCGTAATATCTGAAGGTGTAATAATTACACCGCAGGCGTGAATACCCGTATTTCGCAACGACCCTTCTAAAATTTTGGCTTGTTGAATGGTTTCGCCAGCCAGTTCTCCTTCATTCGCAATGGCAATTAACTCTTTTACACTATCGAATTCATCCGAACGTAATGCTTTTTTTACCTCATCTTCGTTCTCTGAAATAAAACGTGCCAAGTTCCATTTGGAAGGCATCATATTCGGAATTAATTTCGCAATCCGATCCGCTTCAAAAAGTGGCAAATCGAGTACACGAGCGGTATCTCGAATGGCCGATTTGGTTGCCATTTTACCATACGTGATAATTTGTGCCACCTGCTTTCGTCCGTATTTATTAATTACATAATCCATCACGCGACCGCGACCCTCATCGTCAAAATCAATATCAATATCGGGCATCGACACACGATCGGGATTCAAGAAACGCTCAAAAAGCAAATCGTATTTAATCGGATCGATATTGGTAATTCCCAAACAATACGCCACGGCAGAACCTGCAGCAGAACCCCTACCCGGCCCTACAGAAACGTCCATTTTTCGGGCTTCGGCAATGAAATCTTGCACAATTAAAAAGTAACCTGGATAACCCGAATTGGATATCGTTAATAGCTCAAAATCCAAGCGCTCTTTAATTTCAGGCGTAATGGTACCGTATCTTTTTTCGGCACCCAGCATCGTTAGGTGACGTAAATAGGCATTTTCGCCTCGAACACCTCCGTCTATTTCATCTTCTGGCATCAAAAATTCTTGCGGAATGTCGTATTTAGGTAATAAAACGTCACGATACAACGAGTAAATTTCGACTTTATCGACGATTTCCTGAATGGAAATAATTGCTTCTGGTAAATCCGAAAACAATTTTTTCATCTCGTCTTCGGATTTAAAATAATATTCTTGATTGGGTAAACCGTAGCGGTAACCTCTTCCACGACCAATAGGCGTGGCTTGTTTTTCGCCGTCTTTGACACACAACAAAATATCGTGAGCGTTGGCGTCTTCTTTATTTAAGTAAAAAGTATTGTTGGTGGCAACTAATTTAACATCGTGTTTTCTCGAAAATTCAATCAACGTTTTGTTGACTCTGTTTTCATCTTCTTGGTTATGGCGCATAATTTCCAAATAGAAATCGTTGCCAAATTGCCGTTTCCACCAAAGGAGTGCTTCTTCCGCTTGATTCTCTCCAACATTTAAAATTTTACTGGAAATTTCTCCATATAAACTTCCTGACAAAACGATGATGTCTTCTTTATATTTTTCGATAATTGCACGGTCTATTCTCGGCAGGTAATAGAATCCCTTAGTATAAGCAAGGGACGCCATTTTAACCAAATTATGATAGCCCTTTTTATTTTTGGCCAACAATACAATTTGATAGCCGTTGTCTTTTTTGGTTCGGTCTTCGTGGTTTTCGCAAACGTAAAATTCGCACCCTACAATGGGTTTAATTTCAACATCTTCAGGTTTTTCGCCTGCTGCAATTGCTACCTCAATTTTTACTTTTGCCGATTTATTATGATTCATTACGGCGCTTACAAAGTGAAAAGCACCCATCATGTTTCCGCTGTCCGTCATGGCAACAGCGGGCATTTTAAATTTGGAAGCTGCCGAAATCATATTCGGAATCGCAATCGTGGATTGTAACACCGAAAATTGCGTATGATTGTGCAAATGTGCAAATCGAGCTTCTTTTAAATCTTTTTTTTCAGCAGCTGAAATAATGGTTTTACTTCCACCTGCTTCAAGGGTTTGCAACTGCTTGCGAATTTCTTCTGAAGCCGCTTTTAAATTGATGTGTTTTAATCCAATGAGCTGAAATTCATATGGATTTTGTTGCTGAAATTCTTTGAAATAAGAAGCGGGAACTTCTAGTTGTTCTTTGGTAAAAACTTCTCTTCGAATTAATTCTAAGAAACAACGTGTTGTAGCTTCCACATCGGCAGTAGCATTGTGGGCTTCAGAAAAAGGCACGTTAAATAAATACTGATGTAGTTCGGTTAAGGTAGGTAATTTAAAACGGCCGCCTCTACCACCAGGAAGTTTTAATAAATTGGCGGTAACCTCAGTACACGTATCGAGGACTTTCTTCGAATTCATAGGAGATTCAATTCCCATTCGATGAAATTCGGCACCCATAATATTAAGGTCAAAACCCAGATTTTGACCCACAATAAATTTGGTTTTTGCTAGAGCAATGTTGAATTTTTCTAAAACTTCCAACAATAAAAAACCATTTTCCTTGGCCAATTCGGTTGAAATTCCGTGAATTCTTTCGGCATCAAAGGGAATATTAAAGCCTTCGGGTTTAATCAAAAAATCTTGATTTTCAATCAAGTTTCCCATTTCATCATGTAACTGCCAAGCAATTTGGATACAACGAGGCCAATTGGCAGAATCAGTTATGGGTGCGTCCCAACGTTTGGGCAATCCGGTGGTTTCCGTATCAAAAATTAGGTACATAGGTTGATAAATTCCAAAAAGTTAAATTCCAAATTCCAAAAGCTGTAAACGTACAAAGCTACGTTTAAAACTTAATTTTGCCAATATATAGTTATCAACAAATCAAAAAACCATTCTCAAAATTGACTAAACAATTTTAAGAATGGCATTTTATATAATTTGAAAAAAACAGTTTGATCTACTAAAAGTACATTATGCTATTTTTGACTGGTATTTTAGGAACAAAAAAGGTTTTAGTAACCACCTCTGTTTCCACCACCACGGTTGTCTCCGCCACGGCTGTTTCCTCCGTATCCACCACCGCCAGAATTGCGATCGCTTCCACCTCTGAATCCACCAGCTCCGCTTCCACCACCACGGTTTCCACCACCATTGAAGCTTCTTCTTTCTCCTTCTGGTTTTGGCTCTGATTTATTTACTACAATTGCACGTCCTTGAACAGTAGCTCCGTTCAATTCGTCAATTGCTTTTTGTGCATCGTCATCATTTGGCATTTCAACAAAACCAAATCCTTTACTTCTACCTGTAAATTTATCTGTAATAATTTTTACAGAATCTACAGTACCATAAGCCTCAAAAGACTCTCTTAAATCTGCTTCCTCAATGCTAAAAGGAAGACTTCCAACGAAAATATTCATATGTACTATTATTATAATTCAAACAAATGTAAACTATTTTATTTGCATTTTACAATGGAATACAATATTTGTGAATACATTAGTAAATTAAGTTTGTAAATTACAGAAAATCCTGCTTGGCAATTGTAAATTCGAATGTAGTTCCGGTATTTTTTGTAGATTGAACGTTGATTTTTCCGCCAAGACCTTTAACTAATTTTTTAACCGTAGAGAGCCCTACACCTGTTCCTTTTTTACCAAAACGATCAACATTTGCTACAATTTCGAAAATGTCAAATATTTTTTCTTGATATTTTTTGTCGATTCCCGCTCCATTATCAAGAACATGAAATGTATAAAAATCGGCATTTTCCGAAAAACCAATTGTAATTTCCACCCTTTCTTTATCGTTGTATTTGATGGCATTACTAATCAAATTTAGAAAAATTTGCTGCAAAGCAATTTTATTTGCGGTAATTAGAGGCGCTTTGTACTCTTTGATGAAATGATACTGGTTGGTAGGATCTAGTAATTCAATTGACTTCGTTACTACTTCGTCTAATTTAAAAACGCTTTTCTTTTCGGTCAACACATGGTCACTTTGACTGTGTTCCAATATGCCGTCGACCAATTCCCGTAATGTTTGAGAAGAAGTAACCAGCATCGACATCATCATTTTAGCATTATCGTCCAAGCTAAAGGAATATTGTTCCAATAAAATATCAATAAGACCTGAGATATTATTTAAGGGCGATTTGATGTCGTGTGCGGCAACCCGAGCAAATTTTTCCAATTCCTTATTTCGGTTTTCCAAATCAGCGGTCAGTAGTTCTAAAAGTATTTTACTTTTGCGAAGTTCAAACAAACTTACTACTTGATTAGACAAGGCTTTCAATGCTTTTAGCTGTTCTTGACTCAACTCTTTCGGCTTGTTGTCGATAACACATAAAGTTCCCAATGCAAAACCTTCTGGACTTACAAGCGGCACTCCGGTATAAAATACCACATGTGGATCGCCTACAACGAGTGGATTATCCTGAAACCGCTCGTCCAATCGGGAATCTTTAACAGTAAAAATCTGACCAGGATCGACAATAGCATGACCACAAAACGAATATTCTTTAGGAGTTTCTGCAACTTCCAAACCCACTTTTGATTTAAACCACTGCCGGTTTTCGTCGATTAAACTAATGGTAGAAATAGCGGTTCCGCAAATTTGCGAAGCCAGCTGGGTGATGTCGTCGTACTCCTTTTCGGGAAGGGTATCTAAAACGGAATATTCTTTTAGAGCTTTAAGTCTAATAGTTTCATTTGTGGGGATTTGAGGGGCTTTCATTCCAACAAATTTAAAATTAAAGTATAAAAAAAGCCACTCTTTTTAGAATGGCTTCGTATAAAATTTATAACGCCGGCCCAAATGTTATGGGTATTTCATAAAAAACGCCTTCCTGAAAATTGATTCGATCTAACTCCGTAGGAACTTCACCTGTGTAAGGTGCGTCAAATCGAAATGTTCCAGATATTGTTCCTGGTTTTTGTATCGCTGCATTTTGAATAACCAACTCACCATTTGCCTGATCTTCAACATCTGTTGCATACATCAATACTTGGCCGTTATTTACATAACTGTATTCGGCAAGAGCGAAGGGATTGTTACTGAAATCAAAAGTAGCATCTTGAAAAAAAGAAGTGTTACCTGTACCCGTAATCAATACAGGATAAGCTGTCATTGTGAGTTTTTCAAAACCTTTAAAACCTGTTAACACCAAGGTGCTGTCCGACATTCTGTAAACTGCCGTATAGTCGTCAGCTCGCCACATAAAATTATCTTTTCTTGCTTGAAAAGCGGGAGTATTGAAACTTACTTCTTCTTCACATGAAGCTAATACAGTAACAATCATTAATAATGCGAAAATCTTTTTCATTTAATTATTCAATTTACAGATTTGGAACTCAATTATAGGTTACAAAAATAGTTTTTAAAACGAAATATGCTAAATTATTTTCTATAAATTAAATTTCATCCTGCATAATTAACAAAATTAGACATTCAAGTGAAACATTTCGTTGATTTTCAATTTAAAAAGCAACTCAAAAGTTGAATGAAATAAAAAAAAATGTATCTTTGCACCCTTAATTAATCGAGGTCGTGTACCTCAAAATTTAATCTTAGATTATGTCTGTAAAAATTAGATTACAAAGACACGGTAAAAAAGGAAAACCTTTTTACTGGGTTGTAGCAGCTGATGCTCGTTCAAAAAGAGATGGTAAATACCTAGAAAAAATTGGTACTTACAATCCAAACACAAACCCTGCAACTATTGAATTAGATGTAGACAGTGCTGTTAGATGGTTGCACAATGGTGCTCAACCAACTGACACTGCAAAAGCAATTCTTTCTTACAAAGGAGCTTTATTGAAACACCACCTTGATGGCGGTATTCGTAAAGGTGCTTTGACACAAGAGCAAGCTGATGCTAAATTGGCTGCTTGGTTAGAAGCAAAAGACAGCAAAGTTAATGCTAAAAAAGACGGATTGTCTACTTCAAAAGCAGACGCAAGAGCAAAAGCACTTGCCGCTGAGAAAAAAGTAAACGAAGACCGTGTAGCTGCTGCTAAAAAAGCGGAAGCTGATGCAATTGCTGCTGCTGAAGCTGCAAATGCTCCAGAAGAAGTAGCTGCAGAAGAAACAGCTACTGAAGAAAACAACGAAGAAGCTCAAGCCTAATTTAACTAGCGGTAATGCGTAAAGAAGATTGTTTCTATTTAGGTAAAATCGCGAAAAAATTTAGCTTTAAAGGGGAAGTGCTTATCTATTTAGATACAGACGAACCCGAGTTATACGAAAACTTGGAATCAATGTTTGTCGAATGCGGCAAACATTTGGTTCCTTTTTTTATTGAAAACAGTTCGTTACACAAAAACGACTTTTTACGTGTTCGTTTTGAAGACGTAAACAATGAAGAAGAAGTAGATGCGCTTTTAGGCAATCACGTGTATCTTCCCTTAAAAATGTTGCCCAAACTTTCGGGTAACAAATTCTACTTTCACGAAGTAATTGGCTTTGAAGTCGAAGACAAACGTCTGGGATTTGTTGGCGAAATTCAATCCATCAACGACAGTTCTGCCCAACCGCTTTTCGAAGTTTTGAATGGCGACACAGAAATTTTGATCCCGATGATTGACCATTTCTTGGTAAAAATTGATCGAGAAAACAAGAAGGTGATTATGGATTTACCGGAAGGTCTAATAGAAATGTATTTATAAAATTAAAGTTTTAATTTTGAACCATTAAGAAATTAAGAAAATTAGGGTAACTCTTAATGAAAGTTTTAATTTTGAACCATTAAGAAATTAAGAAAATTTAAGGTAACTCTTAATGAAAGTTTTAATTTTGAACC
>NZ_JBIPPD010000132.1:0-9181 GCF_044368625.1 Flavobacterium sp. | reverse complement strand
ATTCCATTTTTTTTAAAAAAATCCATAGTTTCGGATATATTACTTTCTAAAGATTTATATTCTTCTTTGTTATAGTTATTTGGAAGAATTTCAGAAACACTAAAGTAAACTCTATAAGTGTCTGCCTTAAATTCGTAAGCTGAATTTCCAATTATTCTAATAAATTTCTCCGTTGATTGTGCTATAACAGCATTAGCAAACATTACAAGGATAAGTGCAATTTTAAGTCTGTTTTTCATATTATTTTAATTAATGGTTGTTTTTATAATTTCTAATTTCGGACAACTTCGATTAGCGTAGGTTTGTTTCTCATCCTCTCTATCAAATTTATCAAAAAAAAACAACAACACACAAAACTTGTGATAATTTCTAGATGTAAGGATTACTTTGCTTTGCAAACAAGTTGCATTAGTAAAAAAACCTTGATATATCCTATTTTCTAAAACCAAAAAACCCAATAACTTTCGCTATCGGGTTCTTTTCTCTTTATTTTTATTTCTATACTCTAAATGAGTTTAATCATTCAACTTCAAAACTGCCATAAATGCTTCTTGAGGAATTTCTACATTTCCTACTTGACGCATGCGTTTTATATTCATTCTTCTAATGCTCCAGAAATACTTTCGATGTGTTTTTTGTACAATTTTCCAAAATCACTACTCTTTAATAAATTATCAATATCTGTTTTTTCAATTTCTATAGAATTGTAAAATACTGTGAAATTATCAACAGATGATGAAAATTTATCTTTCAAAAGATTAATTATTTTGTTTGGAATATCAATTCCTTTAGTTTTAACATAATTATTTTCAATTAATAAATCAACCATATTTTTGGTCAAATCATCAATTTCTCTTTTATTTAAAGCGTAAATTAATCCAGCAATGTAGTATGTGCTCTTTTTAAAAACAGGAAGAGTAGCAATGTAACTATCTGACTTCTCCCTTACTAGATCTCTTATTGTGTCTAATATAATTGATGATGACAATAATTTACTACTTAATAAAAAAAGTTCTTCATTATCATCCAGTGCTGAATTTTTATATATTTTCTCGTACTCAGTTTTTTGAAAAACCCTACTTTCTCCCATTCTAGAACGTAAAGATTGAGCAGCTGCCATATATACTGCTCTATACGCTAATGCACCATTTGGCATACTAACAATTTTTTTTGTTGAAGAGTGTTTTGCCTCTCCTTTTCTGTCATACAAATAATCAAACTCTTTTATTGTATTTCCAATAGCAATTTGTAACGGATCATTAGCTAATAATGAATATGTTTTAACAGCATTTTGATTATTGGTAGCTTTAATTACATTTAATTTAAAGTCAGCTTGCGATGAATCTATTTCGTAAATCCGAACTAATATATTTGCTGGTTTAAAATTATCTTTAGTTTTTTCTCCATATTTTGCGCTAAACAAAGCGTTTACAGTTTGGCATCCATTTATGATTTGTAGATTTTTTAATTCTACGTTTATATTACTGTTTGCTTTTGGTGTACCAAGAGTTATTTCATCGCAAATAATACTAATCCCATTATTCATATATGGAAACCAAATACTTTCAATATTAGTAATAGTGTTAATAATATCTTTGTTTACTGCTCCGCGATCACCTAAATATAATCTAATATTTTCAGCGTATAATTGATTGTTATGATATTTATTTTGAAGACGAATAAACTCATTAACATTACACATTCCAATAAAAACTCTTTTGGGTAATCCCAAGCTTGTTCTTTTAGTGTTATCTTCGTATCTAAACGAGTGTTGGCCATCTAAAATAAAATCAATATTTTCAGATACAACTCGAATTTTTCCATCTACAGCTAAGTCAATAATATCTTGTAAGCCATACACTTGAATATTGAAACGATAGAGCTGTTTATCTTGTTCAAATCTTCCTAAAACACTATTTATTGCATCATTATTTGAGCGATTTATTCCTTGGGCATTGTTAATAAAATGACAATAAACGGCAATTTTACGACCTTTTTTGCTTAAAAAACTTTGAACCTGTTGATCTATTTCGTTTAATACAGGATTTAAAATTAAGTCATTATCTCTAAGTTCAGGATGAACAAAAGTATCATTCATAAGTGTTGCAAAATCTCTTAATTCTGTAGGAGATGTTGCATTTTTATCTGTTTGATGTAATTTGTATTGAAATAAGTGAAGATGTTTTTCATTTGTTGATTCGGTTTCAATAAACGCATATGCATCCAATTGTAATTCTTGTTTACCAGAAATAAATTTATCAGTAATATGAAAATTTTCAAAAAAACCCTCTTCAAACAAATCCATTGCTAATGAAGCACTCAATGCCATATAAGAAATTTCATCACTAGCTTCAGAAACATTTGTCGTACTCTTTCCAGCATTAATTGTAAAATGCTCGTTCATTCTTTTAAAATAATCGAGTTCCCTTTTTATTTCATCATTTAGATACATCATACTTTTGATAACGTTGTGTTTAATCATTCAACTTCAAAACTGCCATAAATGCTTCTTGAGGAATTTCTACATTTCCTACTTGACGCATGCGTTTTTTACCTTTTTTCTGTTTTTCAAGAAGTTTACGTTTACGCGAAATATCACCACCATAACATTTGGCGGTAACGTCTTTTCGTAACGCTTTTATCGTTTCACGAGCGATGATTTTAGCTCCAATTGCCGCTTGAATCGGAATATCAAATTGCTGACGCGGAATCAATTCTCTCAATTTCTCGGTCATTTTCTTACCAATATTGTACGCATTGTCCTCATGAATCAACGCCGAAAGTGCATCCACCGTTTGACCGTTTAACAAAACGTCCAAACGAACCAACTTCGAAGTTCGCATTCCAATTGGCGAATAATCAAATGAAGCATAACCTTTAGAAACCGTTTTCAATCGGTCGTAAAAATCAAATACAATTTCCGCCAACGGCATATCAAAATTCAGTTCAACTCTTTCAGTTGTCAAATACGTTTGATTCGTAATTTGTCCACGTTTTTCAATACACAAACTCATTACATTACCCACAAAATCGGCTTTTGTGATAATCGTAGCTTTGATAAAAGGCTCCTCCACCCGATCCAGTTTCGATGGTTCTGGCAAATCCGATGGATTGTTTACCACAAATCCAGCTTCAGGATCTTTTTTGGTGTAAGCCAAATACGACACGTTGGGAACCGTGGTAATTACCGTCATGTCAAACTCCCGTTCCAATCGTTCTTGGATAATTTCCATGTGCAACATGCCCAAGAATCCGCAACGGAAACCAAATCCCAATGCCGCCGAACTCTCCGGTAAAAACACCAACGAAGCATCGTTCAACTGCAGCTTTTCCATCGAAGAACGTAAATCTTCGTAATCTTCAGTATCTACGGGATAAATTCCCGCAAAAACCATCGGTTTCACGTCTTCAAAACCCGTAATCATATTGGTTGTTGGCGTTTTGGCGTCCGTCAACGTATCGCCGACTTTCACTTCTTTCGCCTCCTTAATTCCTGAAATCAAATAACCCACATCTCCTGTAGAAATAACGCTTTTTGGCACCTGATTCAATTTCAAAGTTCCTACCTCATCTGCAAAATATTCGTTACCCGTGGCCATAAATTTAATCTTCTGACCTTTTTTGATTTCACCGTTCATCACACGAAAAATAACTTCTATTCCTCTAAACGGATTGTAATGCGAATCAAAAATCAACGCTTGCAAAGGCTCGTCCACATTCCCTTTTGGCGCCGGAATTTTTTCGATAATGGCTGCCAAAATATTTTCGACACCAAACCCCGTTTTACCTGAAGCATGAATAATATCTTCCAGTTTGCAACCCAATAAATCAATAATATCGTCGCTAACTTCCTCTGGATTGGCACTTGGCAAATCCACTTTATTCAATACCGGAATAATTTCCAAGTCGTTTTCTAAAGCCAGATACAAGTTAGAAATCGTTTGTGCCTGAATACTTTGTGCTGCATCCACAATCAAAAGTGCTCCTTCACAAGCCGCAATGGACCGCGAAACTTCGTAACTAAAATCCACGTGACCCGGAGTATCAATCAAGTTCAGGATATATTCCTCGCCCTTGTAGGTATATTCCATCTGAATCGCATGACTTTTAATGGTAATACCCCGTTCGCGCTCCAAGTCCATATTATCCAGCAATTGCGCTTTCTCTTCACGAGCCGTAACCGTTTGTGTCGCACCAAGAAGTCGGTCGGCAAGCGTACTTTTCCCGTGGTCAATATGGGCAATAATGCAAAAATTTCTAATTTTTTTCATCTAAAAATGTTCTATTTTGTTCAAGAAACTAACCTGTTTCTTCTGTCTTTTCTTTTATAATCAAATAGTTGGGCGTTACCCTACGGGTCGCGCTTTCCGCTCCCAATCTTTATGTCCCTCCCGAATGTTCGGGACGGACCATAAAGGATTTCCGCTGCAATCCCTAACGCAACCTCCTTTGTTACCCTGAACTTCTAATTTTACAATTCCTAAAGGTAAATCAATCCGCAAAGATAGTAGATTAGAGGTTAACTTGAAACGCTTGTAATCAAATAGTAAAAGATAATCTTTGAATAAAAAAATTCTTCAAAAACACTTTGCGTTCGCTTCCTAAATTTCAGATTTTCGGGAAAATTCATCCTTCGTTAAACAACTATTAAAGTTCGAAAAAAGCAAGAATGAAACTCTTTAATTCCCGTATTTTTACACTCCCAAATTTATCAAAATAAGTGAATTACGACCGAATTAAAGAAAAGCTAGAAATCCTCGCCGACGCCGCCAAATACGATGTTTCGTGTTCGTCAAGCGGTGGAAATCGCAAGAATACCAACAAAGGATTGGGCGATTCGTCGTCTTCGGGAATTTGTCACACCTATACCGAAGACGGACGCTGTGTTTCTTTACTCAAAATTCTGCTTACCAATTTCTGTATTTACGATTGTGCGTATTGCGTGACTCGAAAAAGTAACGACATTCAACGAGCGGCTTTTACCGTGGAAGAAGTCGTGGATTTAACTATGAATTTCTACCGCAGAAATTACATCGAAGGCTTGTTCCTGAGTTCTGGAATTTTCAAAAATGCCGATTATACTATGGAACGCTTGGTTCGTGTGGCAAAAAAGTTGCGTTTGGAACAAAACTTCAACGGCTACATTCACCTTAAAAGTATTCCCGGAGCCAGTGACGAATTGATGCGGGAAGCCGGATTGTATGCTGACCGATTGAGTATGAACCTTGAAATTCCAACCGAATCGGGTTTGAAACTATTGGCACCCGACAAAGACCACCAACAAATGATCAAGCCGATGGGTTTTGTCAAAAACGAAATCAGTTTGTACAAAGACGAACGTAAAAAGTTCAAATCCACGCCCAAATTTGCACCAGCTGGACAAAGTACGCAAATGATTGTGGGCGCCAGTCCCGAAACCGATTTGCAAATCATACAGGTTGCCGACCATTTTTACAAAAACTTCAGTATGAAACGCGTGTATTATTCAGGTTATGTGCCTGTTTCTAATGATGCGCGATTACCGGGTTTGGGTTCACAAGTGCCAATCGTTCGTGAAAATCGTTTGTACCAAGCCGACTGGTTGATGCGTTTTTACGGTTTTAAAGCCGATGAAATTTTGGCCAAAAACAATCCGTTTCTCGATTTGGAAGTCGACCCAAAACTGGGTTGGGCGTTGCGAAACATTACTGATTTTCCTGTAACATTACAAACCGCTCCGCTGGAAATGATTTTGCGAGTGCCTGGTATTGGCGTAAAATCAGCTTACAAGATTGTGAATGCAAGAAAGTTTCAAAACCTAACTTTAGAACATTTGCAAAAAATGGGTGTGGCAACCAACAGGGCGAAATATTTTATTGTCGTGGCGAATTCCAATAAGAACTTGATTCATCTAGATTCCGTTCATTTAAAAAATTTGATTGTGGGCGATACCAAAAGCAAATTCGAAAATCCGTTCAGCAACCAAACTTCCCTTTTGAATGACGATACTTTTTTACGATAGCACTTTCGAAGGTTTCTTGACAGCGGTATTTGAAGTTTTTGAGTACAAATACCAAGACGTTCAAATTGTACATTCAGGAACGTTCCAAAACTCGTTCTTTGCCGAACCTATTGAAATCATCACTAATCCCGAGAAATCCGATCGCGTCCTGAAACGACTCGAAAAGCAATTGGGCAAAAGCGGCATTCAAGACATTTTGTATGCTTTTCTTTCGGAAGATGTTTCGCGAGAAACCATTTTGCTGCAAAGCATTTCGTATGCGGTGGCAAATCCTGATAAAAATATTTTACAAGATTTCTCTAACTCTGCCGTGATGCAATTATCAAAATTAGTCAAAAGCGTTAACCGCGAACGCCACCGTATGAAAGCTTTTATCCGTTTTGAATTACTGAAAGACGGCATTTATTTTGCTGAAATTTTTCCTGATTTTGATGTACTTACTTTAATTATTACGCATTTCAAAAACCGATACCAAGACCAAAAATGGTTGATTTACGATTCCAAACGCAGTTATGGCGTTTATTATGATTTGACTTCAGTAGAAATAATATCGCTCGATCGTCCGATTGCCTTTGGCGAAAGCCAAAAAAAAGAACTACTCGACAAAAAAGAGCTCCATTACCAGAAATTGTGGATTGAATATTTTGATCACACCAACATTAAGGAACGCCGGAACGACAAACTTCATGTGCAACACGTGCCTAAACGATATTGGAAGTATTTGACGGAGAAAAAAATGCTGTGAAATACGTTTCGAACCATTAAGGCATTGAGAAATTTAAGCGAGTAAGAAGTATGATATTAATGTTTTAAAAACTTATTCACAAAGACGCTTTATTAGAATAGGTATTGCCAGCGTAACTTTTGACCCAATAGCTACTTGTGACTCGAAAACCAGTTTGCCTTTATGGAGGTTTGCTAACTCTTTTGCATAAAGCAAACCAAAACCACCTTGGTATTCATTGTCTTTTATAACAAATTCAAATTCTGTACCATCGCTGTCCTCATTTAATTTTTGTACCATTTCGTTGTCCATTCCTACTCCTGAATCTGTGGTTTCAATATAAACGTATTGATTGTCAGAAAACGACTTGATCGTAATTGTACTGTTATCATTATTGAATTTTACTGCATTAGAGAGAATGTTGTACATTATATTGAAAACTATATCCGCATCACAATAGCACATAATGGGAAGTAAGCGATAATCGTCTACGGATATATTTTTTTGCTCCAATTGAGCCGATAATGTACCCAAACACTTTTGTACGATTTCTCTTATATCAGTGTATTTTTTGTTTAAAACAATTCCTTTTTGTTGTTTGAGCGACCATTTGAGTAATTGCTGGGTAAAGTTGTAATTGTTAGTTGCCGTATTATTAATAATGGCCAAATACGTTTTTATTTCTTCTTTGGTCAGACTGTCGCAGTTTTCGCTTGTGTAATTTGTATAACCCATCAGCGCGTTAAACGGTCCTCTTAAATCGTGGGACACAATGGAAAATGTTTTCTTGATGGTTTCATTAAAATTATTAATTTCTTTATTTTGCTCCTCAATTACTTTATTTTGGTTTTTTAGCTTTTGATTTTTTATTTTAATTTTATTGTAAAGAAAATAGGTAATAAAAGCCAAAAGCAGTAAGAAAGCTACAATTGCTATCAAGAGATTTCTTTGGTTATCTTTCTGAATAATAATTTCTTTGTCTTTTTGAGAAGCGATAGTTAAATTTTTTAACTGAATTTCTTTTTCTTTTGTATCAAATTTTATTTGTAATTCATTAATTTTTTCATCGTTTTGATTTTTATACACTTCCTGTTCAATTGATTGAAAAATTTCTCTATACACCAAAGCTTCTTCAAATTGATTCAAACTTTTGAAAGTTGTTGACAACGCATCGTATACTTCTTTATAATTTATTCGGTCATTCTTATCAATAAATTTACTAGCTTTTGTTAAATACAATTTAGCTTTTTCGAATTCCCTTTTATTATAGAAAGCAATTCCTTTATAATAATTACCATACATTTTCGATTCCGGCATTTCCGTTAATTTTAGAACTTTATCGGCTTTAGTAATCATTTTATCATATTGATTTAACTCCTTATCAATCGCTATACTATTTAATAATGTGATAGCAGTAATATCATCATTTCCGAGAATGCTACAAAGTTTAAGTGATTTGTCACAATATTTTTGAGCGATAATGTATTTTTTGTTTTCTAGATTGACATACGCTAAAATACTATTTAATGCTTGTAACAATTCAATGGATTTTGGTTGGTTACTATTAATAGCTAAAAGCGCATATTCTTCTGCTTTATTAAAATTATTGAGGGCTATGTAAATCTGTGCTATATTGTAGTAAACCTTTAAAACCCCTCTACTGTTTATAATTCTGTAAATTTCTAACGCTTTTTCATTATAAATTAATGATTTAGGTAGGTTTTTTTCAATGTTAAGGTGATAAAATGCAAGAAAATAGTACAACTGACCAATTTGCTCATTATACGATTTATATTTTTTATCATTAATAAATGATAAGACTAATTTTAAACCTTCGTCTCTTTTTCCATTTAAAGTTAATGAAAAAGCCTTAAGGTAAATAGCATCTAAATAATAAGCTGTTTCTTGTTTTTTCTTAAATATAAATTCTGCTTTTACTGCTTCTCTAAATGCGAGATTGTACTCACCTTTGGTGATTTGATTTTGTGAATTAATCAAATGATACAAACCAAAACCTACTTCATCTGTATTTTTCTTTGCAGTTTGTAATATTATATTATTTATACTATCCGATTTTTGAAAGTTTGTGGCTTGATAGAGTTTTGCTACTTGATATAAAGCCTTCATTTTATCTATAGGAGTGGTTAATTTGCTATAGCTCTCTTGTATGCTATCTATTTTTTTTTCGTATGTTGCGTTTAACCCTTGAGCATTAATTTTGGTGATACAAAAAAATAATACCACAATAATACCTCTAAAATAAACTTTAGTTAATGTCATGTTTATTGGTTTAAGTTGATTAAAAAAATTTAACATGCTGCAATCCATTGCCAGTGCAACTTTTTGAAAAACTTAAGATAGTTTTTTTTAGTTTTGATTTCCTGTTTTGTGGCTAAAATCAAAAATTATTTTTGACCGACCAAGCCATAGTCAGAAAAGTTATTATGATTTTACAC
>NZ_JBIPPD010000131.1:0-9300 GCF_044368625.1 Flavobacterium sp. | reverse complement strand
CCGAATAACAGGTTTTTTGATATTTTTGTTTCGCCTGAAGAGTCCCATAAAATTATTTTATTTTTCGCAAAACAAAAATAAGGGAATCTCAGGCTTTTTTTATTTTAGACTTTCGGATAATAGTGAATTAAAATAAACCAAAACCAATTTAAAACCACACTTATGAAAAAACATTTTTTGAGAAGTCTTTTCGCAATAGGCGTTTTGACTTCGTGCAGTAGTACCTCAGAAGACGCCTATGTTGATATTGTTGATACTTATCCCGCTGTTGAAGCAACATTTGGATCTTCAATAGATTTAAATAGTTTGGAAAACTATGCCAATCAAAGTATTCCGGCTTACATTACTAAAAATAATGGTACAGCCAATCCCATTACCGATAAAGGAGCGACCTTAGGAAGAGTTTTGTTTTACGACAAAAAATTGTCCTCAAACAACACTATTTCGTGTTCGAGTTGTCACAAACAGGAGATCGCCTTTGGTGACAATTCGGTGGCTAGTACAGGCGTGAATGGAAGTACAGGCCGGCATTCAATGCGACTAATCAATACCCGATTTGCCACCGAATCCAAATTCTTTTGGGACGAAAGAGCTGCGAGTTTAGAAATCCAGACCACAATGCCGATAAAAGACCACGGCGAAATGGGTTACAGCGGTACAAATGGCGACGCTACTTTTGCTGATTTAATTGTAAAAATGAACGAAATAGATTATTACAAAGAACTTTTTAAGTTTGTGTATGGTTCGTCTGAAATAACCGAAGGCAAAATACAGTTGGCTTTGGGACAATTTATCCGAAGTATTCAATCGTTTGATTCAAAATACGATGCGGGAAGAGCCACAGCACAAAACGATGGAATGCCATTTGCAAATTTTACCGCACAAGAAAATATGGGGAAAAATTTATTTTTAGCTCCGCCCGCTTTTAATGCTTCCGGTGTGCGAACGGGAGGCGGAATTGGTTGTGCAGGTTGCCACAGAGCACCCGAATTCGACATCGCTCCAAATTCCGGAAACAACGGGATCATTGGTAAAATTTCGGGAGCTGGAATTGATATTACCAATACGAGAGCCCCTTCACTTCGAGATCTAGTCGGACCGACCGGGACACTTAACGGACAAATGATGCATACGGGTGTGATAACTTCACTTCAAGCAGCGATTGGTCATTATGGAACGATTAATATTGCTCCAGGAAATACCAATTTAGACCCAAGATTACGACCAGGAGGCAACGGTCAGCAATTAAATTTGAATGCAAATGAAGTAAATGCCGTGATTGCATTTCTAGAAACTTTATCTGGAACAGCCGTTTACACCAATCCGAAATGGTCTGATCCATTTAATTAACTAAAAAATCCCGTTCAGCTTCTGGTGTGAACGGGATGTTTTTTTTGAATTACAATTGGTAATCATTTATTTTTTCAAGGTTGAAACCGCAGATGATGTTGAAAACGTGATTTATTTACAAGAAACCCACGGTTGAAACCGTGGGCTATGTGCTAGAAATATAAATTTTTAAAACGCCACATTCCATCTCGGCAACTTTCCATTTTCGTCCAAGAAGTTTTGCAACATTTGTCCTTCCACAGCTGTTGGAATTGCTTTATTTTTTTCGTTGAACGTCTCGTACCAAGAAACTTCAAGGCGTTCGATGTTTTCGAGTTTCATTTGGGCTGGCCAAGAATATTTTCGGCCTGTTTTTGCAAATTGGTGACCGTTTACGATTTTGTCGTAAAGTCCACCGTTTTTGCTTTTCAAGGTGCCGTCGTTCTGAACAGTTCCTGTTGAACCTACCATAATCAATTCTTTTTCTTCACCATCAACAGCGTAGACTAAAAACACACCGCTCCCCGGTTCTGGCGCGTTGCAAACGGTTTCTAAACTGTCTTCTTGTGTGAATGAAAACGTATTTTGGGTTTTGAATTTCTTTAATTCTTTGTACATGTTTTTGTTATTTGCCACGAAGACGCTAAGGAACTAATTCTTTATTGGAACTAAGATACTGAAGTGTTCCGTGTGATTATTGTAATGAAAAACTCCACCGTAAAGTGGAGTCTTCTCTATTTCTAGAACAGTATTAAATCTATTCTCTTATTCTCTGCTCTTTATTCTATGCTCTTATTCTTCTTAACCTAAAACTTCTTTTACTTTCAAACCAATTTCGGCTGGAGAATCTACTACATGGATTCCACATTCTCTCATGATTCGTTTTTTAGCTTCAGCGGTATCGTCTTCTCCGCCTACAATTGCACCTGCGTGACCCATTGTTCGTCCTTTTGGAGCAGTTTCTCCTGCAATAAATCCAACAACTGGCTTACGGTTTCCGTCTTCTTTAACCCATTTAGCAGCATCTGCTTCGAGTTGGCCACCAATTTCACCAATCATGATGATGATTTCCGTTTCTGGATCGTTCATTAGCAATTCAACTGCTTCTTTTGTAGTAGTCCCGATGATTGGGTCTCCACCAATTCCGATAGCGGTAGTGATTCCTAAACCTTGTTTTACTACCTGGTCTGCCGCTTCGTAAGTCAATGTTCCTGATTTAGAAACGATTCCAACGGTTCCTTTTTTGAAAACAAAACCAGGCATAATACCTACTTTCGCTTCACCTGGAGTGATTACCCCTGGACAGTTAGGACCTACTAAACGACAATCTTTAGTTTGAATATAAGCGTAAGCTTTAATCATATCTGCTACTGGAATTCCTTCAGTAATCGCAATGATTACTTTGATTCCTGCATCAGCCGCTTCCATAATTGCATCAGCTGCAAAAGCTGGTGGAACAAAAATAATAGTAGTATCCGCTCCTGCTTGTTCTACAGCATCTTTTACGGTGTTGAAAACGGGACGGTCTAAATGTGTAGATCCTCCTTTTCCTGGAGTTACACCACCGACTACGTTTGTTCCGTATTCAATCATTTGCGAAGCGTGAAAAGTTCCTTCGCTTCCTGTAAAACCTTGCACAATTATTTTAGAATCTTTATTGACTAAAACGCTCATAAATATATCTTTTAAATTATTTTTTGAAATAGTGATGCAAAAATAGGTTTTTAGTGTCAATTTCTAAAGCCTTTTATTGAAAAATATAGCATTAGAATAAAGATAATTCCAAGAGTTATTTTTATTTATATTCTACGTAATTTTCAGGCTTGTAGGGATATTGATAAATATAGAAGGTAGACTCCAAACTGGGATGTTGCTCTTTCCATTTTTTCATTATTCCTTTATAAAATCGTTCCTCGGGATAAATGACAATATTCATTTCCGTCAAAGCCCAATTATTCCCTAATATTGCTGTATTAGTACCACAACGTTTTTTTGTTTTTGAAATATACGGTTTGTATTCGTTACCCAATTGTTTTTCATCTACACATATAAGAAAATGCTTTAAACTACCAGAATACAAGTTAAACGAAAAGAAATTATCATATAGGTTTAGAAAACAGAAAAATGGAAGAATACCAAGGATTGTAAAAGGAATTTTGTTGAAACCCGAAGTTAATTTTACAAAAGAAATTCGTTCCTCGGCATTATAAAAAACGATCAATATAAACATCATCATTACTATATTCCAAGGCCATACAATGGGATTGTAGTTTAAACCTGTTGGCCCAACTAAAAACAAAATAAACACGTGCATGCCTACAAGAAAAAGTGCGTAAAACTTTTTATTTACCATGAACAAACATCCCAATGCGGCAAATAATTCAATTAATCCAAGGGATAAACCTGCATAGTGAATAAAAGGTGAATCTATTTGATGGGCTTCAAATCCAAAAAGTCTTGTGAGGATCATTTCATTCCAAACTTTGTATAAAAAACCACCATTTAACTTGTGCAACCCACTATTGAAATAGATGACAATGAGCAAAAAAGAAAAGTAAGTAACAAACTGCCGTAGGTTTTTATGGTAGAAAAAGAAGAATGCGAATGTAAGAAAATATTGGTACTCCCAAGGTTGCCATCGGTTTTGATCCAGAAGACAGGAAATTAATTCCACAACTAAGGTACAACCAATTAAAATTTTATTTTTAGGAAAAAATCCGACTAAAGCAATACCTGCTAATGCGAAATAAAATAAAGAAAGATGTATGAAATTTGGAACATTTTCCAAAAAATCAAAAGGAGGAATTAAGGGAAAAAGCCGCTGCGTGTGCCAAAGATTATACGAAAATAATTTGGCGAAAATCCAGAAAAAGCTGGTAAGTCTGAGTATTAAAATCGTTTTTGTAACGTCTGATTTCATTGAAACCATGTTTTGTACATTTAAAATTACCCAGAATATTTAAGAAACTTGACTCATCTGGAAACAACGGTGAAGTTTATCGTCTTGTACTTCCCAAATTACAAAGAAATGAGCCAATAGCATTTCTTCTCTAGGATTTTCGACAGTTTTAACAAAATGCGAATAACGAACGGCAACTTGATTTTTTTCTTGTAAAATGGAGTGAATTCGAACTTTTGACCTTACGTAAGATTTACCCAATTCTTGAGCCAAATCCAACACTTCTTGTCTATCAAGTTTCAAAAAACCTTTGCTACTGTACCATTCTAGAATAAAGTCGGAATGCAAAAAAGGTTCCATCTCTGAAACGTTTATAAATGCATCGGATTTGTAAAAATCTAGAATTAATTTTTTAATTGTCATAACGTTTCATTTTTTCGATTAGATCTGGGATTTTTTTTACGTATGCAAGTTGTTTTAGTTTTTCGCGCGATTCTTCGATGGGTGTTCCAAAATAACTTTTTCCACCTTCAATCGATTTTGTTACACCCGTTTGTCCCATTACTACCGCTTTCGCTCCAATGGTAATTCCGCTTGTGGTTCCTACTTGTCCCCACAAAGTTACCTCATCTTCAATAACTACACAGCCTGCAATACCCGTTTGCGAAGCAATCAAACATTTTTTTCCAATAACCGTATCGTGCCCCACATGAACCTGATTGTCTAATTTAGTTCCTTCGCCAATTGTGGTGTCGCCCGTAACTCCTTTGTCAATCGTACAAAGAGCACCAATACCCACATTATTTTCGATAACCACCCTTCCACCAGAAAGAAGTTGATCAAATCCGTCTGCTCTTTTTTTATAATAAAAAGCGTCCGCACCCAAGACTGATCCTGCATGAATGATGACATTATCGCCAATTATGGTATTGTCGTAAATAGCAACATTACTATGAATCAAACAATTATTTCCAATTTTAACGTTATTTCCGATAAAACAATTGGGTTGAATAAACGTATTTTCGCCTATCTCGGCACTTAAAGCAATTGATACATTGATTCCTTGAAAAGGCCTAAAGTAACGTGTCAGCTTATTGAAATCTCTAAACGGATCGTCCGAAATCAACAAAGCTTTGCCTTCGGGACAAACCACTTTTTTGTTAATTAAAACAATTGTAGCAGCCGATTGCAAAGCCTTATCGTAATATTTGGGATGGTCCACAAAAACAATATCACCCGATTCCACTACGTGAATTTCATTCATACCAAGCACAGGAAAATTGGAATCTCCCACGAATTCGCAATCAATTAATTCGGCAATTTCTTTGAGCGTATGTATTTTTGGAAACTTCATTTTTTAATTAGGTAATTTTTTAATTAAATAACTTTTTAAATAGATAAAAGACGACCCTATTCGGTAGTGGTTCATTGTAAGTAAAATGATATTCGATACATTTCAACATTTTCTAATTCTCTAATTAATGAATTGCCGAATTATCTATTCCTTCACGCGTTCCATATAACTTCCGGAAGCGGTATCAATTTTAATTTTATCACCTTCATTGATAAATAATGGGACATTTATAGACGCTCCCGTTTCAACTGTTGCAGGTTTGGTAGCATTAGTAGCGGTATTTCCTTTTAAGCCTGGTTCTGTGTACGTTACTTCCAAAACAATAGAAGCTGGCATATCTACCGAAAGAGGCAAGTCAGTTTCGGTGTTTACTTGGACCATCACGTTTGTTCCTTCTTTCAACAAATCAGGGTTGTCCAACACATTTTTATTCATAGTAATTTGCTCGAAAGTATCGGCATTCATAAAATGAAAATCATCACCTTCGGCGTATAAATATTGGTAGGTATGTGTTTCTACTCGAACTACATCGATTTTATGTCCCGCCGAAAAAGTATTGTCTAGTACTTTACCGTTGGTTACACTTCGCAATTTTGTTCGCACAAAAGCGGGTCCTTTTCCAGGTTTTACGTGCAAAAATTCAACGATTTTATAAATATCATGGTTGTGTTTGATGCACAATCCGTTTCTAATGTCTGATGTTGATGCCATTATTTGTTTATATATGAATTATTTAATTTTAAAAGTTACCGCTGTACCCTTTCATTACTCCACGCGAAGAGTTTCTGATGAACAAGATGATTTCATCTCGCTCGGGAGTAGCTTCCATTTCTGCTTCGATTATTGCTAAAGCTTGAGAAGTATTGTAATTTTTTTGATATAAAATACGGTAGATATCTTGAATTTCTCTAATTTTCTCCGAAGTAAATCCGCGTCTTCGTAATCCGACTGAATTAATTCCAACGTACGAAAGCGGTTCTTTGGCCGCTTTGGTATACGGCGGAACGTCTTTTCGTAAGAGCGATCCTCCAGAAATCATCGCGTGGTCGCCGATACTGATAAATTGATGTACGGCAGACAAGCCACCAATGATGGCAAAATCACCCACGGTCACGTGGCCACCAAGCAAAACACCATTTACAATTATCACATTATTACCAATGTGGCAATCATGTGCGACATGTGCGGTAGCCATGATCAGACAATTGTTTCCGATTTTTGTTTGTCCCGAGGCGATTGTACCTCTGTTTATGGTAACACATTCTCTAATGGTAACATTATCTCCGATGATTACAAGCGAATCTTCGCCGCCAAACTTTAAATCTTGCGGCACTGCCGAAATTACTGCTCCAGGAAAAATATTACAATTTTTTCCGATTCGGGCGCCTTCCATAATTGTTACATTGGATCCAATCCAAGTTCCTTCTTCAATTACAACATTGTTGTGGATCGTTGTAAATGGATCGATTACAACATTTCGGGCTATTTTTGCACCAGGATGCACATATGCTAATGGTTGATTCATCTTGATTTTTGATTTCAGGTTTCAAGTTTTAGGTTTCGAACGACTTGAAACCAATAACATAAAACTATTATAATATTATTGTTTTCTGGCAATTTGTGCCATAAGTTCTGCTTCTGCTACTAATTTTCCATTAGCATACGCATGGGCTTGCATGTGACAAATTCCTCTTCTAATAGGTGTAATTAAATCACACTTAAATATCAAGGTATCGCCTGGCAACACTTTATGTTTGAACTTAACATTGTCAATTTTCATAAAAAAAGTCAAATAATTTTCGGGATCGGGAACGGTGCTCAAGACCAAAATACCTCCAGTTTGTGCCATCGCTTCGACAATCAAAACACCCGGCATTACAGGTGCGTCTGGAAAATGTCCTACAAAGAAATTCTCGTTCATTGTTACATTTTTCAAACCTACCACATGCGAGTCAGACATTTCAATAATGCGGTCAATCAATAAAAACGGTGGACGGTGAGGCAGCATTTCCATTATTTTATGGATGTCCATCAACGGGGGTTGATTCAAATCGTAGGTGGGAATAAAATTTCTTTTTTCGATTTTGATCAGTTTGGCCATTTTTTTTGCAAACTGCGTATTTACAAAATGCCCCGGTTTATTAGCAATCACTTTTCCTTTTATTCTTGTACCAATAAGTGCCAAGTCCCCAATTACATCTAATAATTTGTGTCTTGCTGCTTCATTTGGGTAATGCAATGTCAAATTATCTAAAATGCCGTTTGGTTTTACAGATATATGATCTTTTCCAAAAGCTACCTTTAAATGTTCCATCGTGCTTGGCGAAATTTCCTTGTCGACATACACAATGGCATTATTTAAATCGCCGCCTTTAATCAATCCGTTTTCCAATAAAGATTCTAATTCGTGTAAGAAACTGAATGTTCGTGCACTTGCAATTTCAGTTTTGAATTCGCTCATACTTTTTAGTGATGCATTTTGAGTCCCCAAGACTTTGGTTCCAAAATCGACCATTGCAGTTACCTGATAATCGTCGCTTGGCATTACTAAAATTTCGCTACCTGTGGCTTCATCCGTAAAAGAAATTACTTCTTTAACTACATAAAATTTTCGTTCAGCATTTTGCTCTTCAATTCCCACTTTTTCAATAGCCTCTACAAAGTATTTCGAAGAACCATCCATAATGGGTGGCTCTGAAGCATCTAATTCAATAATAACATTATCGACATCGCAACCCACAAAAGCCGCTAAAACGTGTTCGGAAGTTTGAATTTTAACACCTAATTTCTCTAAGTTTGTACCTCGTTGGGTGTTTACCACATAATTTGCATCCGCTTCAATAATGGGATGACCTTCTAAGTCCATTCGAACAAAAGTATAGCCATTGTTTATTGGTGCGGGTTTAAAGGTCATCTTGACTTCTTTCCCTGTGTGGAGTCCAACTCCAATCAGAGAAACTTCGCTTTTGATGGTAGTTTGCTTAACCATTTTACTAAATTTAGGGTTTTATTCTTCTTTATTAATTTTTTTAATTTCGCTTAGTTCGTGTACTATTTTTGGTAAATTCCTGAAGTGAACATATGATTTACTGAAATCACTGTAATTAAATGCTGGAGTTCCCTGTACAATTTCGTCGTCTTTTAAATTCTTTTGCACACCCGATTGGGCTTGAATTCGTACATTATTTCCGATAACGATATGTCCCACAATTCCAACTTGACCTCCAATTGTGCAATATTTACCAATTTTGGTTGAACCTGCAATACCTGTTTGAGCAGCAATAACCGTATGTTCACCAATTTCCACATTGTGTGCGATTTGAATTTGGTTATCCAGTTTAACTCCTTTTCGAATAATGGTCGAACCCATCGTGGCCCTGTCAACCGTTGTAGCGGCACCAATTTCTACATCATCTTCAATTATTACATTCCCAATTTGTGGAATTTTCTCGTAAGAGCCATCCGGGTTTGGTGCAAAACCAAAACCATCAGAACCGATAATAACACCCGAATGAAAACTACAATTATTTCCAACTAC
This sequence comes from Flavobacterium sp., assembly GCF_044368625.1. GTDB lineage: Bacteria > Bacteroidota > Bacteroidia > Flavobacteriales > Flavobacteriaceae > Flavobacterium. Next base: position 180 of record NZ_JBIPPD010000131.1, on the reverse strand, counting down.
CACATCAGAATAGATTCGAACACCCGAATGCATCAGTAAATTATCGCCAATAATCACGTTATCTCCGATATAACAATTGGGATAAATTTTTACATTTTTTCCTAGAGTTACATTTTTACCAATATATGTAAAGCTTCCTACGTATAAATCGTCTCCAAACTTTACGTCTTCCGACATAAA
>NZ_JBIPPD010000130.1:0-9331 GCF_044368625.1 Flavobacterium sp. | reverse complement strand
TGTTAATATCCATAGGTATACTTGCTCCATTTTTTCAGTCCTAGTATATTTGCAGAAAAAAAAGATGCAAATAAAAGATTTATTACAAGTCGCACAAGAATTCGGCAATCCAGTTTATGTATATGATGCCAATAAAATAATTTCGCAATACCAACGACTTACAAACGCTTTTGGTAAGGTGGAACGTCTTCGAGTAAATTATGCTGTAAAAGCACTTTCCAATATTTCGATTTTAAAATTATTAAAAAACCAAGGAGCGGGATTGGACACAGTTTCCATTCAAGAAGTGCAACTGGGTTTACACGCAGGATTTTCTCTCGAACGAATTATTTATACTCCAAACGGGGTTTCGTTTGAAGAGTTGGAAGAAGTAGCCCATTTGGGCATTCAAATCAACATCGATAATTTATCGGTATTGGAACATTTTGGTTTCAAATATCCTCAAATTCCTGTTTGCATCCGAATCAATCCGCATGTCATGGCGGGTGGTAATGCGAATATTTCGGTGGGTCACATCGATAGTAAATTTGGAATTTCGGTACATCAAATGCCGCATATTTTGCGTATTGTTCAAAATACAGGAATGCACATTAACGGTATCCACATGCACACTGGTTCAGATATTTTGGATATCGAAGTGTTTCTTTACGCCGCCGAAATTTTGTTTGATGCCGCAAAAAACTTCACTGAGCTTGACTTTTTAGATTTTGGAAGCGGATTCAAAGTGCCGTACAAAAAAGACGATATAGAAACCAATGTAGAGGAATTAGGCAAAAAGTTAACCAAACGCTTTAATGCTTTTGAAAAAGAATACGGTCGGAATTTGACTCTTGCCTTTGAGCCTGGAAAATTTTTAGTGAGCGAAGCTGGTTATTTTTTGGCAAAAGTAAATGTGGTAAAGCAAACCACTTCTACCGTTTTTGCTGGAATTGACTCTGGATTCAACCACCTCATTCGTCCGATGTTATATGGTTCGCAACACGAAATTCAAAACATCTCTAACCCAAAAGGAAAAGAACGTTTTTATTCGGTAGTAGGTTATATTTGCGAAACTGATACATTTGCCAACAACCGACGCATCACGGAAATCAAGGAAAATGACCTATTGTGTTTCAAAAATGCTGGTGCTTATTGCTACTCGATGGCATCCAATTACAACTCGCGTTTTCGACCTGCCGAAGTTTTGTGGATCAACAATCAAGCAATATTGATTCGAAAGCAAGAAACTTTAAACGATTTACTTCAAAATCAAATATTGTACGAAGAACCCGTTACCGTTGAAGCATAACATCAAAATAAGCCGCCTCACAACATCAATTGAGGCGGTTTTTTTTTATCCCGATCATAAATAATTTAAACTTTACATTCACTATATTTGAACACCTTATAAATTTATGATGAATAGAAGAAAATTTTTCAGAAACGGATCGCTTTTCACACTTGGAACCGCACTAATAAATCCTTTTCAATCTACTGCAGCTCCAGTAAATACGGATTTTATTGACAAAAATAAAAAAGCCAAAAACATCATATTATTGGTCAGCGATGGTATGAGTACTGGAACTTTGAACATGACCGATTTGTACCTTAGTCGAAAGACTGGAATGCACTCCCATTGGATGCAACTTTATAAAGACAATCGTGTTAGTCGAGCATTGATGGACACCGCTTCAGCTAGTTCAATTGTTACTGATTCTGCAGCAGCCAGTTCGTCTTGGGGAGGTGGTTTTCGTGTTAAAAATGGCGCACTCAATGTGGGGCCTGACGGGCAAGAATATTTACCAATTTGGCAAAAATTTAAAAAAGCAGGTAAAATGGCGGGTTGCGTAACAACAGTTCCCATCACGCATGCTACACCCGCTGGATTTTGCGTCAATTCGAAAAGCAGAAACAGTCAGGATGATATTGCCAACCAGTACGCCGATTTAAAGTTTGACATTATGATGGGTGGCGGCCAACAATATTTTGATGCAAATACCCGAAAAGACAAAGTCGACATGTATGCTGTTTTTAAAGCAAAAGGATATCAAATAGCAAAAACTCGAAGTGAAATGCTCAATACTTCAAACGACAAACCCATTTTAGGTGTTTTTTCTGAAGATGCATTGCCGTACAACATTGACCGAAATTCGGACGAAAAGTTGCGAGAAACAAACCCAACTTTGGCAGAAATGACCCAAAAAGCCATCGATCGAATGAAGCAAAATCCCGAAGGCTTTGTTTTACAAGTAGAAGCGGGAAAAGTAGATTGGGCCGCTCACGCCAATGATATTGGTGGACTTTTGTACGATCAAGTTGCTTTTGACGAAGCAATTAAAGTGGCGATAGATTTTGCAGAAAAAGATAAAAATACGCTGGTTATCATTACAACCGATCACGGGAATGCGAATCCAGGTGTGATTTATGGTAAAAAAGCAAACGATAATTTCGACAACATTCAAAAGTACAAACATACCAATGAATGGATTTTAAACACTATCAAGCCTGCATCTACCCTTTCTGAGGTAAAAGAAATAATTGCCTTTGCTAACGGATCTACACTTTCAGATGAAGATGCCAAAACAGTTTTGAGTTACTACGATGGATTGCACAAAGAAGACGGTGGACTCTATAATTACAAAAAACTTCCATTTAAAGCTTTTGCAGAAATGCAGCAAAAATCAAACTCTGTGGGTTGGATCAGTATGGATCACTCAGCAGATTATGTCGAATTGGCGGTTTTTGGACCAGGAAGTGCATTATTAAAACCGTTTATCAAAAATACGGATTTACACTATTTAATGCTTCAAGCTGCAGAAGTTGAAAATAAATTTTAAATCAATGTAAGAATCTACAAAAAAAGGGCAAACGTAAATGTTTGCCCTTTTTTAAATTATTAATGCTTTGAGAGCACTATTTTGTTACTGTATTTTAAAATTGCTTGGTATTTCTGCTCCTTTTTTAATGACTACAATTCCGTCTTTTATGGCATACAACTCACATGAAAAATCTTCTAAATGTGGGCCACCGTTGATGTACACGTCGTTACCGATTCGGCAATTTTTATCTACTAAAGCATTTTTGATAACGCATCTTTCGCCAATTCCTACCAGCTGTCGCCCGTTTTCAACATCCTTTTTCATTTCGTCCATTGTTTGATAGTAATCATTTCCCATTACATAACAATTTTCTATAGAAGTGCCTTCACCGATTCTAGAACGAATTCCAATTACAGAACGTATGATTTCTTTGGCATTAATAATGCAACCTTCCGAAATTAACGTGCTGGTTATCATTGATTTATGAAACTTTGAAGGAGGTAGCAACCTTGGTCTTGTAAATATTTTATTATCGTTGTCAAAAAGGTTGAATTTTGGCAAATCGTCGGTCAAACCAATATTGGCCTCAAAAAATGAGTCAATATTTCCGATGTCGGTCCAATAACCTTCATATTGGTAACTCAAGATTTTTTTGTTACCTACCGCTTGTGGAATTATTTCTTTACCAAAATCTTTAGTGTCCTTATTCGACATAATATCTACCAGAAGTTCTCGGTTGAAAATGTAAATGCCCATAGAAGCCAAATAGTGTTTTCCTTCACTTTTCATTTGATCACTAACGTCCGATTCCCAATCTTTCAATAACTCTTTCGCTGGTTTTTCGATAAACGATTCAATGTAGCTTTCCGAATTGGTTTTTAAAATACCAAATTCAGGTGCATCCTTGGAATTTACAGGCAATGTAGCGATTGAAATATCAGCTTTGTTATTTATATGCTGGTCCAACATCGCATTAAAATCCATTTGATACAATTGATCCCCCGAAAGAATTAAGGCATAATCAAAGTCGTGGTTCAAAAAATGGGGCATGCATTGACGCACCGCATCAGCTGTTCCTTGAAACCAAGTAGGATTATCGGGAGTTTGTTCAGCAGCAAGAATATCTACAAAAGCATGGCTGAAAATACTAAAATTGTAGGTATTTTTTATGTGTGCATTTAAGGAAGCCGAATTAAATTGCGTGAGCACAAACATCCGGTAAATATCCGAATTCATACAATTGGAAATAGGAATGTCAACCAATCTGTATTTTCCTCCAATTGGCACGGCTGGTTTTGATCTTGTTTGTGTCAAAGGATACAATCGAGATCCTTGTCCTCCTCCTAATATGATTGCAATAACGTTTTTCCTTTTAGCTTTCATTTTTTGCTAATTATTAAATTATAAATTTCTAAATATTCTTGACAAACGCGCTCCCAGGAATGGTCCGTTTTCATTCCTATGGTTCGGATTTCGTTCATTTTTTTCTTGTCGTTGTACAAAGAAATTCCCCTTTGAATGGAATAACAAATATCACCAACAGAAGCTTGGTCGTGACAAATACCGTTTCCATCATCTCCAAAATCAATTACCGTATCTTTTAAACCGCCGGTGCGTCTTACGATAGGAACGGTTCCGTACCGCAGCGAATACATTTGGTTCAAGCCACACGGTTCTACTCTGGAAGGCATCAATAAAAAGTCGGAACCCGCATAAATCAAATGCGCCAACTCTTCGTTATAACCAATATAGGTATTGTAATTTCCTTGATAATCAGCCAATAAACTATTTAAATGATTTTCAATCAAAGTATTTCCAGAACCTAAAATTAAAATATTGATTTGCTTATAGTTTTCCGACAATGCCAAAAGTGCGGCATGCGGCAATAAATCACCACCTTTTTCTTCCAAAAGTCTTCCAATAAAACTGAATAAAGGTTTATCTGGATCTAGATTAAAGAGTTCGCACAAATGTGCCTTGTTGTCTTGTTTTCCTTTGTTTAAATTTTTAACTGTATAATTTTTTTTCAGCATCGGATCTTTCGCCGGATCCCAAACCTCAACGTCAATTCCGTTTAAAATACCTATTGATTTGTAGCGAACCATATTAAATAATGATTCTAAACCATTGGCAAATGTATTTATTTCGTCTAAATAACTAGGAGAAACGGTGGTAACTGCCCAAGCACATTTGATTCCAACCGCCAAAGAGTTGATACAGTTGTTCCACTCTAAAACGTTAACGTGGGCCAAATCAAATTCAGGTAAATAATAGAGTTTATCGAAACCAAACTGACCTTGGTACAATCCGTTATGAATCGTGATCATCGAAGGCGTTTCTCGCAATCGGTAATATTTATGACTATACAACATCATGAACGGAATCAAACCGGTATGGTGATCGTGGCAATTGATGACATCAGGAACTTGATCGCGGCCAATAATCCAGTCCAATGTTGCAATTTGAAAGCTCAAAAAACGCTCGATATCATCTTGATAACCGTACACTTCCTTTCGGTTAAACAAATCGGGGATTTCAACGAGATACAATTCAAAACCCAACTTATCGGTAGTTTCTTTCAGAATACTGAATGGAAAATTAAAATTACCCAGGCTTACGTGTCCCCAATGTACATATTCCCAATCGTTTTCGTTTTTAAATTTGGTGTCGTAACAAGGCATTACTACACGTACATCATTTCCTGCTTTATTTTGATATTTGGGCAAAGCGCCAACGACATCTGCTAACCCACCCACTTTGGCAACGGGATAACATTCGGCACTAATATGAAATATTTCCATATCTGAATTTAAGTTTTAAATTGTTTTATTCGGTTTTTACCACTATTAAATACACACTTTACTGATTATCCAAATCAAATTGAAAAAAAGCACGATGAAACTTACTCTCAATTGCGATGACAATTCGATTTTGTTACGATTCTAAAAACGGTTTTACAAAGTAAAAAAGCCAGTGAGTGGTAAGGTTCAAAGACTTTTCATTTTCTAAAAATCCGACTAAATGAAGTCAAATCTTCTCGCAGGATGAAAATTACAAAATCTTTGGAAATTAGTACGCTTTTTAATCAAATAAATTTTAAAGAAAATGCATTTATAGCAATACTCGGTATTCCAATTCAACGATTATAAAAAAAATAGGGGAAATTATTAGTGGATTGGCATCCGAGGTGTTTTGAAAAAATTTATTTTTATAAAACTTAAGAGCTGCGAATTATTTTCATAAATTTAGAAACTTAAAAAACCTTTAATTAAATTTATTAATTTAAAACTATGGAAGCTGAAATCAAATTAAAATTAGAACAATTACACGCCAGAGTTGATGCTCTTAAAGATCAAATCAATACAGAAGAAGCTACAAAAAATGCTTTTGTAATGCCATTTATCCAAATTTTGGGTTATGATATTTTTAATCCTACAGAAGTTATTCCTGAATTTATTTGCGACATAGGAACTAAGAAAGGTGAAAAAATAGATTATGTAATTAAAATTGACGGTGAGCCTATTTTAATAATTGAATGTAAACATTGGAAAGAAAATGTCGATGCTCATAATTCGCAACTACATCGATACTATCATGTGTCTAAATCAAGATTTGGAGTACTAACAAACGGTCATATTTACAACTTTTACACGGATTTGGAAAAACCAAATATAATGGATGAAAAACCATTTTTCACGTTAGATCTATCTAATCTGAAAGATACAAGCTTAAAAATTCTTGAAAAGTTCACTAAAAATGGCTACAATTTAGAAAGTATTTTAGATTCTGCGGAAGGAATGAAATATATCAAAGCTATAAGGAATGAATTTGAAAAAGAATTGAAAGAACCATCAGACGAAATTGTAAAACTACTTGTTAATCGTTTCTTTGAAAAAACAATAACTGCTTCTCGATTAGCAACATTCAAAGATTATACAATAAAAGCATTTGCAAATTCCATTAACGAATCTATCAATTTCAGGTTAAAAAACGCATTAAATATTAATGAATCAATTCCTGTTAAAACGGAACAAAACTCGCCTACAATTGACGAAAATATTAATCAACCTAAGTTTATTACAACAGAGGAAGAAATAGAAGCTTCACAAATTGTAAAAGCCATTTTACGCGAAAAATTACCTTCAACGCGTATAGCATTTAGAGATACTCAATCTTATTTTGGCATTTTATTAGATGATAATAATCGAAAACCAATTTGTAGATTACATTTCAATTCTAACAATAAGTTCATTGAACTATTCAATAAAGGAAAGGATAACGGGGAAAAAAAACTTTTGAATTCCTTAGAAGAAATTTACAATTTCAAATCTGAACTTTTGGAAACTGTCGCTCAATACGAATAACAAAACGTTTTAATAGCTCAGAATTATTGACTACCAAAATTTAACAAATAATCCCATTCTTTACCAAAAAAGAATGGGATTATTTTATCAGTAATTCTAAAACAACGCCACTTCCCTTTTCGCTTCTTCAAATTCTCTTACCATATTTTCCACAATCATTTTTACGGGTAAAATTTCGTGAATCAATCCCGCAATTTGACCAATTTCCAATTCGCCTTCGATAAGATCACCTTCAAACATTCCTTTCTTGGCGCGGGCTCGTCCCAAAAGTTCTTTTAATTCCTCTGGCGTCGGACATTTAGAATATAAATCTTGTACGTCTTGGTAAAATTTATTTTTAATCAATCGCACAGGTGCGAGTTCTTTTAACGTCAGTTGTGTGTCGCCTTCTTGTACTTCTAAAATAGTGTTTTTAAAATTGTCGTGTGACGAACTTTCGACAGACGCGGCAAACCTGCTTCCCACTTGAACGCCGTCGGCTCCAAGAACCATTGTGGCCAGCATTCCTCTACCTGTTGCAATTCCTCCAGCGGCAATGAGCGGAATCGAAATTTTCTCCCGAACCATCGGAATCAAGGTCAAGGTCGTCGTTTCATCACGTCCGTTGTGCCCACCTGCTTCAAAACCTTCGGCAACAATAGCATCTACACCCGCTTCTTGGGCTTTCAGGGCAAATTTCGAACTACTCACCACATGCACAACCGTAATCCCGTTTTTTTTTAAAAAAGGCGTCCACGTTTTTGGGTTTCCAGCAGAAGTAAATACAATTTTTACTCCTTCTTCGACCAAAATTTGCATAATTTCTTCCACATTGGGGTACAACATCGGTACGTTAACACCAAAAGGTTTATCCGTTGCTTTTTGGCACTTTTGAATGTGTTGCCGCAGAACTTCGGGATACATCGAACCTGCTCCAATCAATCCGAGTCCGCCGGCATTACTTACGGCACTTGCAAGTTTATACCCGCTGTTCCAAATCATGCCGCCTTGAATGATGGGATATTGTATGTTGAAAAGTTTGGTGATTTTGTTTTCCAAGGTAATCTGTTTTATAGTTTAATGAATTTGTGTGTGGTCTCGCGTGCTCCTGAAGAATTGTGCAAAAATACATTCCCGGTGCCAACTGCGAAATTGGAATAGTAATCGTTTGACCATTGGATTTCATTTCTAACACTTTCTGACCTAAAGTTGAAAATAGTTGAAGAGTGGCATCTGGTGCAAGTCCAGAACTATTTATTTTCAGAAAATCGCTTGCTGGATTTGGATAAAGAAAAACGTTCCATTGCTCTTGTTCAGAAATATTTAAAGTATTTAAAAGCGCTGTGTTAAAATTAGGGATTCCATACCCCAATTGAGGTGTTGGGTTAGCGTAAATACTGGCCGACTGTTTGATAATTTGCATAATTTCGGCATTGGTTTTTGTAGGAAGTGCTTGCCACAAACACGCTACCATTCCTGCAGTAATGGGCCCTGAAAATGAAGTTCCGTTTGCCAAACCAATTGTTCCCGAAGGATTGGCTACAACTGCCTGAACACCTTGAGCAACAACGTCGGGCTTGACCCTCAAATCGTAAGATGGACCGATAGAACTGAAACTTGCATATAAACCTGAAGCATTAACGGCTCCCACAGCCAAAGTATGCACCGCATCAGCTGGAACACTAATGTACGGATTACTTGACGAACCCGAATTTCCAGCAGAAGTAACACAAATAATTCCTCTTGAAAAAGCGATGTCTGCTCCTCGAGAAGCAAAAGCAGTCACACCATCCATATCTTCGTACGTATGGCTATAATTTGGATTGTCATATCCAAAATACCCCAATGATGTATTGATAATATCGACACCTAATCGGTCGGCTTCCTCGGCGGCTTGAACCCAATACGATTCTTCAACTGGGTTTTCGGTAGCACCGTCTTCGGTAACAAATAAATAGTAAAAAGCATCAGGAGCGGTACCCACCAAAACATTTTCAACATAACCACCCATGGTCGAAAGTACCAAAGTACCGTGGGTTCCACTCGTGTAAAAATTACTGGACTGAGTTACATAATTATAACCTCCTAAAATAAGATTATTGGTAAACAACCTTTGAAAAGGTGCTGCTGTATTCACTCCCAAAAAACCTGAATCTAAAACAGCAATGGTTTTTCCGGTACCGGTAAAAT
>NZ_JBIPPD010000142.1:0-8466 GCF_044368625.1 Flavobacterium sp. | reverse complement strand
ATTATTTATCAATAATTTTTCTATTTATTTTTTAGGATTACTCTCGAGTGGTTTGATTAGTTTTATTACTATACCTTTAATTGTAAAATATTACGGAGTTGATGGTTATGGGAGTTTTTCATTAGTTCAGAATGTGATATTAGTATTGATTTCATTTGGCGGAGGTTGGCTTAATCAATGTGTTTTGCGGTTTAATAATTACAGTACACATTTTAAGTTTTCTATTTTTCAATTGTTTTTGATTACTTTTTTTCCAATAAGTTTGTTGTGTTTTGGGATTTTGACTCTTATGGATGTTGGAATTCTAATTGCGACAATGGGCACTGTCACGATGTTTTTGGGCAGTTTAGTGGCGTTATCAATTGTTTTTTACCAATCAAAATTTAATGCCCGAAAATCATTTTATTTTGATTTTGTTAGAATAGTGGTTTTTGTACTAATGGTACTCAGTTTTCACTTTGTATTAGGTGAATTGTCAAGTTTGTTAAGGCTAATTCTTAGCCTTTTTATTAGCTATTTACTATCTTTTTTTTTTCTTCTTCGAATAGATTTTAGATTTTTTAAAATATCGATCGATTTATTTATAAAAAAAGTCAATAGGAATTATTTTGCCTCACTTTTTAAGCAGCATCATTATCTGTTTCAGTATGGCTGGCCTTTAGCTTTATGGTTTACTATTTCCTCACTTTTAAATGTATCGGATAGATATATTATAGGGTATTATTTGACAGAAAAGGATTTAGGTACTTATTCTGCGATTTATGATTTATTATATAAAGGCATAACCCTTCTATATGCCCCAATTTTGGTCGCTGGGTTCCCTATTATGACTCAAAAGTATAATTCAGGTAATAAAAGCGATGCTTTACGGTTTTTGAAAAAATTGATTTTTTTTGAAACTATAATTTTCATTGTCCTACTCGTAGCGGCTTATTTTTTGAAGTCGTTTTTTATTATAAAAATTGTAGGTATTGCGGCTACCGAGCAGTCAGTTGACTTGGTATTACCAATTGTATGTGGCGCATTCATTTGGCAACTAGCCATGCTAGTCCATAAACCGCTCGAGTTTGAATTGAAAACGAAAACAATGCTTTTATTTAGTGCGGTAGCTCTAGCGGTTAATTTGGTCTTGAATATTGTTTTTATCCCTATTTATGGAATTGTATTTGCATCCTATTCCACTGTACTATGCGCTTTGGTTTATTTGCTGCTCACTGTGTTTTTTATTGGATTTTTAAATAAGAAGGAATTATGTGGTACATAGTTTTTTTATTTATTATTGGACTCAATGTATTGTTTAATTATTCCATTAACAAAACTATTGGGTATCCCCCTTTCTTGTTTAGTCTGGTATGGTTTATTGTTATTTTTTTTCATTTCTTATGCCACACTTTTGATTTGGTTACCATATTCGAATTGTCCTTTAAGGCCTTGTCCATTTATACTTTAGGCGTTGTATTGTTTACTTTAGGTGGTTTGGCGATTAAACTAAAATATTGATGTTGTTTTAATTCTAATATCTTTAGTTTTTTTACCTTTTTTTCTGATGAGCAGTTACCGCCTAGCTATCGAGTATATGATTTACGATAGTTTATTTGCGGGGCTCCGAAATTCAACCATTCAAGAACAGGATATCGGATTTTCAAAGTATGGAATAAATTTTGCGTATGTGAGTTTTTTTATACAGTTCTACCTATATATCAGGGAGAGGCACAACAATTTTAAACTGAAATTATCGGCATTAATTTTACTTTTATTTTGTGTGTTTTCGACTGGTCGAACCTTTTATATTGTTTATTTGTGTTTGATTTTTGGGGTATTAATTGTTTTTCAAAAATTAAAAAGGAAACATCTAGTATATGCTTTTTCGGGGTTCTTGGGTTTGTTCTCAGCTATTGGTATTTTGCTTAATAATGGAGGATCCACTGAGAATAGTGTTCAAGAAAATATTTCTGGTTTAGCCGAGAATTTTATGATTTACTTGCTAGGGAGCTTAAGTGCATTTGATGCGTTTATACATACCAATTATAGTCCTACTTATGGAGAAAATTCTTTTCGATTTATCTATAGTGTCTTTTATAAAATGGGTTTAGTTGAAGCCAAGCCTAATGAACTAGTCGATCAATATGTGTCAATTCCTTTCGATACCAACGTATATACTGTATATAAAATTTATTTTCAAGATTTTGGGTTACTCTTTATGATATTAATTATTGTAAGCATGGCTCTAATACACACTTATTTCTATTTAAAAGCAATTAATGAGCGGCAATTTATGCCTTCATTTCTTTATGCTGTTTTGTTGTATCCTCTTTTAATGTCTTTTTTTCAGGAACAATATTTATCGCTGATGCCAACATGGATTTATTTTATTTTTATAGCATTAGCTGTGAATCTTTTTTATAGTCCTAAACGAATTGCGCTAAGCTAGTTTAATGTTTGATTTTTTATGAGAATACTAATTTTATCAAAATACAATTACGAAGGTTCAAGTTCAAGATATCGTTTTTACAACTATATCCCTTATTTTGAAAGTAACGGTATTAGTTTTGAATTCAAACCGTTACTTCCGTCGGACTACGTTACTAATTTGTACCAAGGAAGGCGTTTTGTTGTTTTTTGGCAACAAATAGAAGCCATCGTTAGACGCTTTTTTTTTTTGATTTTCTACAAGAAGGAAAGTGATTTGATTCTAATTGAAAAAGAATTATTTCCTAATATCCCGTACTTTATAGAAAAGTTCTTGTTGAAAAATAGGAAGTATGCCTTAGATTTTGATGATTATGCGGCTACGGATTATAAAAAACATTTTTTTAAAAAAGTTTTTTTATTTCACAAAATAGATAATTTGGCCAAAAATGCAAAGTTTGTTACTGTTGGGAATAAATGGTACTTTGATGAAATGCCGAGTGATAACCTGATCTATTTGCCCACAGTAGTACGTCTTGCTAAATACAAAGAAATTAAAGTTGTTTCCCTGTCAGCTATAGTAAGTATCGTTTGGATAGGCTCACCTTCCACCTCAAAATATTTGCATCTAGTACAGGATGTTTTAGAAGATTTGGCACAAAAGTATAAGATTGTTTTTAACGTTATAGGGGGTACTTTTTATTCTGAAAAAGTCAAAGTCAATTTGATTAAATGGGAGGCAGATACAGAAATAAAGAATCTTTTAGCTGCCGATATAGGAATTATGCCGTTAGAAGACACCATTTGGGAAAAAGGTAAATGTGGATTTAAGTTGATTCAATATATGGCATCTGGTTTGCCGGTTATAGCCTCACCAGCGCCCGCAAATTTAGAAATTGTCGACCATGGTGTTTCTGGTTATATTGCGCAGGACAAGAGTCAATGGTATGATTTTCTTGAAATATTAATCATTGATCAGCAAAAAAGGCAGTCATTTGGCATTGCGGGAAGAAAAAGAGTTGAAGATGATTATTCGTACGAAGTTTGGGGTCATCGCTATTGTGAAATTATAAAAAGTTCAAATTCATAATGGCACATATACTAGGGGCTATCATAACTTATAATCCCGATTTAGCATTATTGAATCAAAACATCAATTCTTTTGCTGAAACAGTAGACCGTATAGTTATTGTTGATAACGCTTCTAATAACATTGCGGATTTGGCGTTATTAGAAAGTGATACGATCCACCTGCTGAGAAACCCCACTAATGTTGGTATAGCCATAGGTTTAAATATAGCTTTGCAATATGCTCAGGAAAACAACTTTGAATTTATCCTGACGATGGATCAAGATTCTTTTTTTGAAAAGCCAACAGTTCCATTTTTACTTTCCGGTTTTACGAATGAAAAAACTGCTATCGTTTGTCCCGTTCTTAAAGACATGAATAGTACGCATTTAGTTCTTGCGGCTGAAGATTATGTCAATGTGTTCACCACTATTACTTCCGGTAGCCTTTGCCGAGTTAAAACGCTGCATAAAGTAGGGGGATTTGACTCTAAGATGTTTATAGACTATGTTGATGTAGAGTTGTGTCTTCGTCTTCAAAAGAATGGTTTTAAAATATTGCGATCGCAATTTAGTACACTCTGTCATCATTTGGGAGAGAGTAAGATGTATTCTTTTTTAGGGATTAAATTCATTTCCACCAATCATTCCCCCTTACGTAATTTTTATTACGCACGCAATAAAGTTTATGTTTACAAAAAATATTTCAGTTGCTATCCTGTTTTTGTACTACGAGATATCCTCTCGTTTTGTAAAACGGTTTTTATTATTCTTTTTTTTGAACAAATGAAAGCAAGTAAAATCAAGATGATCTGTCGAGGCATTTGGCAGGGTGTGTTTTATATTTAGAGCACCATTTTTTATGTTTTGTTAGATTAAATTTGCGCACTATCTATCCACGAGTTATTAAAAATTAATTAATTGGAAGTTTTCAATAAAAAAACATTTTGCTTTTATTTTCTCGCAGTTCTTTTGATTTTTCTAAAAGGATTAAAATTAAGTAACTTATGAATTTTATTTTGGTGTTTGCCCTTGTGGTTTATATTTTTTATAGTTCTAAATCCTATTTTGAGAGCCACGGAAAAATACAAAAATTGTTTGTCGTATTGCTTTTTGTCGTTCATTTTACAGCAATGGGAGTTGCTTACCACGACACTATTACATTTCCAAAAAATGATGCAATTAGTTTTTATGAAGAAGCATTACAAGCGGATTCTTGGTGGTCCCTTTTTGGGTTAGGTAGTTCGTTTTTAAATTTTTTGATATACCCACCAGTGCAATCGGGAGTGTCATTATTTGTTCTTTTTTTACTTTTTGCGACCATTAGTTATAAAGCTTTTCTGCTTTTTTTCACCGGCATGTCAGAGGGTTATTCGGATGAGGTCTTTATTACAGAAAAAATTGTTATTCAGGCTCTTTTTTTGTTGCCCTCCCTGCACTATTGGTCGGGTTTGCTGGGAAAAGACGTTTTAGTATTTTATTCATTGACTTATTTAGTTTTTCAAATCAAAAAAGAAGCTAAAATAAAAGCCCAACATGTTTTAGTTTCCCTATTTTTGATATTAATTAGACCGCATATTTTTGGTGCATTTTTTGTGGCTTTTATCATTTATTGTCTAACGCAAAAAGATTTATCTGAACGCTTTAAAATACAATTATCATTGTTTTCATTGACTATTGTATCCGTTTTAGTTCCTGTATTAATGTTTTTTATAGATATTAAAACATTAACATATAAAGATATAACAGATAAATTTATCGAATTAAACACCTATGCGATGCAGGCAGGCAACAGTTTTGTGAGTGTCGTTGATACTTTTTATATTGAGCGTGTTTGGCTTCTACTGTTTCGACCTTTGTTTTTCGATGCAAAGACAAATTACCAATATTGGACTTCAATGGAGAACAGCTTTGTGCTTTTTATTTTGCTGCTGTTTATCTTATTGTTTTTTAGGAAATTTAAGTCAATTACCATGGGGAAGGAGGTCAAGTTTGCTTTTATTGCGGCAAGTTGTATATTATGTATGATTTCAGTTTATATTTATAATTTAGGTTTAGCTAGCCGAATGAGGTTGATGTTTTTGCCTTTGTTTTTTTACGGATGGCATCAAATAGCCCTTTTTGAGTATAATAAAAAGTAAGAATGTTTCCATTTGGTACTTTGTTTAAAATGTGATATTCAATGGATTTAAAAAAATCAATTTGTTTCATTATAGCCACTCCATTAACGGCAAATTCTTTTCTCTTAAAACATTTTGAATACCTATCAAAGTATTTTGATATTTATTTGGTTGCTAATTTCGAGGAAAATATGTCAATTTCATTTTCTAGTACTTATGTAAAAGAAATAAAGCATATTGGAATACATAGAAATATTTCTCCTATCAAAGATTTAGAAGCCCTATTTCTCCTCCGAAAATATTTATCAGAAAAGCAATTTGATGTGGTACAAACTGTAACGCCCAAGGCTGCTTTATTGGGTATTTTGGCTGCTAAAATGGCTCAGATTAAAATCAGGGTACACATATTTACCGGGCAAGTTTGGCATACTAAAAAAGGAGTTTTTAAAAGCTTGTTAAAAAGTATCGATCGTTTGATTGTGTTTTGTGCCACTGATATTTTGGTAGATGGAGAATCACAAAGACAATTTTTAATCCAAAATAAAATAATCACTAAAAAAAATTCTAGTGTTTTAGGAAAGGGGTCAATTAGTGGCGTGGATGTTGCTAGATTTGTACCTACTGCAGCCATTAGAAATAAATTTAGAAAAGAAAAGAACATATCTAGTGAAGTTGTCTTTTTGTTCTTGGGAAGAATCAACAGAGATAAAGGGGTATTGGATTTGGCTCAAGCTTTTGCGAGATTGAATAATAAGTACACTCAGTCCAAATTGGTTTTGGTAGGTCCAGACGAAGATGGTCTTGTATCGCAAATATGTGAAATTTGTCCTAACAATTCTTCGGTGTTATTTTATGGGTCAACTAGTAAGCCTGAAGAAGTGCTTCAATTGGGAGATGTGTTTTGTTTGCCCAGTTACAGAGAAGGCTTTGGGACAAGTGTAATAGAAGCTTCGTTACTTGAATTGCCGATTATTTGCAGCGATACCTATGGTTTAATGGAAACGATTATCGATAATAAGACCGGTCTTCGCCATGAGGTTGGGAATATTGATTCTCTATATTTGCAAATGGAAAAAATGATGTTGGATGAGGATTTGAGGTTACGTTTAGGGGTCAATGGTCGAAAGTATGTTCTTGACCATTTTTCGTCAAATACAATTTCCCAAAAATGGGTTAACTGGTATTTAGAATTACTTTTAGAAAAAAGATAATATGAAAATTGGAATTACAGGGGCAACTGGTTTTATAGGGCAGCTGCTACTTAAAAAACATCTTGATTTGGGTGATACGGTTCATATATTGTCACGAAAGGAATCTACAGCCTTTGCCTATCATCAAAATTTAATTTTTCAAAAAGGTGATTTATTGGATTTAAGTTCATTAGCTGCATTTTTGATTGATATAGATGTTTTGTATCATTGTGCCGCGGAGATCCGCGAGGAGTCCAAGATGCAAGAGGTGAATGTTGAAGGAACAAAAAATCTATTAAAAGCTGGCGCAGGTAAAATAAAGCATTGGGTTCAGTTGAGTAGTGTTGGAGTATATGGGCCTATTTATTCTGGTCAAGTCACGGAGCAGAACGCGTACAATCCTATCAATCAATATGAGAAAACCAAGTTGCAATCTGATTTACTGGTACTAGATTCAGCGCAAAAATTTGGTTTTACTTATACTTTGATTAGGCCATCAAACGTTTTTGGTGCGGAAATGAGTAACGCTTCGCTTTTTCAATTAGTGAAGATGATTGATTCAGGGTACTATTTTTTTATTGGTCCGAAAGGAGCGTCCGCAAACTATATCGCAGTTGGTAATGTAGTTCATGCCTTACTGCTTGCCTCAAGTCATCCTATGGCTAAAAATGAAATCTATAATATTTCTAGTTGGACTACTCTTGAACATTTTATTGCAATAATAGCGAGGGAATTAGGAAAGCCAATGCCGAAATTTAGAGTACCACATTTCATATTAAAGTCGATCTCGGGGCTGCTTTCAGTGATTCCAAAGAATCCATTGACTATTTCAAGGGTAGAGGCGATGACCAATAGAAGCATTTATTTAACAAACAAGATTGAAGAGCAGCTAGGATATAAGGATGTCGTGTCCACAGAGATCACTATTGCTCAACTAGTGAAATTTTATAAAAAAAACAATTGAATATGTACCTCAAAGTTGTCAAACCTGTTCTGGACATAAGTATGGCTTTAATTGGTCTTTTACTTTTATTTCCAGTGCTTTTCTTGGTGGCAATAGCGCTTAGTTTTGCCAATCAAGGCAACCCATTTTTCTTTCAATTGCGTCCAGGTCTACATGGTAAAGTTTTTAAAATTATCAAGTTTAAAACCATGAATGATAAGAAAGACGCGATGGGAAATTTGCTGTCTGATGGTCAGAGATTAACAAAAATTGGTAAATTGGTGCGCAAAACCTCCTTAGATGAAATTCCTCAACTTTTAAATGTCATCAAGGGGGATATGAGTATAGTAGGGCCAAGGCCTTTATTACCAGAATACCTTAGTTTGTATTCCTCAAGGCAAAGCCGTCGACACGAAGTTAAGCCCGGAATTACTGGTTGGGCGCAAGTAAATGGGCGGAATGCAATTTCTTGGCAACAAAAATTTGAATTTGACGTTTGGTATGTTGATAATATTAGTTTTTTGTTAGATTTAAAAATAGTACTTTTGACCGTTAAAAAAGTATTTATGAGCGAAGGGATTAATGGCATTGGACAAATTACAACAGAAGCTTTTAAAGGGAATTAATATGTATTTATTTGGAGCTGGTGGGCATTGCAAAGTGGTAATTGATATTATTCTAGCATCTGAAGTGCATAAGATTGAGAGTGTTATTGATCATAATCCAAAATCAGATT
>NZ_JBIPPD010000129.1:0-9368 GCF_044368625.1 Flavobacterium sp. | reverse complement strand
AAAACTTACAACTGTATCTGAACGAGTTTGTTTATAAGCTAAATCGCAGATATTTTGGTGAGAAAATCTTCGATAGACTAGTGATAGCAAGTATTACAGGAGTATGATTAAAAACGGATATGCATTAAAAATTAGATATAAACTTGAATGTAGCTTTTGCATAGGTTTTTTTTGGGGCACTTTTTGAAATAGAATTTGTTATTTCTTTTTTTGTACATCAAGTTAGAGAGAGCGCTTTTAGTAATTTGAGAGGTATCGTAATAGATTTAGTAACTTTAGTTTCTGTTAAAGGTAAACACAAACAATTGGGAACTGGTAGGATTACCAATATCATTATGGTTTATTTTCAAATAATTGATAAATAGTGGTTTATTTAAATTTTAAGGAGTTTTATTCACCTAATTTTTTTGTAAAATCTCAGATTTATATTTGATAATAAAAGATAATATTGTGCAGAGAATTGTTTCAATCCCTCCCGATTGTATTTCACCCCAATACAATGGTAGACGACTTTACATTTAAACTAAGATTTATTTTTTTGTTTTTAAAAAAAGCATTACAATTGATGAAGTTACAATACCCATTACTAGGGAACCAATAGCGCCTTTTAGGGCATAGTTTGGATAATTGAAATTTGCCTCTGCTTCTTGCTTTGTTGCATAGTATCCAATTTCTACCGAACGTTTAATAACGTTTGGAAAATATTCTGGCGAAATTATATAAGATGTTATGTATTGGGTTAAGGGACTAACGAACGCTATAAATAGTGACAAAAAAAATCCAGAAATTAAACCCTTGATGTAGGTGATTTTACCGCTGTAAAAATTATTTCTTTTATCCCTTAATGCCAAAACCATTACCCAAATGGCAGGAATAGCAAATAAGTTAGTCAAATAAATGTGGTAATCAATATAAGTGCTGTGCAATCCAGTTGTTTTTTCTAAAGCCATCCATATTAGTCCCACAACTGAGAAAATAACCGCCCATTTAAATTCTATTTTTAGATTATTCATACTTTGCTTTCAAAAAATTAATTGTTGATCGCATCAAATCTTTTAGTATCTCTACATTGATATCGGAAAGTTTATTCACATAAATACAGCCTTTGCCCATTTTGAATTTCCCTAATTTTGTAAGCAACTCATCTTGTGCTTCTCCACCTGAATATACATATAATGAAATTGCCGCTTTACGAGGTGAAAATCCTACTAATGGCCAATCTCCTTCTTGACGACTTTTTTCGGATTTGTAGTGGTACTGTCCAAATCCAATCATAGTCGATCCCCACATCTTAGGTTCAAAACCCGTGAAATAGCTCATTATTTTAAGTAATTCTAAACTGTCTAAGCGCTTTTGTTCCGTTGCTGCAAATGAATTTATAAATGCTTCAACGTTCAAATCGGTTTGCTTTGTTTTAATCTCTGCCATTGTTGATTACTTTATTTTAAACAATTTGGATATCATTTCAATTTAATAATTTAAACGAATTTGTATTCTTAACGTTTGATATTACAACGAAAATACAAATATATTTGTTAGTTCAGTACATCAATAAGGTGGAATTAATTGCAATCGTTTGATGATTTTGAAAGTATTCGTTACCAATTTAATATTTTTTTGTATTTGAAATGAATTCAGAATAAAGGTATAAAAAAAGCTGTTCCTTTTGAGAACAGCTTTAATTAATGAATAATAAGCTTTTAAAGAAGTTATTCCTTAATCACTTTGATTGTTTGTGATTGACCACCGCTCGTAACACGAACTAAATAAGTTCCAGAAGCTAAATTGGACATATCCACTTGACCTTCCGTAGCATTGATCTTTTTTACTAACATTTGTTGGCCTAAAACATTATAAACGGATACATCTGAGATGTTTTCGTTAAAACGAATATTCAAGTTATCTTTAACTGGGTTTGGATACGCTGTGAATGTTTTTTTATCGAAATCAACATTCGATAAATTAGTTTCAAATGCAACATTATCTACAAAAAAGTCATAATCCTGAGTATCATCTACAGTTCCATCGCTTGCAAATAATGCAAATCGAACTTGGCTTGCAGCAGCTACAAAATCATAAGAGTATTCTTGCGAAGTATTCAAGACATTGCTTGCAGCATTAAAGGTATGAACTTCTGTCCACGTAACTCCATTGTCAGTTGACATTACAACTTTTACAAAGTCGTCAGAACCCATTGCTATTTGTCCAGTTTCGTTCCAAACAGTAACTCCATAATTGAATGAAAAAGTGTAGTCATTTCCAACTGTGGTATTCATTGGAGGTGCAATTAACCAGCCAATTCTATTTGTTGAAAATAAATTAACTTTTACAGCTCCTGTCGCTCCAACATTTAAAAATCCATCAGCTAACCAAATTCCTGCTGCACTTCCAGTTGGACCTGTGGCAACGGTACCAGCACCAGCAGTTGACCAACAAAGAGGCACAAACGTATCGAAATTTTGAGAAAATGGCGCATCGAATACGGCACATGGTGTTGTTAATATCCCAGCACCCGACCAAGAGCTGATTTCACTAGTACTGCATAAACTTCTTACATAAACTCTATAAACTGTTGCAGGTGTTAACTCAGTTAAATTAACTGTTGTTACTCCCGTTGCAACTGTACCAGTAGGAACTGTTGTTGCATTCGGAGCTTCGGTTGCAGTAGTAACGAAATAATCATATCCATTTGCTGGTGCAGGAGTTATTGCCGTCCAGTTTACAGTAGCAGAAGTTGCAGTAACATTGGCAGAAGTTGGTGCTAATGGAGCTGCACAACTTGGTGTAACTTCCAATTTAAAATCATCAAAAGCAATGTACCATGGTGATGCAGACGGTTGATTTACGCGAACTGCAAAGTAATATACTCCTGTAGTTGTTGGAACAATTGTATTACTCACTAAACCATAGGGTTGAATTACATAGGTTCCAGTTCCAGAAGCTGTAGTTGTTACTCCTAATTGAGTAGCTCCGTTACTGTTTTGCACTGTGTTTTGAAACACATCTACTGTCCAACCTAATGCTCCGTCTCCTTGCATATAAAAACTGAAATCATAACTTACCCCGGCAGTCAATTCGAATCCTGGAGTCCACATAAACTCGTTAGTTGCCGACCAAGAATTTCTAATGTATTTGGTTCCTGTTCTTGGAGTGTTGTAAGTTCCAGTAACGGCACTTGCCCAATCTCCATTTTGTTTAAACCAACATGGAGGGAATGCGGTAGTACTAACTGTAGTGATGCCCTCAAAACCTTCTGTCCAAGGAAAAGTAGTAATTGGCGCACAGGCTGTAGTAAATGTGAGTGGAGTTGAATAAACTCCAAAATTGGTACCACATTTTGCTCTTAACCAAATTTTATAAGTAGTTGATGGAAGTAATCCAATCAAGTTTACTTGTGGAGTTCCCGTAACCTCTACTGGAGTCAATGTCAATGGGTCTGTATCTGTACTCGATCCCAAAACGTATTCCCAAGTTGTTTCTGTATCACCTGCAGACCAAGATATTGAAGCACTGGTATCAGTTGCACCAACAAATGTTGGAGTATTAATGTCCGCACAGGCTGGTTTTACTTCCCAAACCACATCATCAATATACACTGCATAAGAAACTGGAAGTCCCGTGTTTCTGAATGCCAGCGTATTAATTCCTGCTGGAATATTATTTGGAGTAATGCTAAATTGTAACGCAGAAGCGGCCAACGTACCTGGCAACACAATATTCTGAACTGCTACAAATGAACTTAAATCAGCTGCATTTGTAAAGTAGCCTACCTCAAGAGATTGGTTTGCAACTGTGGAATAGGCTTTAAATTTCAAACGGTGAGTGCCTGCTTGCAAATTTGAAACAGGAGGCATCATTGCTATTGCAACTGTAGGAGTAGCAAGCGTTCCATTGGCAAACATGTACAAACGATTTGGTGCTGTTCCTGGTGCAATACCACCTGTAGTTACATTAGTAGTGCCATTTCCAGCACGCATCCAACACGCTGGCATTGGAACTGTAGTCCCTGTAGGAGAGGTGTCAAAATTTTGAGAAAATTCAGTAACTGGCTCACATGCAGTAAGGAATGTTGCAGCTTGTGAAAAAGCTCCTAAATTAGTACCGCAAACAGAACGAACCCACACTTTGTAGTTCGTAGACGGTAGTAAACCAATAATAGTTGCTTGAGGATTTCCTGTTACATCAACAATTGGGGTTAATGTTAAGGGGTTTGTTTCAGTAGCCAAACCGTAAACGTATTGCCAAGCCGTTTCCGAGCCGCCTGGTGTCCAAGTAATGTTGGCCGTTGTGCTTGTTGAGCTTCCAAATACAACTGAATTAACATCAGGACAAAGTGGAATTGGTTCCCAAGTAACGTCGTCAATATACAAAGTTGTAGAAGCAGGTAAACCTGCATTTCTGAAAGCGAAAGTAGTTATACCAGCTGGTACACCTGAAGGAATGTAGGTATATATTGCTGCAGTTGCAGCAGTGATAGCTGTAATGTTGATTGTTTCCAATTGAACATAAGAAGTTAGATCAGTCGGATCAACAAAATACCCAATTTCTACCGTTTTATCAGCGGCACTTGCATAAGCTCTGAATTTTAGACGGTGAGTACCGGCTGATAAATTTGAAACTTCTGGCATCATTGCAATCGAAACAGTTGGAGTAGCTAAAGTACCATTTGCAAACATATACAAACGATTGGGAGGAGTCATTGGCGCAACACCACCTGTAGTAATATATGTTTGCCCGTTTCCTGCTTTTGCCCAACAGTTTGGTAATGGATTTGCAGATCCTGTTAATGTATAACTGTCAAAGTTTTCTGAAAAAGTAGTTACGGGTGCACACAAAGTAGTAAATATTTGTGCACTTGACCAATTTCCAAATACGCCACTTCCACAATTAGAACGAACCCATAATTTGTAATTGGTGTTTGGTGTTAAATCAGTTAAAGTAATAAATGGATTACTAATTACATCAACTGGAATTAATGTACTTGGATTGGCCAATGTTGCTGGTCCGAAAGCATACTGCCATGCAGTTTCAGAGCCACCGGGTGTCCAACCAATATCTGCAGTTGTAGTTCCAATTTCGGCAATTTCAAATTCAAGAATATCTGGACATGTAGGGATTGGTTCCCAAACTACATCGTCAACATAAATTAAAGTAGTTCCTGTAAATGCACCACCGTTTACTCGAAATGCAATCGATTGTACCCCGGCTACAACAAACTCAGGAGTGTAAATAAATTCTGTTGCAGTCGCAATTGCTGTTGAAGGCATTGCAAATGTTTCCAAAACAACAAAATTAAGAGCATCACCACTTCCTTCGTAATAACCAACTTCTAGTGATTTTCCAGCAGTTGTTGAAAATGCTTTAA
Organism: Flavobacterium sp.; assembly: GCF_044368625.1. Lineage (GTDB taxonomy): Bacteria > Bacteroidota > Bacteroidia > Flavobacteriales > Flavobacteriaceae > Flavobacterium. Next base: position 4,003 of record NZ_JBIPPD010000129.1, on the reverse strand, counting down.
ATTTTAAGCGGTGTGTTTCCGCTTGTAAATTTGAAACAGGAGGCATTACTGCGACTGCGTTTGTAGCTCCAGTAGCACTTGCACTTAAATAAAGTCTGTTAGGAGCCGATAATGGAGTAGCACTTGTTGTTGCAATATAACTCAACCCCGTATTTCCTAAACGACTCCAACAAATCGGTAAAGGATTTGCAGAACCAGTTAAGGTATAGCTGTCAAAGTTTTCAGAAAATGTCGCTACAGGAATACAAGAAGTAACAAATGTAAATGGTCCAGCCCAATTACTCAGGCCATCTGTTGTGCCGCAGTCTTGTCGCACAAAAAAGCTATATGCAGTACTTGGAAGAAGACCAGTTAAATTGTAAGATCCAGAAATTCCAGTAACCGTTGTACCAGTACCTTGAACAAATCCTTGCGTTCCCCATTCTAAATTAAATAACGATCCAGTACTTGTAAAACCTAATATTGCACTAGTTGTAGTAATTTCAGTGGCAGTTAACGCTGCAGGAGGTAAACACGTAGAAGGAGTCCACATAAAAGTTAATCCCGATGCAGGGAAATTAGCGTTATCTCTTGATACTGTTGAACCGTTAGCGGTTCCAACGGTTGTATTAGTCCATGGATTTCCTACAGCACCAATTCGGTTATTGAAATCCGTATTGGTAGCACCTCTTAAACCAATCTGGTTGGTTCGAGAAATGGTTGAAATATTAAAGTGATCGCCATAAACGATTTGAATCGTATTGGATGTTTCAGTTAATTTTAATTGAAAACTCAAGTAATTACTACTTGACGCAGTGGTAGCATAATCATTGTAACCCTCCCATTGGATGGTAAATACTCTGTTTGGAGCAACGCCATCAACTTTTGTAAAAACTTTTCCAGTACCCCAGCCAATGCTTGCAGCTGCTGTACTTGATGTAGAAGGCGTTGACATAGTGATGGTTCCTGCAGTTTCATCAAAAGCAGTAACCGTAGTACTTGCCGCTATACCACTTCCTGGTCTTAATAATTTTCCAATTTCAATTCCTTTGAAGGAAGCTACATTAGTGATGATGTTAGAACCAGTAGTAGTCGTCCCTCCAGTGTAAAACACACCCCAAAGGTCACGGTTCATTACCGCGATAGCTCCCGCATAGGCGGTACTTGCAGATATTACTGCACTACTTGTACTTGTGGGCGTGCCAAAAGTTGTTCCTCCATTTGAGTTCACGAAAATCGAACTATAATTCAAAGAATTATAATTAAAATCAAACGGAATTGTTACCTCCCAACCACTGGTATCATAAGTGGTTACAGCAGTTGCATCAGATCCAGTTACTAATGTTCCATCTGCAACAATACTTTGATACACACCTGTGGATTGACTAAAGGAGTAAGCATTTACTTGAGCCCTACCAAGCTGTCCAACGAGAAGGAGTAGGCTTAAACTGAGCCAACCTAGCCAACGCGCTGTTCTTTTTCTGCGATTTTTTTCAAAATCTAAAATTGTAAAATTCTTCATGGTAAATTTCTTTGTTAATAATCCAGCAAATTACTGCTAATTTTTTATTTAACCTCAAGTTTACATTTGTATAACAAATAACAATTTTCTTGTTTGATTTTGTTACAGTAAGAATTTTGCATTTAAACACAGTTTTGTGTGTAATTGTAATTTTAAATGGGTAATTTTTATACAATTTAGATCATCTAATTTTGAAAATGTTATTGATAATCAGTATTTTGTAAAATGGTATGAGACTTGGTTACTTGCTTGTAAGTTAAAAACAACTAGACATCAATTTCTAAATTATGAAAACAGAAGCTCTAAATAACCCAGCACTACATTTGGTTCTAAATAGTGACCAAATAGTTCCAAATCGTTCAGCGATGCTTACTGAAGAAAAAACGCAACAATCGATCGTTACCAAAACGCTTACAAGACAATCTATAAGAAACAGAATTGTAATTGCAGCAACCCTTATTTTATTGTTATCTGGATCCTCATTAGTATATTTTTTACAACCAGATTTTTACGCTTTTAATGAAAGTAGGATGAACTCTGTTTTTGGTATTGCATTTTTGATTTGTACTATTGCTTTATTGGGTTTTAAAATTTCCTTTTTAATTTACAACGTATCTTTATATTTTAAATACAAGCCAATCGAATCGGTTACAGACGAGCAATTGCCAACATGTACTGTAATTGTTCCCGCCTATAATGAAGGAAAGTTGGTGTGGCAAACCTTGCAAAGTATTGCAAATAGTGATTTTCCACATCATAAATTACAAATATTAGCGATTGATGATGGAAGTAAAGACGATACGTGGTATTGGATGACAAAAGCCAAAAAAGAACTAGGTGACCGCCTGTTTATATACCAACAGTCTGAAAATAAAGGCAAAAGACATGCTTTGTACCGCGGATTTAACTTGGCAACAGGTGAAATCTTTGTAACTATTGATAGCGATTCAGTCATTAAACCAGATACGCTTAGAAACCTCGTTAGTCCATTTGTAGTTCGTGAAAATTGTGGTGCAGTAGCAGGAAATGTAAAAGTGCTCAATCATAAAAAAGGCATATTACCAAAAATGCTTAATGTAAGTTTTGTAATGAGTTTTGAATTTGTGCGTTCTGCAGAAAGTCAGTTGGGAAGCGTTCTTTGTACACCTGGAGCTTTGGCTGCATATAGAAGCAACGCCGTTTTTGAATGCTTACCTGAATGGATCAATCAAACTTTTATGGGTCGACCATCCGACATTGGCGAAGACCGCGCCATGACCAATATGATTTTGAAACAAGGTAAAACAGTGCTTTTTCAGAAAAATGCGGTGGTATTGACCGACGTTCCAGAGCAATACAAAGGTTTGTACAAAATGTTTATCAGATGGGGCAGAAGTAATGTTCGTGAAAATATTGCTATGGCAAAATATGTATTTACTGATTTCCGAAAAGAATCTAAAGCAGGTGCCAGGTTACTGTTTCTAAATCAGTTTTTAAGCATTGTCATGACTTATCCGTTCTTTTTGTTTATGCTATTTTTTATTGCTATGCATCCACTTTTGTTTTTGAGTTCTACTCTTTTGGCAATTCTAATCGTTTCTAGTTTTCCAGTGTTGTTTTATGCTAAAAAATACAGTTTTTCAGAATCTCTTTGGGCATATTCATATAGCGTATTATACACGTTCGGATTGTTTTGGATCGCGCCATATGCCATTGCAACCGCTGGAAAAAGTGGTTGGTTGACGAGAGAATTATCTCAAAAATAAACTTTCCTACCTTTATATATATCTTTTAAGCCGCCCTAACCAAGCGGCTTTCCGATTTTTAATAGTACAATCTAAAATCTAGTGCTTTGCAAGCGGCGTAGTTTTTTTGATGCAGTAATTCGACTATTTCTGCCAAATCGGATTCGTCTTGACATAAACTAAAAAAAAGTTGGTCGAGCGGAAGACTTCCTACTGCAGTTGAACTCAATCCATATCCAGAAATTGCACGGGCACCAGAAACATCTAAAAAATACTGGGCTTCCTCTTGTCTCAAATCGAGGGGCTTGCTATTTGCAAAATGAATGATTTTACCTTTCATTTTTCCTTCAAAAAGTTCTGCAATTTCTTGCAAACTGTAATAGTAATTGTTAAGTTGGATACTGTGTTCTTCGCCTTGCATTACGAAATAAATGATTTCATATTCTCTAAAATGCTTGTCATCATAAACCAATGCGCCAAGTCGCTCTTCAAATTCTTCAATGCTGTCGCAATAGTTGTATATGCTGTCTATACCTTGTAAAGCCAGCTGTTCTAGTCCTGTTATGGTTTGTGTATTTTCTGGAAATTCTGAATCAGCAACTGCTTCAAGACAAAAAATAAATTTTTCAGCATTCATGAGAGGTCAATTTCATTAATGTATATCCGTAATTGCTCATATTTTTGTATATTTGTTTGATAGATAAATTATTGGGTATGAATATTTTTAGTTTTGGAGTCGAATTTAGTAGTGAAGCCAATTGTATTGCGCATTTTAAAG
>NZ_JBIPPD010000128.1:0-9397 GCF_044368625.1 Flavobacterium sp. | reverse complement strand
TGGTGGACATGACAAAGGTGCTTCTTACCATGGTTTTGTCGAAAGTCAAATTGCGTTAAGTGTTACTTTGAAAGTTGGAAAAATCCTCGAAAAAAACCCTAATATAGATGTAATTTATACCCGTGATACCGATGTTTTTGTGGAGTTAAATAAACGTGCCGATATTGCAAATAGTAATAAAGCGTCCATTTTTGTTTCTATTCATTGCAACGCCAACAAAAATACTTCGGCCGAAGGTTATGAAACGTATGTTATGGGTGCACACCGAAATGCTTCGAACTTAGAAGTGGCAAGACTTGAGAATGAAGTAGTAACGTTGGAAAAAGACTATAAAATGAAGTACAACGGCTACGATCCCAAAAATCCCGAAACTGCAATTGGAACTACCATATTGCAGGAAGAATATATGGATAATAGTATTTCATTAGCCAGTAGAGTGCAAAACGGGATGGCAACTAATTTTGGTCGTAAAGACCGACGTGTGAAGCAAGCGGGATTTCTGGTTTTAAGAGAAATTTACATGCCTAGAATTTTAATCGAAATGGGATTTATTTCTAATGCGAGAGAAGGGAACTATATGAATTCGGTTGCAGGTCAAGAAGAAATAGCAAACGGAATTGCCAATGCGATTATCAGTTATAAAAATGAATTTTACGGTTCTGGAAAAAATGAGCCCCAAATAGAAAAATACGTTCCTACACCGGAAAAACCAACTGTTAATGAGGTAGTTTCTAAAAACACCTCCAATAAAGTAACACCCAAAGTGGAGTCCGAAACTCCCAAACAAGGCATTGTTTTTAAGGTTCAAATCGCTGCAAGTGGCAAAAAATTGGATTTAACACCGAGCAATTTTAAAGGTTTAAATGCTATTTCAATGACTACGGATAACGGAAGTTTGTATAAATACATGTATGGAAATACTTCCAGTTACGATGAAATCAAACAAAATTTGGCTGAAGCAAAAGCCAAAGGATTTGAAGGTGCATACATTATTGCTTTTAAAGATGGTGTTAAAATTAGCATACAGGAAGCCTTAAAATAGGCGTTGCATTCAATTATTTATTATAAATTTGTTTACAAAAACAGTATATTTTGAAAATTACTAGAGAAATTAAAACGGCGATACTTGTTATAGCATCCATATTATTATTTATTTGGGGTTACACTTTTCTGCAAGGACGAGATTTATTGAGTTCGTACCGAACCTTTTATGTTCAATATGAAAATGTAGAAGGATTATCAACCTCGGCTCCCGTAACCATCAATGGATTAACAGTAGGTAAAATTATGGGAATTACCTTAATTCCCGCAACTGGAAATTTACAAGTTGAAGTTCAAGTCAAAAACGATTTCCCAATTTCTAAATCAAGTACAATTGACATCTACGAACCTGGACTCATTGGAGGAAAACAAATCCAGATTGTTCCTAACCTTCAAGATCCTATTATGGCACAATCTGGAGAAACATTAAAAGGACGAAACGTTCCAGGTTTGACTTCTTTAGTAGGCGAAAAATTAACACCGCTGCAAGAAAAAATAGAAAAAGTTGCCGAAAGTGCCAATTTGTTATTGACGAATCTCAACCAAGTGCTGGACGATAAATCAAAAGCAAATTTGAGAGAAAGTATTGCTAAATTGAATAGTTTAATGTCTGAATTTGAAAAAACCAGTAAAAGTGTCAACCAGATTATCAATAAAAATCAAGTCAATATCGACGGATCTTTAGCCAATATCAATAAAACAAGTGCCAATTTTGCTAAGTTATCCGATACCTTGGCAAATGCTAAAATTGGTCAAACCATCAACCATTTCGAAAAATCTTTGAAAAGTGTGGATATTTTAATGTCTAACTTAGAACAAGGAAAAGGAACTATGGGTAAATTGTTGACTGACGATCAATTGTACAAAAAATTAAATGCAACTTCTTCCGAGTTGGAATTACTGCTCCAAGATTTGCGTTTGAATCCAACGCGTTATATCAATGTTTCGCTATTTGGAAAAAAGAACAAGCCTTACGTTACTCCAGTTTTATCAGACTCTATTTCTAACTAACTGCTTATTAATTATGCACTATTTATCTTCAATATTATTTGCAATCCTACTAATTCTGGGAATCGGTTATTTTACAATCAATTGTAAAAAACTTATTCGAAATATTAAGTTAGGTAAAGACGTGAACCGTTCCGATCGAAAAGGAGAACGATGGAACAATATGGCAATGATTGCTTTAGGTCAATCCAAGATGGTGAAACGCCCCGTTGCTGGTTTTTTACATATTATAGTATATGTAGGTTTTGTGATTATAAACATTGAAGTTTTAGAAATTATAATCGATGGACTTTTTGGAACACACCGCGTTTTTGCATTTCTAGGTCCAGTTTATAATGTACTCATTGGCTCTTTTGAAATATTGGCTTTTTTAGTTTTGGTGGCTGTTGTTATTTTTTTTATCAGAAGAAATATCATCAAGTTGAAACGCTTCGTTCACTCGGATTTAAACGGATGGCCTAAATCGGATGGAAATATCATTTTGTATTTTGAAGTGGTGTTGATGGGTTTGTTTTTACTAATGAATGCGGCAGATTTTCATTTGCAAAACGTATCTGGCGGATTCTTGAATTATCACCCCGCAGGTTCATTTCCTATCAGTCAGCACATCGCTGCATTATTTCAAGGCGTTCCCAATGCAACCGTTTACGTAATTGAACGTGCTGCCTGGTGGTTGCATATCACCGGTATTTTGATTTTCTTGAATTACTTGTACTTTTCAAAACATTTGCACATTTTATTGGCGTTTCCAAATACGTATTTTGCCAATTTAGATCCACAAGGAAAATTTGAAAATTCAGCAACCGTAACCAATGAGGTAAAGTTAATGTTGGATCCCAATGCCGATCCGTATGCTGCACCTCCGGCCGATGCAGCTCCTACAAAATTTGGTGCATCTGATGTGCAAGATTTAAATTGGGTACAGTTACTGAACGCATATACGTGTACGGAATGTGGTCGTTGTACATCTGCTTGTCCAGCAAACCAAACCGGAAAAAAATTGTCTCCTCGTAAAATTATGATGGATACCCGAGACCGTTTGGAGGAAGTAGGAAAAAATATTGATGCCAATAAAGGTGTTTTTATTCCAGATAATAAAACATTACTAAACGATTATATTACACCAGAAGAACTCTGGGCTTGTACAAGTTGCAATGCTTGTGTAGAAGAATGTCCCGTAAATATCAGTCCGCTTTCGATTATTATGGATATGCGTCAATATTTGGTTATGGAGCAAAGTGCTGCACCAATGCCACTGAATGCGATGATGACCAATATTGAAAATAATGGAGCGCCTTGGCAATACAACCAGCAAGACCGACTGAATTGGAAGAATGAGAATTAGAAGAGTTGGGAAATGCAAGTTTAGAGATGGGAGTAAAGAAGATAGAACATATCACATAAAAAATAAATAATAAAAACGATTTAGGAAAATTCTCTTATAAGTGAGGTTAAGGGTGTTTTTAATTTCAAATCAAAATTAAATTAGAAACAAAAATGAAAACGGAAGATTTAAACAAGCGACTGGTAGTAGCCACCGAAAACGGACAAACAATAAGTCCCATTTTGCCCGAAGGCGTAAAAAATTATTTAATAGATATCGATGGAACCATTTGTGATGACATTCCAAACGAAGAACCCGAGCGAATGCTTACAGCCGAAGTGTATCCCGATGCATTGATTACTTTAAATAAATGGTACGACGAAGGTCATATTATTTGCTTTTTTACTTCTCGAACCGAAGCGCATAGAGAATATACCGAAATTTGGTTAAAAAAACACGGTTTCAAATACCACGGAATGGTGATGGGAAAACCACGAGGCGGAAACTACCATTGGATTGATAATCATTTGGTGAAAGCCACGCGGTACCGAGGAAAATTTACCGATTTAGTTGATAAAGAAGTTACGATTCAAGTTTTTGATGATCAACACCACGAATAGTATAGACAATTTTTGAATTGTCATTAATGAAAAATAATTATGTCAGAAATTTTAAATGTGCCTACAATGGCCGAAATGCTTGCCGAAGGAAAACAACCAGAAGTTTTATTCTGGGTGGGTTGTGCAGGTAGTTTTGATGATAGAGCTAAGAAAATCACAAAAGCATTTGTGAAAATTCTAAACCGTGCCAATATTTCTTTTGCCGTTTTGGGAACAGAAGAAAGTTGTACAGGTGATCCTGCCAAAAGAGCGGGCAACGAATTTTTATTTCAAATGCAAGCCATGATGAACATCGAAGTTTTGAATGCTTATGAAGCTAAAAAAATTGTTACGGCTTGTCCACATTGCTTCAATACGTTAAAAAATGAATATCCAGAATTAGGCGGTATTTATGAAGTAATTCACCACACACAGTTTCTAAAATCACTCCTGGACGACGGTCGGTTGACTATTGAAGGCGGTCAATTTAAAGGAAAGCGTATCACTTTTCACGATCCTTGTTATTTGGGTCGCGCCAATAATGTGTACGAAGCACCTCGTGAATTAATTGCAAAACTCGATGCCGAATTGGTAGAAATGAAGCGTTCTAAAGCCAACGGACTTTGTTGTGGAGCAGGTGGGGCCCAAATGTTTAAAGATGCCGAACCTGGAAATAAAGAAGTCAATATCGAACGTACCGAGGATGCTTTAGAAGTAAAACCCGAAATAATTGCGGCTGGTTGCCCGTTTTGCAACACGATGATGACCGACGGAATTAAAAATAAAGAAAAAGAAGGCGAAATCAAAGTAATGGATGTTGCTGAATTGATTGCCAATGCTCAAGATTTATAAACCAATAAAATGTAGTCTACAATGAATAAAATTGCAACTGTCGTGCTGCTGTTTGTTACCCAAATTATGGTAGCACAAAAAGAGAGTAAAGAAAAATTTATTGATAAATTCTCTGAAAATGTGTGCAAATGTATTAACCAAAAAGGTTTTGATGAAAAATCTTTAAATACCATTGTAGGCCTTTGTTTAATTGAATCTATTGGAAAATACAGTAATGAAGTTGAGAAATATTATGGAAAAAATATTATTTCTAATAAAGAGCAAATGAGGGCACTTGGCGAAAACGTTGGTGCTAATTTAGTTTTTAGTTGTCCTGTTTTTGCAGATGCAATTAGCCAAAAAATCAACGAAGAATCTAGTGATGAAGATGATGCTGAAGAAATGGTAGAAGAAACACTGTTTATTAATGGAACAATTATTAGTACAAATTACGACCAGTTTCTTACTTTTAAACTAAAAGAAGATTCAGGTAAAACACATACCTTTTTACTATTAGAAGATTTCGAAAACTTATATTTGATTACGGATTCAGTTTTAAAACCAACAGATAATGTAAAGGTTTCCTACTACTTGGCTGAATTATATGATGCTAAGATCAAGAGTTTTGTTACCTATAAAGTCATTTTAGACATCACAAAAATTTAATATGTATATTTCCTTTGATACCCTTCCCGAAGAATCCAAAATTTGGATTTACCAATCCAACCGAAAATTTTCGGATGATGAAATTTCCGAAATTGAAACTGATTTACAGCAGTTTATCGAAAATTGGGCCGCACACGGAACAAGTCTGACAGCGTCTTATTTGCTCAAATACAACCGCTTTATTATTTTGGCAGTCAATCAAGAAAACCAAGTGGCTACCGGTTGTTCCATAGATGCCTCGGTGGCTTTTATTCAAAGTTTGGAGCAAAAGTATAATGTCGATTTGTTAGACAAAATGAATGTGACTTTTAAAGTAGGCGAACATGTAGCCCATAAAACCTTGATTGATTTCAAAAAAATGGCTAAAGACAAAGCCGTAACGGGCGACACAATCGTATTTAATAATTTAGTCAACAACATCGCGGAATTTAACGAATCGTGGGAAACTCCGGCTGCCGACAGTTGGCACGGTCGATTCTTTTAAAAATAATATGAATAAATACCTGCTGTTACTGATTTTTATAAGTCAGCTTTCTTTTGCACAAAAAAAAACTTTTACGGATAAAGCATCCTTAGCTCAAACCAAATGGGTTGATAGCGTGTACAATCAAATGACTCTTGACGAACGAATCGGACAATTGTTTATGGTTGCAGCTTATTCCAATAAAGATTCCGTACATACTAATTCCATCGAAAAACTGGTGGCAAATTATAAAATCGGAGGTTTGATTTTCTTTCAAGGAGGACCCAAACGCCAAGCAAAATTAACCAACAGGTACCAAAAAAAATCAAAAATTCCCTTATTTATAGGAATTGATGCCGAATGGGGACTCGCAATGCGACTGGATTCAGTGCCAAAGTTTCCGTGGAATATGACTTTAGGTGCGATTCAAGATACACTTTTGATTGAAAAAGTTGGCAAGGCTTATGCCAAGCAAAGCCAGCGAATGGGAATTCAATTTAATTTTGCCCCCGTTCTCGACATCAATACCAATCCTAAAAACCCAATTATTGGCAACCGTTCTTTTGGTGAAAACAAACAAAATGTAACCCGAAGTGCATTAGCATTGATGCGTGGAATTCAAAACAACGGCATTTTTGCCACAGGAAAACATTTTCCAGGCCACGGAGCCACCTCAACAGATTCGCACTATTCGCTTCCAACAATCGATTTTTCAAAAGAACATATTGACGAAGTCGAACTTTATCCGTACAAAAAACTCTTCGCAGAAGGACTAGCCTCAGTCATGGTCGCGCATTTGAACGTGCCAAGTTTGGAATCTCGCGAAAATTTCCCGTCCTCTTTATCCTATAATATCGTTACTGAACTGTTGCAAAAACAATTGGGTTTCAACGGACTTATTTTTACCGACGCGCTGAACATGAAAGGAGCGAGTAATTTTAAAAAACCAGGCGATATCGATCTTGAGGCCTTTAAGGCAGGCAATGATATTTTGCTTTTTGCAGAAAATGTTCCGTTAGCATTAGAAAAAATTTGTGTAGCGTATCAAGATTTGTTGATTTCAGAAGAACGATTGCAACAATCAGTTAAGAAAATTTTGAATTTCAAATTCAAATCTGGTTTAAATGCCTACAAACCAATTGATATTTCAAATTTGTTTGAAGACTTAAATTCGGCAAAAGACACCGCTTTACAATACGAATTGTACGAAAACGCGATTACAGTTGTGCGAAACCATGATGCCATTTTGCCCATTAAAAACTACGATAAAGAACGCATTGCCTATGTAAAAATGGGCGAGGATACCAATTCTGCATTTGTAACTACATTAAAAAATTATACAGAAATCACCGAAATTCAAGACGATAATATTGATTCTTTAATGGTAAAATTACAACCTTTTACCAAAGTAATTGTTGGATTTCACAAACCTGACGGCGCTTGGAAAAACCATGATTTTAAAGCTTCAGAATTGGCAAAAATTGACACTATTGCCAAATACAAACGCATCATTTTAGATGTTTTTGCCAAACCTTATTCGCTGCTTTCTATTACAAATTTCGACAACTACGATGCTTTAATCGTTTCCTATCAAAATTCTGAAGTTTCGCAGGTTGTTTCTGCCGAAATTATTTTTGGAGCCGTTGGTTCTAAAGGAAAATTACCCGTTTCTATTGGCAGTTTTTATCCTGTTAATCACGGTTTAGAAACACAACAATTGAATGTTTTGGGTTTTTCGACAGCCGAAAATGTAGGTATGAATTCAGCCAAATTAAATCAAATTGATGCCTTGGTTCAAAAAGCGATTAAAGCCAAAATGACACCTGGAGCCCAAGTTTTAGTTGCCAAAGATGGTAAAATCGTGTACCAAAAGTCGTTTGGGTCGCATACTTACGAAAACAAAGTTAAAGTCAAAAACACTGATTTGTACGACATCGCCTCAATAACAAAAATTGTATCTACATTGCCAAACGTTATGCAGCAATTTGATCAAGGAAAAGTTACTTTGCAAACCACTTTGGGCGAAATGCTTCCAGACTTCAAATATTCCAATAAAAGTAACATTACTTTTATCGAATTGCTTTCGCACCAAGCCCAATTAAAATCGTGGGAACCGTTCTACAAAGCGACTTTAAATCCCGAAGGAAAACCAAGCGAAAACTATTACCGAAAAACGTTTGATAACCTGTTTTCAAAGCAAGTCGCCGATAGTTTGTACATCAGAAATGATTACCAAAATACAACAATTGACTGGATCAAAAACAGCGAACTTTTACCCAACAAGGACTACAAGTACAGCGATTTTACGTTTATTTTGCTCAAAGAGTACTTAGAGCGAACCACCAAACAAACGTTAAATGTATTGTCTTTTGATCACTTTTACCATCATTTGGGAATGTACACTACAATGTACAATCCATTAACAAAATTTCCTCGTGATCGCATTATTCCATCGGAAATTGACACCTATTTCCGACACCAAAAAATCCACGGTTATGTTCACGACATGCAAGCGGCAATGGAAGGCGGCGTGGCGGGTCATGCAGGAATTTTTTCCAATACGATGGATTTGGCAAAAATGATGCAAATGTATCTGCAAAAAGGTTCTTACGCCGGAAAAACTTATTTTTCGGAAGCCACTTTTAATACCTTCAACACAAGATATTTTGAACCTTCAGGAAGCCGTCGCGGACTGGGTTTTGATAAACAGCAATTGGCTGGAACTCCCGGACCAACTTGCGGTTGTGCTTCCGAAAGCAGTTTTGGCCACACAGGTTTTACCGGAACAATCGCTTGGGTCGATCCCGCCCACAATCTGGTTTACATTTTTTTGTCCAACCGAACCTTTCCCGATTCCAATTTACCTAACGAACTTTCGAAAGCAAATATCCGCGAAAACATCCAGAAAGTGATTTATGAAGCGATAAACCCAACTCCTAACTAATTCATTTTTTTTTGGGCGTGTCCCTACGGGTCGGGCTGTTCATTCCCGCTTTTTTTGTCCCCGCCTTTCAGGACGGGTTCAAAAAAGAGCTCCATTTCCATCCCTCACGCAGCCAAAGCTCACTACCTTTTTTTTCATAAAACGATTTTAAACTAAATCACACGTTAAAATTGTTCAAAAAAAAAGCCACCCAAATCTATTTTTGTACATTCGTGAAACTAAAATTTACGAATGAAAATAGCAATTGTTTGTTATCCTACCTTTGGCGGAAGCGGTGTTGTAGCTACCGAATTGGGCTTGGAACTTGCCCGACGAGGCCACGAAATCCACTTTATTACTTACCGCCAACCCGTTCGCTTAGCTTTATTAAACCCAAACGTTTTTTACCACGAAGTTAATGTACCCGAATATGCGTTGTTTCATTACCAGCCTTATGAACTGGCACTTTCTAGTAAATTGGTCGATATGGTCAAGTTGCATAAAATAGAATTGATGCACGTGCATTATGCCATTCCACATGC
>NZ_JBIPPD010000127.1:0-9444 GCF_044368625.1 Flavobacterium sp. | reverse complement strand
TTACTCAAACAACTTATCGATAACTCCATAAGTGTTGACGGCATGTAATCGGTTCTGTTCAACACGGGGTTCATTGTTGGCTTTTCAAGCCCAACGAACCCCTAGCTGTTGGGCGATGGTGCTTTTATTTATTATGGTTTTAGCCAATTACTTTGTGGTTTAACAATCAATCTTGCATTATTATATGCCATTTTAAGTGTCAAGCAAGTTCTTGCAGTATAAGTTGTGTCATTTAGTTTATGAACAACAAGAGCTAAATCAGGATTTGGCGAACCAGATGTCAAACATAAAGGAAGCAATAGTTGAGTTTTATTATCATAATATTGTGGCACAGCAATTTTATAGTTAGTTCTTACTTTTTTCTTAACTTCATCAATTGCTCCAACAAGTTGTCTTCTTAATTCTGCATCATCGGCATTTTGTAAATGTTTTGGAAATCTTGAAATATTATCTCCAATTATATGGTCTAAATCTGGAATTAAATCGCATTTTGGGTTAAAAATTAATAATTCAGGTTTGTCAAAAAAATCTGCAACATCAGGCATTGAATGTGAAAAATGACGAAGAATGTTGTTGTCACTTTTCTTTAAAAACGCTTTAAAACAGAAAGGTGTAGTAAAGCCAGGACGTGGTTTTTTATACTCTTCAAAAAACGCAAAAATATCTTCTAAATTTTCAGTTACTAAACCAGTATTGAAACAAGCAAATTTGTTGTCAGCCGTAAATTTTACTTTTTTTTCTTGAAGAAGTTTTCTAAAAGTAAACTCAAGATAATTTTTTAAAATCCCATAAGTTTTATTTGCACTATCTGTGAAATCCCATTCTTCTTTGTCTGAAAGAGTTTCAGCTAAATGTGTTATTGCATTTTCATATGATGGAAAGACAGCAAATTTAAAAAGTTCTGAATTAAAGGTAGTTTTAGCCATATTGATATATTTTATTAGTTTTTTATATAAAAATAAGAGCCATCAACTTTATCAGGATGGCTCTCTATATCTTGTTTTTACTTTTATCTTTTTTTTTGCAGATAGACCTGCAACCGTCTTTATGTAACAATATGGTACAAATATAAATACTAATTCTTGTAAAATAAATTGAGTTTTTTTTAACTGTTTTTTTCGCCGCCAGTTTTTTTAGCATCTCGCCCAACGTGATGCCGCTTGGCGATGTGGCGGATTAAGGAAGCCTAAACTTTCGGTTAAACACTGATTTTACAAGTACAAAACCATCTTTAAATTAAGCCTAAACCCACCATATTGCCAAACGGCGGTTGGGCGATGTAATAATTTTATGCGTTTTTTTGAATAAATTGAGTTTCTTTTTCGGTAAAATCACCCCAATCTTTTCCATTTTTGGAATAGTTTGATTTCTCAATATGTTGATTATATCTTGAACTTAATTTCTCCAAAATCTCACTATAATTTTTCCCTAATATTTCACAACTTTGAGAAAATGAAATTGAAGTTTTTCCTTTTGTTTCTGTATGATGAATATTTATAAATTTTTGGGTTGTCAAAACATATTCTCCCAAAAATTCGTCACAATAATTTAAATATATTGTTGTTTCTATATTTGAGTTTAAGATTAATTCAAATAATTCATTTACTGAGTTTAATTTTCTGTCATTTTTATTTAACGCTCCAACAATGTAAGGAATAGTTAAACCTGTTCTTTTCTCTTCTAAACTCCAATTTTCCAATAGTTTTAGCCACATAATTTTAGTTTTTATATTCAATTATTCTTTCAACATATGAAACTGCTTCTCCATTTTGATATGCAATTTGGGCAGTCCAATTTTTATGTACGTCATATTCGTATTTGTAACTTCCTCTATTTTGCTCTTTACCTTTATTGTCATAATAAATAACGTCTTTAATATTACCATCATCGTAATATGTATATTCTGTTTTTCCTTGAGAATATTTTTCAGTAATTAATTTATTATCTTCATTATAAAAATACGTGGTTTCGATAAACTCTTTAGTTTGCCAATCTTTGAGAAGTTCTTTTTTTAAATTATTATTCTCATCATATTCTCTTTTTACCAAATAGCCTGCATCACTACTTTCTTCAATGCAATTTCCATTTAAATCATATTTTAATTTGAATTGCATAACTCGTTTACCTTCTACTGGTGTATAACGGTTTTGTTCTATTTTTTGATTTTTTTCATTATACTTAACTTTGGTAATAAAACTAATTCCATAACTATCGTATTCTGAAAATTCAATTTCATTACCAAAATCGTTATATTTTGTAATAACACTACAAACATCTAAATCAACACAAGCCATTTCACCTTTTACGGGTTCGCCAAATTTTTCGGTTACGTTATGTCGTGTTTTTTTTACTGATAGAACGTTTCCTTTTAAGTTTTCTTTTTCTAAATCATTTTTAATTGATTTTTTTTCGCAACTAGATACAATGCAATTAGTAAAAAGTAAAAGTAAGATTAAAGATTTTTTCATTTTTTTTTCGGTTTTAGTTCTGAAATTATATCGCCCAACGTTTGGCGCTTTGCGAGGTTGCGGACTAAAAAAGCCTTGACTTTCGGTTAATTACTGACCATAAAGATAAGCCAAAACTTTAAATTAATCACTTACCCCGCAATCTTGCAAAACGCTTGTTGCAAGAAGCCTTTCTTCTTTTTAAAACCTATATTCCATTTTTAGCATTATATATCTTGGCATTAATCTGTATTCAGTTGTTGAGTTACCAATGTCGGATATTGTATAATTTCTAAATGTGTTTGTATTAAATAAATTTTTACCTGATAACATAAATATAATTTTGTTTTCTTTGACGGTGTATCGGGCATCAATATCTAAAAAATAATATTTATTATCCGCTTGTAAATTGCCAAAATAATATCGCTCTGATTGAATGTCAATATTTAACTTTTTGTTTACTATAAACGTTAAATCTAAAAAACTTACATTGTCTGTAAACTTGTTTAAAGTCGTTGTTTGTATTTTAGTACTGAACCAATTGCTACCTAAATGAAAATTAATTATACCACCAAAAGCCGTCCTAAACTCCATGCCATAATTATAATTTGTTGATATAACTTGTCTTAAGTCCGAATTATTGACTATATTTTTGAACTCCGTTTGTGTATAACCTAAATTAATTTTTAAGTTGCTTTCTATTTTTTTAAAAAAATAATTTACCGTTGTATTTGTTGTAAAAAGTGCACGGTCTTTTATTATTATTGCTTCAGATTGTGTAAAGTTTTGGTTGATTAGTGAATTGGTAGAAAAAAAATCATGATTTTTAGAGTAGGCAATTGTTGAACTTGTAAAAAATTTGTCAGTCAAATTTCCTAACTGATAATTAAAAAATAACGATGAAGCATCTAATTGATTAAACTCACCTGTTCCACTGCTAAAATTTCTAAATCCTGTTAGCACCAAATCGTTAAACACATTTAAAACTGTTGCATTGGTTTTGTTTTGTCCAAATGATGTTCTGATACGATTTTGATTATTTATTTTCCAGTCGAAACCGAAACTTGGATTTATAAAAAAGGGGGTTTGTGTAGGGATTTCATTATTGTTATTAATTGAATTAAAGAGTTGATGAATTTCTAGATTGGCTGAAAGTAACATATTTTTAAAACTGTATTGATATTTTCCATTTGCATAAAGATCATTAACGTTGTAGATTAAGTTGTTTTGATAACCTGCTGGATTATTTATAATTTCATTATTGTTTAAAAGTAAAAATTGACTTACTAATTCGTCTATTCTGAAGGTATTTCCTATTTTAAATTCAATTAGATTATCATTTTCTTTGCGGTCTAAAATATGTGCTTCGAAGGCGGCAAAAGTCATTTTTTGGGTCAAAGTTTGACTTACATTGGTTGCAGTTGTATTAGGGAATAAATCAGAAAATAAAAACTGATTTACATTATAATTTTGAGGTGCTTGTTCATTAATAAAACGCCCCGTCAATAAAAATACTTTATTATCATTATACTTGTTTGTGTAACTTATTTTTTGGTCAAATAATTCCAAAGGATTATTTAAGCTTTCAACGGTAGATTGATTATTAAATAGTAGGTTTGACGAGCTGTTGGAACTTGCATTTTGATATTTAGTAGTTGATTCTATCATTTTTACCTGAGATAAATTATAATTCAAATCTACTTTAGCAAAACCAATCTGGTTTTTGTTTCGTAAAATATAAGCTTCTCTATTTGTAAAGTTTGTGTTATTTAAAGCAACATTATCAACACGATTCCTAAAGAAGTCTAATTCATCCCAATTATAAAAGCCTAATGTTTTAATTTTTAGGTTTTTAGTAGGGTTAAAAATAGCATTTAATGAAACCATTTCAGCATTATTAAATGTGGTTCTGCTTCTTTTAAAATTGGGTGGAGTTGCCGACAATCCAATTAAAGTTGAAATATTTTGATTATCACCAATACTTGCGGGTTCATTAAAACGAATAGGTCTTATTAGATGATTAATATCACCTGTAGCGTCGTAGCCAATATTATTGATATTGGATAAAAAATAATATTTGTTTTTTTTACCAAAATTCATGATGTTGGCTTTAAAATAGTGTCTATTTGTAGTAGTTACTCCATCATAGCCTACGGTCATATTTCCAAACCAAATACGTTTAGCATCTTCGTTGAGTTTTAAATTTAAAGCAACTTTTTCGCTTTGTTCAATTCCTTTGAGTAATCGGTTATTAGAATAGTTTTGTAGTAACTCAATTTTGTCAATTGGTTGAGCTGGCATATTTTTAGTAAGTATTTTGTAGCCACGCTCAAAAAAATCATCGCCATCAATCATTACTTTTTCAATTTCTTGATTGCCTATTTTAATAGTGCCATCAGGTTCTACGGTAAGACCCGGGATTTTTTTTAATAAATCTTCGACCACTTCTTCATTGCCTTGGGCAAAAGCTTTAGCGTTAAAAACAATAGTATCTTTTTTTTGTGTAATGTCTAATTCTGCTCTAACAATAACTTCATTTAAAGTAAAAATTTCTTCTTTTAGTATGATGTCTAAGGATTTTTTAAGTTTAAAATCTTTAATATTTACTAAAATTTCTTGCTTTGCAAAGCCTAAGGAAGAAAAACTCAATAAAAAATTACCGTTAGCTTTTGGGTCTATAGAATAAAAACCATTTTCAATAGTTCTTGTATAGGATATAAAACTACTGTCAATGGCTTTTTTTAAAACTACAGTTACAAATTCAATAGGTTCACCGTTCTCAGAGGAAACTTGACCTTGAATTTGACCTTTAGCAAATTGAACAACAAAAAGGAAGGCAAGTAAGCTTATAGTCCTAGTCTTTTTTATTCTCATCTATTGTTTCTATTTCCCATTCAAAGGTTTTCTCTTCTCTATATTTTCTGCCATCGTCATTTGGAGTAGGAGTAAGACTACTTCCTTTAGGTAATCTTGCATTCATTTTTTTCGCTAATATTTTATCAAAATTATCCTGCAAATATATTTCTTCTTTATGTGTTATTTCGTTTTCAGCAGTTGGCACTTTTATTATTTCATTAGTTTCAAAAGGTATTATAACTTCGGTTGCATAAAAACGCATCATTTTTTCGCTATCTTCTGCCTCTAATATTAAACCTGGTAAACCATGTAATTTCCATGGACCAAAAGGAGCAGGAATGTCATAAGTGAACCAAGCAGTATAATCACGTCCTCTAAAACTCCCTTTAGCCATTGTAGCAGTATAATTGCCTATTTTTTTAGTTTTACTTTCAATTTTCCAATTAATTTCTATCCAGTTTTCTTTAACTATAAATGCTTCAGAAATTGCATTTTTTGGTCGTCTAGTAATTACAATTTTCTCTTTTATACTTCGGTAAATTTGACGTCCTAAAGAATCGCCATAAGGAAGTTTTAATGTGAGACTATTATCATCTTCTTTATTAACGTCCAATTTACTATTATTTTTACTACTTAACTGTATGCTTTCCGATGAATTAAAAAACATTTCTTGATTACTACTTAAATTGGTTTGCTTTTTATTAGGAAAAAAACATTTAAATGTAATTTTTCCAGCATTACTTCCTTGAGCAGAAACGCCTAATGTAATATTTGAAACAATTATTACAAAACAAATTTTTATTATGTTATTCATATTTTAAGAATTTAGAAAAATCAGGTTAGATTATCTAACCTGATTATCATTTAATAATTAATTACTCCTAAATCTAATTATTGATGAAGTCCAACCTGGAAAGAAAGTGTTAATCATACCAAAGATATCATCCCAAGTGCAGTTATTATTAGAGTAGTAAAATGACCCTGAACCACCCCATGCACCATCTCCATTTGAACCATCATCAAAGTTAACGGTAAAACCGCAAACCAAAGCTTCTGAATCTTCAATTGGCAATTCTAAATTATCAACATTAATTAAACTTTCAATTTTGTTAACATCAATTTCAGATGTAACTTCTGTGTTTGCAAAAGCAAACGAACCGATTAGCATAAATGCTAAAGAAAAAAATAAATTCTTCATACTTTTTATAGTATTTTGCTTCAATCTTTGCAAGAGCTTCTGGCTCATTAAGGCAGTCAAAGATTTTCTGCTGTTGTTTTTCCTTATGGGTTTCTGCCCGCTACAAGTGATTTATTTTCATCCGTTAGGTGTTATTTCGTTTCTGTAATGAGCCATTCCGTAGGCTGAACGTTGAAATTTAACACGAACGTCGGTCATAAGGTTTCTTGCAACGTTCCGCAGCTACACGAGGTTTGGGATCAAGTATGCCTTAATTTTCGGTAAAAGACTGAACTTTCAGACACAAAAACAGCTTCGGAGTTAGCCTAAAAACCAAATCTCGTGTAACTGCTGTTAGGGCTTCGGTTTTTTATTTATTACAATTTTCGGTTACGCTTCTGCACCGTTTTTAAGTTAGAAGTAAATTTAAAAATTATTTATTATGTTTAAAGATGTTATTTACCTTTTTCAGAATTGGAAGTATTTAAAAGACTGTCTTTTTTTTGGTTTAAAATTAAAGTACGCAATTTGGATAATTCCAATTCCAATTCTTCTTTGGTTATTTGTTTTGATTGGTCATATTCTTTTGTATTTAGGGTTTTTATAAAATCATAACAACTATATAAACCACCAAACAACCCAAACACAAAAACAATGTAGAAAGTTTTAACTTGTCTTTCAGATAATTTAGAATCATTGTATAGCTTGTTTTCAGTTAACCAAATTTTATTTACGCCTTCATTTTTAATAAAATCTTTAATTTTTACGATGTCAAAAGTCAAATTTCTTAACTCGTCTTTAGTATCAAGCATTACTGTTACTAAATTTTTTCGCTCTAAATATTTACAGACAAATAACCCTCTATTTTTATTTAATTTATGTTTTTCAAAAAAAGTATTTACAATACTTTTAAACGCACTATTTTTATCAAGTGTCAACAAAAAAATTAAAAATTTGTCTGCAATTATAGATTCTTTTTCTGTTAAAGTGTCTTTCATATTTCGGTTCTTTAAACTGAGCCCTAACGTTTTGCAGCTACACGAGGTGCAATGGTACGTGACTGGATATTTTCTATTTAAGTAAAAAGTTCAATGCGAAACGGCAATTCCACTAAATCCTTGCATCTCGTGTAACTGCTGTTAGCGGTTCGGCTTTTTCAATATTCGCTTTTCGGTTTAGTTTCTGCGCCGTTTAAAGTCAGAAGCACAAATTAAATTTCAAAATTATGTTTTCAAAACACACAAAATTTCAGAATGAATTAGAAACAAATCAGTTTCTAAAATCAGTAACTATTTACCGATTTCTTTGGTTTCCAATTTTTAAGTCAACCAAAGAAATGGCAGATAAGATTTAATTATTTTTCTAACAGAAATGTAAGCGAATACATATAAGCTGTTGTCGAATTTAGAATTATCGGTGTAACTTGAACTACTTTGTAACCTTCTTCAAGATATTTGTTCAATGTTGGATATTCTTTTTCGGTAAATTTATCATCTTTATCAATGATATTTGTGTGGGTTGTTACGGTAACTACTTTTTGCATTTTATCGTTATTTAAAGGTTAATATTCAATTACATTTCTGTTTTTATGCGGTTCTACTAAGCTGACCGCTAACGTCTTGCGGCTTTGCGAGGTTTGGGGAAAGCCTTCCCAATTTTTTGATTTAAAAACCAACAGTCCAAGTACAAGACCAACTTTAAATTAAGCCTAAAGCCCAAATCTTGCAAAACCGCTGTTGTAGGTAGTTGTTCTGTCTGTGAAATTTGTGTCTGTTAAAAAGATTCAGCTTTTTGTTAACAAGTATCCTTCTGAATTTTTGTAGGATTCAAAAAGTTTTTGTTAATTTGCATTTCGCATCAAAGTGAAAACTCCAACCTAAATAGGAGGAGTATAGTGTAGTTCTTGAATTTATTGTCTAACTTAAAATGAATATTATGAAAGCAATCATTTTAAATCTCAACAACCGATATGGCTATGGTCAATTAGCCTATAACTATCTAAAGAAGAAAGGAGGTATTTTATGGCACAAGAAACATTCATCTTGCTGTTTATGGTTTTATTAGTCTGCCTGCGAAGCGAATAGTAAACCATTTCTTAAAGGCTGGCACTTCGGTGTCAGCTTTCTTACCTCAATTCAACACTGCAAATATATAAATACTTTTTAATTATACAATAGTAAAATCAAAAATTTAACAAACACAATATTTCAAAGAACTAATTTAACCTTTAATATAAATAAATGAACCTAACAATTACTTGTCCTCAATGTGGATATAACCAATACAAAGCATTAAATACTAAAACAAATAAAGAAGTTACAATTATTATTTCCAAATGCGAAACAACTGCTTGTGAATTAGAAATTCCCGAAGATGAAGTTTTTAATACGTTTAACAGACAAGAAGATTTATGTCTTCCAAGTCGTTACGTTTTAATTTCTCAAACACTTTCAGATTGTTTTGGAGATGATTCTCTGAATTGATTCAAACAAGTGTGCAAGTCTAATAAATCTACTCCAACTTTTGCTACTTCAAGTTTTCTTCCTTCTGAAAAATGTTTGTAAGTGAAAGTTGGTAGTAGCAATAGTTGTTTAATTAATCTTTGAGTCTGGTTTTCTTCTGTCATTGTTGTTTTTTATTTACAACGTGTAGCTTTTACAATTACCTACAACGTTTTGCATATTTATGAAGTGGCGGCTTTTGAAAACCGATGTTTCTGTTTAGCACTTAACTTTCTTTGATGCACAAAGTTTCTATTTTGCACTAAACCCGCCATTTCATAAATATGTTGTTGCAAGAAGCCTTTCTGTTTAGCATATAATATCTCAATACATCTTTACATAACTATCTTTTTTATAATCATATTTAACTAAGGTTGGAAAATTTTCAGTAAATCCAAAACCAAAGTATTTATAAAAAGAATTTTTCTTATCAATCAAAAAAATAATTTTATTTTCTTTTAGA
>NZ_JBIPPD010000126.1:0-9463 GCF_044368625.1 Flavobacterium sp. | reverse complement strand
CCTTGCATGCATAAATTTACAAAAAAGTGCTCTTTTCAATGTTTCCTTTTTGTTATATTTGAAGGAGTTGTGCAACAAGCACCTCGGTTTGAAAGCAATGGAAAAATATGTGGTTCAATCACCTTTATCTTTCGCAAGAAATTCAGTAGTAACTGAAAATTTACGTTTCCGAAGTTTGCCACTGCTTCAAGCCGAATAACGTTATCGCTCAGTGTAAAAAGCCGACCCGCAAATGGCACATTTGGTTTTTTCCGACACTCAAGCCAACGCTCAAAAAACCAAAAGAGCCATTTTTTTGCCAACGCACAGACGAACAAACCGACAGACAAATAGATAATTATTCAAACATTTTATATCTTGAAAAACGAGATATTAAAAAATATAAACTAAATTTGTGACTTGACATCTTTAGACAACAATGAACAGAATTAAAGAAGTACTTGAAGAAAAAGGAATTAAGCAAACTTGGTTAGCCGAACAGCTAGGCAAAAGCTACAATATGGTAAACGGTTATGTGCAAAATCGACAACAACCAAGACTTGAAGTGCTGTATGAAATAGCGAACATTCTTAATATTGATGTAAAAGAACTTTTAAAAACTAACGAAGAAGTATACAAGTGCAAGTAGTTATCGACATATTAGAAAACGAGTTAATCGAGAAGTACCCTGACATTCTCGGAATACTACTGCGTGACCAAACCACTCAAAAAAATATTTTTTGGGCAACAGACAACTACAAGAACCTCGGAGAATCATACAGATTTAGTTCAGAAATATCTCCTGAACTAATCACAGGAGAAAAAGGCAATGTAATAATGCCTAGAGTTCACAAGGACAAAATTTTGCAATTATCACGTTCCAAAGAAATGGCAGAAGTTTTCACACCTTCTTGGATATGCAACGCACAAAATAATTTGGTTGACAATTCTTGGTTTGGAAAAGATGGTGTTTTCAATAAAGAAATCTTGTTGAAAAATGGAACTAAATCTTGGGAAACAACAAAAGAAAAAATAGTTTTTCCAAAAGGCAAAACTTGGCAAGACTATGTTCGTGATACACGACTAGAAATTTCTTGCGGAGAAGCACCGTATCTTGTTAGCAGATATGACACAACAACAGGAGAATTTATTAAGATTGAAAATAGAGTAGGTCTTTTAGATAGAAAATTAAGAATAGTTAATGAAAATACAGATTTAATTAATGAATGGCTTAAAGCTGCTGAAATCGCATATAAAAATACTTATGGATTTGAATGGCAAGGAGATAGTTTGCTTTTAGCTCGTGAAGCTTTACTTATAACATTTATTGAAAACTTCATATATAAATTTGAAACAGAGCCATCTATTGAATCTATACAAAATATTGCACAAATTATTTCTTGGAATATCTGGCAAATGGACGGACTTAAAGCTGTTGTTCCAAACAGTTGTAAAGATGAAATTATAGAAATTTCAGATTTTTTTGAAACTAAAACAGAAATAAAGAAATGCAAAGGCTGTGAAACTCAAAACATCAAATTTCATAATGGTATTTATTGCAACATTATGGATTGGGAGGAAAAAGATAAAGAAACAGATAAAACAGGTAAAATAATAAGGTTCATTGACCTGTTAAAGAAATAAATATGGCAGAAGTAAACAATATAAATGTAGATGTACTCAATAATATTATAATTGGAAGAGTTGAACCTCAAATCTATGCTTTTACAACCGAAACAATACCGAATTATCTAAAAGTTGGCGACACCTATCGACCAATTGAAATGAGGTTGAATGAATGGCGTAAACACTTTCCTAACCTTGAAAAGAAATTTGGAAATGTTGCAAAAGTTGATGACGAAACTTTTTTCAGAGATTATGCAGTTCATTTTTTTCTCGAAAGTGAATTAAAAAGAAGTCGATTAAAGCCTAACGCTTTAAAAGGAATCCCATATTACTCAAATGAGTTTTTTGAAAACGCAACAGAAGCAGACTTACAAGAAGCCATAGAGGATATAAAAAGTGGACATCAAAAAAACGAATCAAAATATCAGTATTATCGTTTTGACGAAAGTCATATTCCCATTACTCATACCTACACAAGAACTGAAGAATATCCACTACGACCTAATCAACAAAAGACAGTAGACAATTTTCGGGAAGCCATAAAAAAAGGCAGAACAAATTTGCTGATGTATGCAGTTATGCGTTTTGGCAAATCATTCACCTCAATGTGTTGTGCTGTTGAAATGGGGGCTAAACTGGTGGTTGTAGTTTCTGCAAAAGCTGATGTAAAAGAAGAATGGAAAAAAACGGTTGAAAGTCATATTAAATTTGATGGCTATTGTTTTTTAGATAGTACTTCTCTCCTAACAAGCGATACGATTATTGCCGAAAAGCAAAAGGCAAAAGAAAAAATCGTTTTATTTCTGACCTTACAAGACTTGCAAGGTGATGAAATCAAATCAAAACACAAAGAAGTATTTGAAAATCAAATTGACTTATTGTTAATTGATGAAACACATTTTGGAGCGAGAGCAACCGAGTACGGAAAAGTCCTAAAAGAGGAAAATTTAAGTACCAAAGAAATAAAAAGTGAATTAAAACTAAATGACAATACTTTAGACGATTTAGAAATTACCAATAAAGTTTTTAATGCGAAAATTCGCATTCATCTTTCTGGAACTCCTTATCGTATTTTGATGAATAGCGAGTTTACAAATGACGACATCATAGCATTTTATCAATTCACAAACATTGCAGAAGACCAAGAAAAATGGGATTTAGAAAATCTAAACAAAGACGAAATCAAAGAATGGGATAATCCTTATTATGGTTTTCCTCAAATGATTCGTTTTGCTTTTAATCCAAATGAATCATCCAGAAAGAAAATGGAAGAAATGAAAAAGAATGGTGTAACCTATGCTTTTTCAGAACTTTTTAGACCGCAATCAATAACCATAGACAAGGAAAATAAACTACATAAAAAATTCAAGTACGAAAAGGAAATTCTTGACTTGCTAAAAGTTATAGACGGCTCAGAAGATGATGCCAATTTATTGAGTTTCTTAGATTACGATAAAATAAAAGAGGGCAAAATGTGTCGTCATATCGTTTGTGTTTTGCCTTACAGAGCATCTTGTGACGCATTGGAGGAATTAATCAAGAACAATAAGTTTAAACATCTTAGTAATTACGAAATCATAAATATCTCTGGAGTTGAGAACGAAAAAACCTTCAAAGACACACAAGCAGTTCAAACTAAAATCAAAAAATGTGAAAGTGAGAATGTAAAAACAATCACTTTTACAGTAAATAGAATGCTTACTGGTAGCACTGTTCCTGAATGGGATACTATGCTTTACCTAAAAGACACGGCTTCACCACAAGAATACGACCAGGCAATTTTTCGTTTACAAAATCAGTTCATAAAAATTTTCAAAGAGCCGAATGGTGATGTGGTCAAATTCAATATGAAACCACAAACTTTGTTGGTGGACTTTAACCCTAATAGAATGTTCCAAATGCAGGAACATAAATCACAGATTTACAATGTAAATACGGAATCGAACGGAAACAGCAAGTTAGAGGACAGAATCCGAAAAGAACTTGAAATATCTCCGATTGTAGTTTTAAACAATAATAAAATTGTTCAAATACAGCCAGCAGATATTTTGGATGCTGTTCGTCAATATTCAAGCAGTAGAAGTGTATTTGATGAAGCTACAACTATTTCCATTGATTATTCTTTATTGGATATTGAAGCAATCAAAGCTGAAATTGAAAGACAAGGAAAAATTGGTTCTCGCCAAGGCATTGAAATTAAACCTTCAGAAGGCGAAGGAGATGAACTTGATATAGATGATTCTGCTGAAAATGAAGATGATGAAAATGAAGAAAATGCAAAATCCAAATCAAAAGATGATGAAGCTGTAAATGACTACAAAGGTCAGTTTGCAATGTATTATGCAAGAATTTTATTCTTTGCATTTTTGACAGATTCAAGAGTTAAATCACTGCAAGAAATCATTATTCACATCAAGGATAATGCTGATAATTTGCGAATAGCTTCAAATTTAAGTCTTGAAACCACAATACTTGATTTGTTTCAAAATCACATCAACCCATTTATTTTAAGCGAATTAGATTATAAAATTCAGAACATTAATTCATTAGCCAACGATTCCGCAATTTCACCAATAAAAAGAGCGAGCAATGCAATGAAAAAGTTTGGTCGTCTTTCTGAATGGGAGGTGGTAACACCTGAAAATATAACAGAAATGATGATTAATTCTTTGTCTGAAAAATCTATTTCAGATTCAACATTTCTATTGGACATTGCTTCTAAACAGGGGGAATTTGTTTATGCCGTGTTTAAAAAATTCGGTAAGAAAACGGCAAGTAAATTTTATTCAATACCAACTTCAAAACTTACTTATGAGTTCACTCGAAAAGTGTACAGACTGCTCGAATTAGATGTAAACCTAATTGAACATAATTATACATCCTTAGATTTAATCAAAGAAAATGATTTGATAAAAGATGAAACCATTAATATAAACAACAAGCTTATGAAGTTCAATGTAATTGTAGGCAATCCGCCTTATCAAGATAGAAGAGAAGGAACAAGCGATAATCCAATTTATCATCTTTTTATGGATATGGCTTATCAGTTAAGTGAAAAAGTTGTGCTTGTAACCCCTGGTAGATTTCTTTTCAATGCAGGTAAAACGCCAAGTCAATGGAATAGGAAGATGTTAGATGACAAACACTTAAAAGTACAATCTTATTTCAGTAAAAGCAGTGATGCATTTCCTGAGGTTAACTTAATGGGCGGAATAACAATTACCTTAAGAGACAAAAAACAAAACTTTGAAAAAATTGGTGTTTTTTCAAAGTTTAAAGAAATTAATTCTATTCTACTGAATGTAATTAAAGCTACAGACTTTGAGTCAATAGACAGCAAAATACATACTCAGAATAAATTTGATTTAGAATCACTTTATAGAGACTATCCAACTTATAAAAATATTATCGGCAGTGATGGCAGAGAGAAACGATTAACAACTTCAATTTTTGACCAATTGTCAATATTCACCGAAGAACCCAAAAGCAAAAATGATATTTGTGTTTTTG
Source organism: Flavobacterium sp. (assembly GCF_044368625.1). GTDB lineage: Bacteria > Bacteroidota > Bacteroidia > Flavobacteriales > Flavobacteriaceae > Flavobacterium. The sequence goes on along the minus strand of NZ_JBIPPD010000126.1, from coordinate 4,348 downwards.
GTTTAATTAAAAACAATAGAACTTATCGTTTTATCCCAGCTAAATATATTGAAGAACACAAAAATACAAATAAGTTCAAGGTATTACTTCCCAAAAGTAATGGTTCAGGAGCTTTAGGAGAGGTTGTACCGACTGCCTTAATTGGCGAACCTGTAATTGGAAAGGTAGGAACTGGATATACTCAGTCATTCATAAGTATCGGAGCATTTAATACAATTAAAGAAGCCGAATCCTGTTTGAAGTATATTAAGACAAAATTTGTTCGTTCAATGCTAGGAGTATTGAAAGTAACCCAAGACAATAATAAAGATGTATGGAAATATGTCCCGCTTCAAGACTTTTCAAAAAACTCGAAAATAGATTGGACAAAATCAATTTCTGAAATTGACCAACAATTATATGCAAAATATAAATTGCATCAAGATGAGATCGAGTTTATTGAAAAAATGATAAAACCAATGGCAGAATAATAAATTATAAGCAAGTATGAAATATTCAAATTTTCCAAGAGGTTCAGAGTGGCGTAAATGGGATTTACATATTCACACTCCATTTTCAATACTGAACAATGGTTTCGGTAACGATTGGGATATTTACGTTCAAAAAATGTTTAAAAAAGCAATTGAACACGATATTTGGGGAATTGGAATAACTGACTATTTCAGTATAGATGGTTACAAAAAGATTAGAACTGAATATTTGGAAAATTCTGTGAAAATGGAACAACTATTCAGTGGAGAAGAAATTGAAAGAATAAACAAAATTCTTCTTTTACCGAACATAGAATTTAGATTAGATAAACTAGTAAATGATAACAGGGTAAATTTTCACGTAATCTTTTCAGATAAAGTAAGCATCAGTGATATAGAAGAAAATTTTTTACACGAAATTGATTTTGTTTATGAAGGCAACCCCCAAAGTACAGACGAAAAGTGGAAATTAAAAATAAATAATTTACAAAGGCTTGGTGAAAAATTAAGACAAGAGCATTCAAAGTTCAAAGATAATTCGGATATGTATGTAGGTATGATGAATGCCGTTGTATCTGATAGCCAAATCTGCACAATATTAAATGATAAACCTACTCTATTTGAATCCAAATACTTAATCGCTTTACCAACTGACGAGGATTTAAGTAAAGTGAGTTGGAATTCTCAAGGTCATCAAACGAGAAAAGTATTGATACAAAAATCAGATTGCTTTTTTTGTGCTAATCCAAAAACCATTAATTGGGGGCTTGGCAGTACTTATGATGAAAAGTCAGAGTTTATCAAAGAATTTAAATCTCTAAAACCTTGTATTTGGGGTTCTGACGCACATAGTTTTGATGAACTATTTGAAAAAAACATAGATAGACCATTATGGATTAAAGCAGACTTAACATTCAATGGACTCTACCAAATTAAGTTTGAACCAGCAGAACGTGTTGTCATACAGCCTACAAAGCCAGAGGAAAAAAGACCTTATTTTCTAATTGATAATGTTAGTTTTTTAGATAGTCGCACTTTCCCAAAATTCAGTTCAGAAGAAATATTGGTTAATCAAAACCTCACTGCAATAATTGGGGGCAAATCCACAGGTAAATCTTTATTGCTGTATCATATTGCAAAAGCAATAGATCCACAGCAAGTTAGTGAAAAGATTAATCAATTGGATAACCCAAATTTAATCTATGACTTTGAAAAGGATTCTGATTTTGATTTTAAAGTTAAATGGAAAGATGATGGAGAAAACAAACTCCAAGATAATAATGAAACATCAAGCAAACGACAAATTACATATATCCCTCAACATTATCTATCAAGTTTATCAAAAAAGAAAAATCTTGATGATAAAAAGAGTTTGAACAATTTCATAAGAGAAACTTTATTATCGGATGAGGATAGCAGAAAGCAGGAAGAGAAAACAAAGGAAACTTCACACGAAAAACTGAAATTTATATCATCATTAATCAATGATTTCTTTGGCTATTTTGATGACATTTCATCTCAAAGACAAAATTTAAAAGAGAAAGGTGATAAATCAGGTATTCTCAAATACATTGAACAACTCAAAGCAGAAATTGAAAGTTTACGTAAGCAATCAACGCTTTCTGAAGAACAATCCAAAGTTTTGCAAGAGTTAACTAATGAGGAAGAAAAACTCCAAAAAGAACTCTCAGGTATAGTATCGGATATTGAATCTGTAAATGGATTCAAAAACAAATCTAATGACTTAGTTCAAAGGTTCAAATCAATTAAAGAAGAACATCAAAATTATTTAAATACTGATTTTGTTACAGCTGAGTTTAATAAAGCTTTTGAGTTTGTTAATGGGATTGAAAAATCATTCATTGAAGGCATTGATTCACTAACCAAACCAGATGGTGTAATTCTTAAAAGAATTGAAGAAATAAAGGCGAAAATATCTGATATAAAATTAAAGCTCGAACCTCTCTTATCAAACATAAAACAACAAGAAATTTTACAAACAAAAATCAAGCAATTAAAGGAAGAAGAAGAAAAAATTCGTCAAATTGAAATTCAAGAAAAACTACTGAACGAAAAACAGAAATCTTTAAAAACGTCTTTTGATAAAATTTTCGTTGAGTATGAGCAGATATATACTTCGTATAAATCATACCAAGAAGCATTATTGAAAGCAAAGGAAGAACTTAAAGAAGTTCAAATCAATGTTAAGTTAGCGTTTAATAACGAAAAGTTTTCTGAACAAGTAAAATCTCATATACAAAAAGTAGATTTAAGAAAGCAATACGATTCTTTAAAGAATAATGAAAATGAGTTTTTCTATGAATTTCAAAACTTTGAACATTATATCTCAACCTTAAAGGACATTCTAAAAAATGTAATCAATGGCAAATTAAAAACTTACAAGAGCATTTCAGCAAAGGAAATATTTAGTGTATTAATTGAAGACTTTTTCTTCTTGGACTTCTTTGTCTCATACAAAAATGATTCACTAGAAAAAATGTCTCCCGGAAAAAGGAACTTGGTTCTGTTAAAAATAATCATTGAGAAAAATAATCAACAATGGCCAATTTTAATTGACCAACCTGAGGACGATTTAGATAACCGTTCTGTTTATAATGACCTTGTTAGTTTTTTAAAAGAGAAAAAGAAGCAAAGACAAATTATTATTGTAACTCATAATCCTAATGCTGTGGTTGGTGCAGATGCCGAAGAAGTTATTGTTGCAAATCAAAGTGGACAAGATACAGACAGAACTAATGAAGTATATGACTTTGAATATGTAACAGGTTCACTAGAACACTCGATCAAAAAAGGCGATTCACAAAGGATTATTCTTCAAAGTATGGGTATTCGAGAACACGTTTGTGATATTCTTGAAGGTGGAGAAGATGCATTTAAGAAACGAGAAGAAAAATATGGATTTTAAACTTTGAATGATATAAACAAAATGCCAACCCTTCACAGCCACACACATTGCCAAGCCGCACAAGCCAACGCTACAACCAAAGCTTGGCAAAGAGTGTGTCTGTCCAACCGCACAACCAAAACGACCGACAAACCAACGGACGAAAAAGAACACCGAAGCGATAACAGGCGTTTGGCAAAAAAGCGGGTTCAGTGCTTAAATGAAGCTTTGTACTTTGTATCAAGTTCAGTACTGGCAGATAGTTTAGTGCTTCGAAATCCGCTTCTTCGCCAAGCGCCAAACCGTTGTGCGTAATTCTACCGCGTTACTTGAAAATTATAACTTTAATTCAAAATTTGAAATAAAAAAATAAATCAATAAAATTGTATTTTTTAAAACATATAAAAAGAAATGAAGACAGCTATTTTAAACAAAAATGATTTAAACATAGACATAAAAGAGCAAGTTTCTGAATTATTCTGTCAATTAAGTCCAAACAAAGTTCAGTTAGATCTTGAAGAAATATTGAATGAGAAAAACCAAATTACAGTTGCTTATTGTGAGGATAATAATAAAATAATTGGAATTGCATTAATGTGTACTTACAAAGTTATATCTGGAAACAAGGGTTGGATTGAAGATGTAGTTGTAGACTCAGCTTCACGTGGAAAAGGAATAGGAAGAAAACTAATAAACTTATTAGTTGAAGTAGGTGAAGAAAAACAACTTTCTGAAATACTTCTTTTTACCGAAGACCATAGATTGGCTGCAATAAATTTATATTCAAGCGTTGGTTTTAAACTTAAAGACAGTAAAATATATTGTAAAAAAAAATAACAAGAACTACGCACAACAGCTAGGGGTTCGTTGGGCTTGAAAAGCCAACAATGAACCCCGTGTTGAACAGAACCGATTACATGCCGTCAACACTTATGGAGTTATCGATAAGTTGTTTGAGTAAATTACAAGAGGA
>NZ_JBIPPD010000330.1:0-2506 GCF_044368625.1 Flavobacterium sp. | reverse complement strand
GGTGGAACCGGTGCCGGTGATCAGCAGACGCCCGTCGCCGTTGCCCCAGTCCGGGTCGCGGGTCGCATCCTTGCGATAGACTTTGGCGGTCACCACCAGCCCGGCGTTGTCAGTGAGGTCGGGGTCGGACACGTTCACGGGAACGGTGAGGGTAGACGCGGGTTCCGTTTGCTGGTCGGCGATCACGCCGATCAGGGGCGGTTGGTTTGGGGTGACCTCGACCAAGAACCACCCGGTGGCGGTTTTTTGGTCGGCGTCGGTTGCGGTGACGGTGATGCCGGCCAGGCCGGTGGCCCCGGCCAGGCGCGTGAGGCGCAGGACGGCCTGGCGCCGGGTGGCGTCGTAGCTGATGGTGGCCTGCACTACGCGCTCGTTGTTGGAGCGGGCGGTCAGCACGAGAGAGGCGAGCGGGGTGCGGTCATCGTTGAGCGCAATCGGGTGCAGGGTTACGGTGTTGGCAGCGGCGGGGGCGAGGACCCGATTCACCAAGCCGGTGAAGGCGGGGGCTTGGTTGAGGTCGTCGGCGGTGGCCCGGACCAGGCGCACGCGTGAAAAGAATACGGGCAGGTCGCAGCTGCTGTTGCTGAGCTGGATATGCAGCGCCTCGGTGTCTGCCGGGACTGGGCGGCTCCAACCAACCGGGTCCGCTTCGGTGAGACTGCGCCATGCCGGGGCGGCCGGGGCCACGCTGGCAGTGTCGCTGAAGCTCCAAATTGGATTGGCCGTGTCGATGCGGCCGGCTACGACGGCAAAGATGCGGGCGTTGGCGGTGAGCCCCGCGGCCTTCTGCCGCCAGTCGAAGGTGAGCCGAAACCGGTCCCCGGTCTTGAAACCGTCCACGAAGGTTTGCTGAATATTGGTGAACTGCACGGAGGCCACGGTGCGCGTGCTGGCTTGGGAAAAGCCCGGGTCGAGGGTGCGTTCGGGGCCGAGTCGGATCACGGAATTCAGGCTCAAAGGATTGACCTGTCTCCAAACGGGAGGCGTGGAACTAACCGTTTCCCAGTTATTCAATCCGGCACCATTCCTCCAGCCCTCGGGCCTGGCGAAGTCGCTGTTGAGCAGCGGCGAGGCGGGCGGGCGGGCCGAGAACTCCATGATCGCCCGCTCGGCGCCGAGCTGGTTCATGACCGATTCGAAGTTGTAGATGCTGGCGAAGCGCAGGCTGTCGATGCTGCGGAAATTGCCGTCGAGGAAACGCTTCCAGCGCTCATAGGCCGGCTCCGTGTAGGTGTACGTCACCGGTTGCCCGGATCGTAAGAGCGTGTAGGGGGTGGATATGTCGTTCGGGAAAGGAATTTCGCCGAGGCTGTAGCCGGTGGCTTGGGCGGTGCCCATGGCTTGGGAGATCGCGCCGGAAAAAGCCCTGTCGTTGGTGCGCACCGAGGGCTCCCCGGGGGTCACTGTATTATCGGAACCTTCAAGGGCAAAGCCGACCCGGCCGGTCCCCGTTATACCCGGATTGGCGTAGGGATTGATCACCAGCGCCGGCAGGCCGCGCAGCGCGTGCACATAAATTTTGGAACGCGGCAGGCCGCGGTCGACGGCCAGCTTGCTGAACTCAGTGAGGTACATGCCGAGCAGCTGGTTCATCTTCTCCTCCGCCAGGGGGCGTAGGTTTCCTGAGGTGTCGGTGAGGGAGCCATCGCTTTCCTTATACAACCCGGCGGTGCGTAGACCGTTGTAGCCTAGGGTTTGGATCGGTCTGGCGAGGAGTGCGATGATAGCGGAATTAGTCGCGCTGTCAGGTTGGGCGAGGATCGATGCGTAGGCCTCGTTGGTGCCGGTGTGGTAAAGCTCGCTGTTGTTGAGCGAGGTCTCCCAGCCCACGCGCCAGCCGCCGAAAAGGTATTTCTGGGCGGCGGGTAATGCCGCTTCCCATTTTCGGACCTCCTCGATGAGCGGCTCGAGCAGGGCTTTGGCGCGGGCGCGGAAGACCGGGCTCATCAGGTTGGGCGAGGGGGGCACGGGGATAATCTTGCCCCAATTCCGCCAGGTCAGGCGGGGCGCGTAGCCAGAGGCATTCGCAGGGGAGCTTGCCGGCCAGCCGAACCACTCGACGTTCTTGAGGTTGGACTCGGCGTGATAGCCAGGCAGGGCGGGATCGTGCCAGTTGACTAAATCGGGTGAGACATAGCGCTCGATATCCACCTGGATGAGCAGCGGCACCTCCCGGGATCGGGCGAACTCGAGGTGGCGGATCAGGCGCTGGCGCAGGGCATCCTCGTCACGGCCCCACTCGCGGAACGGGGTGCTCGATAGGTTGGGCGAGTAGAACGTATCCGGCGTGTAGATCACTGAGACACCGACCTTGAGCGGCGAGGTCCGGTTGAGTGCGCCGAAGCGCTCGTTCACGTATTCGATCACTGCTTCGACTTCGCGGCTACTGTCGTCGTTGCAGTTAAGATAGAGGTACTTGGGCTCTGGGCTGGCGGCCTGGGCGAGCAGGCTGGCGGTGGCGAGCAGGACCACGCCAAGCCCGGCCAGGATTTTGGAGAGGTGCTGG
>NZ_JBIPPD010000328.1:0-2517 GCF_044368625.1 Flavobacterium sp. | reverse complement strand
TCACAATCTTAAGTTACAACTAAAAAAACAACCTCTTTAAAATCACTTCTAAAGAGGTTGGTTTTTATGATTATTTTGAAAAGTTTGTTTTTTTGAAGTGTTGTGCAACAGCTACGGCTGTTAGCCGTTCGGTGTTTTGTTTTTCGCTATTTGCCACTCTTTCTTCTGTTTTCTTCTCTGCTCAACATTTGGCAATTTTCTTCTATTGTTTTACCACCTAAACGCCAAGGTGTAATGTGGTCGGCTTCCATTTCTGAAATGTCAAAATGTTTTTTACTTATTGCACAAATTCCTTTTTGTTTTTCGTAAACTTTTTGTTTTATACTGTCCGAAAAAGTTCTAATTCCTAAATGTCTTTCGTCTCGTGTCAAAATATAAGCGTAAATTCCGCTCTTTTTTTCAACGTCATCGTCTGCGATTAATCTTGCAGTTTCTTCTTCTATTGCTTTTGTGTCGTAAACAACATCTTTATATTTGTTGTATAGGAAACCCCACTGAATACCTTTCATAAACTTTTTACGCTTGTTCGTAAAAGTCGCATCAACCCAAGTAATTACTGATTGAAAATACATCCACAATGCAGTTGCGTTAGGGTCGTGCTGGTGTTTAGCCATATATAATTTTATGCCGTCATTACTATCATCGTTATTTATCCAACCAATTGCAGTTTCTAAATATTCTTGTCTAATTGGCGAACCAATTAAATAATCACTTCCAATATTGAAAGCTACACAACCTGTTTTACTAAAATATCTTTTAGCATCAGAAACCCAACTACCTGTAAAAACTGCGTTTCGCAGTTCTTGTGGAGTTAATTTTTCTCCTGCTATGTTTATGGTTTCAAACCATTCTAATTTTTCGCTTTCTGTTCCACTACAAACATAAACCATAAGTTTGTAGTTTAAGATTTGTTCTTTTTCGTCATTTTTCAGATTATGGAAATAACGGCTCTGATAAGCAAAATCTCCGTTTACATATTGACAAATTGAAATAGTTCTTTGTTGTCCGTCAATTACTTCAAAAGTTCTGTCTTCACGAACTGCCCAATACATTACATTTAAAGGAAAGTTTTTTATAATTGTATTTATTACTGCATCACGTTGTTTGTCCTTGTAAATAAATTCACGTTGATAAGGTGGACGAATGTCCAACTTGCCACCAAAGCCAACAACACCATTTTCTGCGTTATCTTCAAAGTCGGTAGATAATTCTCTTATCGTTATTTCTTTAAGTTCTATGTTCATAGTTTTTTATTCTTAATTAAAATTCTTGCATATGGTACTTCTACAATGTTATTTTTCATCATATATAAGTCGCCATCAACTGCACCACGTTTTTGAATTTCTTTTCTGTATTTTTTGTGTTCTAACTTGTATGGTTGAACACCAACTTCAATACCTGAATTTGAAATTCCCAAACCGATTATCTCGAATTGGTCAGGATTATATTTGTCTAAAAATGTTATTGGAACACCCATTATGCCACTGTAATCAACTGGTATTTGTTTTGTAACATCAACATTAATTGCGTCAAAGTTTTCATAAGTAGAAAATTCTTCGGGTGAATATTTTTTAAATAGTATTAAATCTTCGTGTCGCTTGTTTATGTCAAGGTTTGTAAACCAATGAACGCCCGAAACTCTTATCATTCCTTCTTTATGGTCGCCTGCTGTTGCGTAATCTTCGTATTGTGTGTTTATAAAATGTCCTGCACCGCCTGTAAAACCAAAGCCAAGCCAAAGTTTATCTTCTTTAATTAGCTTAAAAATTTCTTTGTAAGTAATTGCGTTTTGATGTCCAACAATTACAAATTTTTTGTCGTATTCAATTAGTTGGGCAACATATTCTCTAAAAAGTGAGAATGGTGGGTTTGTAACAACTATGTCGGCTTGTTTTAAAAGTTCAATACATTCAGCACTTCTAAAATCTCCATCGCCTTGTAAGTGTTTAATTCCAATTTCTTCTGGGTTTGGAACGTTGTCGCCATTCTTGTCGCCATCATATTCTAAATAAATGGCTTTTTCAGAAGCATTTTGGCTAAACAAGTCCATATCTTGACTTTTATAGCAAGTCGCAATAAGTTTTTTAAGTCCGAATTTTTCAAAGTTGTATGAAAAAAAATGAAAGAAGTTACTAACTCTTGGGTCATCACAATTGCATAGTACAACTTTATCCTTAAAATGCTTTTTATAATGTTTTAACTCTTTCTCAATATCAGATAGTTGAGTATAAAACTCGTCTTTCTTATTTGCTTTTGCAAGAGTTAAATTTGTATTCTGTGATTTTTTAGCCATTAATTTATTGTCAATTCGTTAATTCGCAAATTTACGATTTTTATTTCTGTTATTTGTTGGTATGTCTGTCGGTTTTGCGGTTCGCTACACTGACGGCTAACGTCAGACTGTGAAAAAACCTCACACCCGAGCGATAGCGAACTGACGAAGTAATCTTATTAACAAATATAACTAAAAAACTTGCATACAAAATACAAAAATCGTATTTTTAAACATGCAACATA
>NZ_JBIPPD010000326.1:0-2526 GCF_044368625.1 Flavobacterium sp. | reverse complement strand
TTTTAATGAATCACTGTTCAAGTTTTTAAAAGCTTGAGCAGTTTTTTTTTATATTTGTTTTATGATTAACAATAATCCCATTGGACTTTTTGATTCAGGCATTGGAGGAACATCCATTTGGAGTGCCATTCATCGACTGTTGCCAAACGAAAGCACTATTTATTTGGCAGATAGTAAAAACGCGCCATACGGCCAGAAATCCAAGGAAGAAATTGTGGCATTAAGTTGTAAAAATGTCGAACTTTTATTGGAACAAAATTGCAAACTCATTGTCGTAGCTTGCAATACCGCCACGACAAATGCCATTAAAGAGTTACGCGAGAAATACAACATCCCGTTTATCGGTATTGAACCAGCTATTAAACCCGCCGCTTTGCATTCAAAAACGCACACGATAGGTATTTTGGCCACAAAAGGCACATTGAATAGTGCTTTATTCAATAAAAGCCTCGCCCAATATCAAAACATCAAATTTGTAGAACAAGTGGGTTACGGATTGGTACAACTCATCGAGAACGGAGATATTGACTCCCCAGAAATGAACGATTTGTTGCAAACTTATTTACAACCAATGATCGCAGCTAATATCGATTATTTGGTTTTAGGTTGCAGTCACTACCCCTATTTGATTCCTCAAATAAAGAAAATTTTGCCTCCCGGTATTCAGATTATCGATTCTGGAGAAGCTGTTGCCAGACAAACTCAATACATATTACAACAAAATGTAGGCTTTAACACTGCATCTGCTTTGTTTCATACGTTTTATACTAACAGTAATCCAAAAGTTTTAAAAGAGATTTTGAACGGCAGTTATGATGTTATTGAGAAGGATTTTTAAAGAACTAGATATTACTCTTTAAACCAACTCGAATACATCACATAATTGGTTGCAATACGGTCAATTTCTCCAGCAAAATTTGATTGGTTAATTTCCTTAACTTTCTTAGCGGGCACTCCTGCATAAATAACACCCGATTCCACAATAGTATTTTGAGTGACTACAGCTCCAGCCGCAATAATCGAATTGCTTTTAATAATACAATTATCCATCACAATCGCTCCCATCCCAATCAAGACATTATCTTCAACAATACAACCGTGAACGATGGCATTGTGTCCGATAGAAACATTGTTTCCTATCACTGTGGGATGCTTCTGGTACGTACAATGAATGATTGCTCCATCTTGAACATTGACCTTATTTCCGATAGTGATTTGATTGACATCGCCACGAATTACCGCATTGAACCATACACTACAATTTGCCCCTAAAGTTACATCTCCCACAATAGTAGCGTTTTCCGCCACGTAACAATCTGCTGGAATTTGAGGTGCTTTTCCGTTAACCGCTTTTATAATCATCATTTTTGGTATTAAAAAAGTCCCGACAAAATGCGGGACTTTATGAAATAATATTTTAATGTATTAGTTGATAGCAGGACAATTACAATCCCACTTCTCTCTTTGACAGAATAAGTTGATTCCTAAAGTAATTTGGTGAAAACCACCTTGGTCAAACTTCACATCGCCTAATAAGTGTGAATACGTGTATGCAAAAACAAAATTTTTGTAGTTCAAACCAACCAATGGCGTAACATATTGTAAGCGTTGTGTTTCGATTGTACCATTATCTAAATACTGAGTAGCGTCAAAACTTCTTCGGTACGACACACCTCCCCACAACTTTCCAAAATCAAAATCCTTATACAATTTAACGTTCAAGTCAATTAATTTTTCTTTGGTTTGATCCGTCAATTGAAACAAGAAAGATGGTTCCCACTGTAGCATTTCGCTATCGCCAAAAACATAACCGGCACTTAGCAAATATTTTCTCAAGTTATCCGACTCTACTTCTGTGTAAATATCTCTTCTACTTGCAAGCACATTTTTAACGGTGAAATGGGTGTAAAATTCTAGGTAGTTATAAGAAGCTCCTATGTCCACATTAAAGTAAGAATCTTTTTGAATGGCTCCGTCAATAATTGGGTCAAATCCTTCAAACTGACTTTGATCCAATTGACTTTGTACCAAACCAGCACTCATACCAAACGAAAGTTGGTTCAAATCTACATCAGAACGAGAAAACATAATGTGGTGTGCATAAGTCACTTTAAATCCTCTTTGAGAATGAAAACCATTTTCGTCGTTGAATAAAATAATACCAGCACCCGATTGATCACCTACTCGACCATTAAAACTGGCTGTTTGTAAAGCAGGTGCGTTGTCATTTCCAAACCATTGTTGACGCGCTGTAACTCTAACTTTTGCACAGTTAGCAGCTCCCGCCATCGAGGGATGAATTAAATAATAATTATCCGATAAATAATCCGAATAAGTGGCTATTCCTTCTTGTGAAAATGAAATTTGTGATATGAACAATAATAGTACTAAATATCCTTTTTTAAAATTCATTGGGGTTAACGTTTTAATGAAAAATGTGCTCTAAACTCTTTATTAATTCCAGCTTCTTGATAATTGATCGTAAACCAGTAATCAGTTGCAGGAAGTGGCTGACCGTTGTAAGTT
>NZ_JBIPPD010000327.1:0-2526 GCF_044368625.1 Flavobacterium sp. | reverse complement strand
CTTTAAAATGCGCAATACAATTGGCTTCACTACTAAATTCGACTCCAAAACTAAAAATATTCATACCCAATAATTTATCTATCAAACAAATATACAAAAATATGAGCAATTACGGATATACATTTAATTTTTAATTAATTTTACAAAGGACTAAAATTTTCAGGTAACACGCTACCGGTAGGTTTAGTTCAACAGCGGTTTTACAAGATTTGGGCTTTAGGCTCAATTGAAAGTTGGTCTTGTACTTGTTGTGGCTCGGTCTTAAAACAAAAAATTGGGAAGGCTTTCCCCAAACCTTGCAAAGCCACAAAACGTTAGCAGTAATACTAAAAAAACGTTAATTAGATAAAAAATCAATTCTTATTCATATATTTGCATAATAATTACAAATTTTAAAATAAGATGAAAATTCAAGAATTTAGTTTTGGCAACTTTAAATCATTTAAAGAAATCCAAACTTTAAATTTAGCCGCTGCAAAAATCAAATCAAATAATAAAGATATTGATGTCAATAATGTTATTGATGAAAATTCTAATCTTTTTTTAAAAACTAAAGCTATTTATGGTGCTAATGCAAGTGGCAAAAGCAATATTATTAAAGCGTTGGTTACATTCATTAGAATCATTAAAACTTCAATTAAAGATGAAGATATTTTGTATTTAGTGGATTCTTTCAGATTATCAACAGAAACAGAAAACAAACCAAGTTTTTTTCAACTAATTTTTTGGCATAATAATGTCAAATATAGATATGGATTTGAAGTGGATGATGAAAAAGTCTATGCAGAATGGCTGTACTCAACTCCAAAAAAGAGAGAAATTCCCTTATTCATCCGAGAAGGAAAAAATATCATCGAACTAGATAAAACAAATTATAATGAAGGATATAAATTAGTCAGCTTATTTGAAGAAGAAACAGAGGAAAATGAAATTTTTAGAAATAATTCATTATTTCTATCAACACTTGCGACTTTTGGCTTTGGCAAATTATCAAAAGACTTAATCAATGCTATCAGTTCAACAATGGTCATCAGCGGATTAGGACATCAAGGAATGTATAAGTTTGCTGGAGATGCGATTACAAATAGTGAAAAGAAAAAGTATATCGTCAATTTTTTAAAATATGGTGATGTAGGTATTGAAGACATCGATGCTATGGATGTTCCTGAAATTGATTCTAAAGAGAATGATGATGAAACAAAAAAAGAATCAACAAAAGAGAAAAAGAAAAAATTATTAATCTCATTTAGAAAAAAATATGATGAAAATCTAAAAGCAGTCGAAAATGAATCATTTCCATTTATTGCTAATGAATCAGAAGGAACTCAAAAACTATTTGAATTAAGTCCTTTTATCTATGAAGCATTACAGAATAATAGACCAATTATAATTGACGAATTTGACGCAAGATTTCATCCATTATTAACAAAAAAAATTGTTGAATTATTTAATTCTACTTCCAACATTGGATCACAATTAATTTTCACTACACACGATACAAACTTATTATCTTCTAACATATTAAGAAGAGATCAAATTGAATTTGTTGAAAAAGACCAATTTGGCGCTAGTCATTTGTATTCTCTTGTTGAGTTTAAAGGAATTAGAAATAATGCTTCCTTTGAAAAAGATTACATTCAAGGTAAATATGGAGCAATTCCTTTTTTAGGAGATTTTGATAAATTAATAAATTCCGATTCAAATGCCTAAAAAAACAAAAGCAATAAAAGTTTCAGACATTAAGTCTCAAAAACCTTGGCTAAAAAAAGCCAAGGTTTCAGTATATGAAATAGAAACTAGAGAAGTTAAAAAGACAATTCTAATCATCTGTGAAGGTCAAACTGAAAAATTATATTTTGAATCATTTCCAGTTTTAACACTTACTGTTGAAGCAATTGATTTAAAAGGAGAAAGTAAATTAAAATTGATAGAATCGACCATAGAAATTGTTAAAAATAGTTCGATAACATATGAGGAAGTTTGGTGTGTATTCGATATGGATTTTAAAAGAGGTGAAGAAGAGTTTGCTGATTTTGATAATGCTATTAGCAAGGGGGAAAAATGTGGTTATAAAATTGCCTATTCAAATGACGCATTTGAATTGTGGTTTTATCTTCATTATCAATATAATGACAATAAAAATCATCGAACATTTTATTATTCATTCTTAAGTAAAGAATGGAATATTAATTATGAAAAAGATGGGAAAAAATATAATTTTTGCAAATCGGTTTACGAAAAACTAAACAATGATGAAAAGGCATCTCAAGATAAAGCTATAGAAAGAGCTGAAACAATTTATCAAGCACAAAAAGATAAAAAATATCACGAGCAAAACCCAGTTACTCTAGTTAGTGAATTGGTTAAGTTTTTAAATCAAAATAAAAGAAAATAAAACCTACTGCTAACAGCTAGGGGTTCCTATGTAAAGCAATTAAAGTTATTAACAACTTTTTATATGGCCGATTTGTAGGTGATTTTCGAGTATAAAGTGCCGGTCCAACGGCTTGTTGGAAAAGTTGGGAA